>JANYLG010000222.1 GCA_025363775.1 Acidobacteriota bacterium | reverse complement strand
GCGCGTCCTGCGGGGACTTCGCGAGGCCGCTGCGCGGCACATCGAGGCCGATGGAGCGCATGGCCTCCTTGAAGAGCTGCCGGTCTTCGGCGATCTTGATCGCCTCGATCTGGGCGCCGATCAGCTTGACGTTGTACTTCTCGAGGATGCCGAGTTCGGCGAGGTCCACCGCGAGGTTCAGCGCCGTCTGGCCACCGACCGTCGGCAGGATGGCATCGGGACGTTCGGCCGCGATGATCGCCTCGAGGAACTCCGGCGTGAGCGGCTCCACGTAAGTCCGGTCCGCCATGTCGGGGTCGGTCATGATCGTCGCCGGGTTGCTGTTGACGAGGATCACCTCGAGCCCCTCGGCGCGAAGCGCCTTGCACGCCTGCGTGCCCGAGTAGTCGAACTCACAAGCCTGGCCGATCACGATCGGGCCGGACCCGATCACGAGGACGCGGTGAAGGTCGGTGCGAAGGGGCATACAATCAATAGTCGGAACTGACGCAGAAGAGTCGGAACTGACGCACGAGAGTCGGAACTGACGCACAAGAGTCGGAACTGACGCTGCCAGTCGGAATTGACGCTGTCAGTCGTGGCGCAACGACGACAGGAAGCGTCCGAACAGGTAGTCCGCGTCGTGCGGGCCGGGCGAGGCCTCGGGGTGATACTGCACCGAGAACACCGGGCGCTCGCGGTGGCGCAGCCCTTCGATCGTCTTGTCGTAGAGGCTCTCGTGCGTCACCCTCACCTCGGGCGGCAGCGACCCGGCCTCGACGGCGAAGCCGTGATTCTGGGTGGTCATCTCGACGCGACCCGTCTCGAGATCCTTCACCGGGTGGTTCCCGCCGCGGTGCCCGAACTTCAGCTTGAAGGTCCGCCCCCCGAGCGCGATCGCGAGCACCTGGTGGCCCAGGCAGATGCCGAACAGCGGCACCCCCGCCTCGATCAACGCGCGCACGTTGGCGACGACGTACGGGAGCGCGGCCGGATCGCCAGGACCGTTGCTCAGGAAGACGCCGTTGGGACGAGCCGCGAGGACCTCGGCGGCCGGCGTGGCCGCGGGAAAGACCTTCAGCGCGCACCCGCAGGCGGCGAGCCGGCGGAGGATATTCCACTTCATCCCGAAGTCGTACGCCGCAACGAGCGGCCGACCAGCCAGTCCCGGCGATGGCACACCGGACGAACGGCCGGGCAGCAGGAACTCGCGGTCCGTGGCAATCCCGGCCTCGCCGTGCACGGGCGCGTCCGGGGAAAGGGCGAAGGCAAACGGTTCTGCGCACGTCACCGTGCGCACCAGGTCGGCCCCTTCCATGGGCGGAGTCTGTCGCGCGCGCTCGACGAGCGTGCCGACGCTGACATCGCCGGTGCCGATTGCGCCCCGCAGCACACCGCCCGCGCGCAGGCGCCGCGTCAGCGCACGCGTGTCGATACCGGCCAGCGCGACGATGTGGTTGGCGCGAAGGAAGTCGTGAAGGGGGGCCGCCGATCGCCAATTGCTCGCCACAGGCGAGCACTCGCGCACGATGAGCCCGGCCACGAACGGACGCCGCGATTCCGCGTCGAGCGCCGTCGTCCCGTAGTTGCCCACCTCGGGGCACGTCATCGTGACGATCTGGCCCGCGTAGGAAGGATCAGTCAGGATTTCCTGGTAGCCGGTCATGCTCGTATTGAACACGACCTCGCCGGACGTGACGCCCTCGGCCCCGCACCCCACACCTTCGAAGCAGGTGCCATCCTCGAGCGCCAGCCTGGCGCAGCGCAGCGTCATCGTTCCATGCTCCTACCCTCTCCCGAACGTCGTTCGAGCGACGCCGTGACGCGGCCCTGCTGACCCGCCGACACCTGGATGGCGGTCGACCACACGTTGTACCCGGCGAGATCGAGCTTGATCGCGTGCGATCCGGCCGTCACTGTCGGCAACGTCAGCGGGGTTTTCCCGGCCGGGTTCCCATCGAGCGTCACGGCCGCGCCGGGCGGTTTCGACACGATGAGCAGGCTGCCCTCCACCGAGGTGCCGGTGCGGGCCGGGTTGGCCTTGCGAGCGCCGGCAGCTGCTCGAACGGCATCGCGTTGCGCCTCGAGGCGCAACGCTCGCCGTTCACGGGCCGTCAGTTTCTCGGGCTTCACGGGCGTCGCGGATCCAGTCACCTCGCTCGTCCCGCCCGCGGGGTGGGACGTCCGCGGCTGAACGGCATGCTCCCCGGCGGCCGACGAGGCGGCCGCCTGGGCCGGCGTGCCGATGGCGTGAGTGACCCGCGGCGTGCCGCCCGGTTGGCTCTCCAGGCCGGGCGCAGGCGATGCGCGCAACGCGACCGTCGCACTCGTCGGCGGCGCCGATTCGTGTCGAGGCGCAACCAGGTAGCCCGCCAGAAAGCCAAGCAGCATGCCGACAAGCAGCATCCCGAGCATCGGGACACGCGCTATCCGCGGCTTCGCGTCGGACGAGTCGGGCGGCGGCGAAACGCTGGCAAACATCGGTGCCTGCTCGCGGTGCGGCTTTGCAGGCGCAAAGGATGGCCGCACGAAATCGAGTTCATCGAGACGGAGCGGGCCGACCGCCGGCTCCACGACCGGAGCCTCGGGCTCCGGCAGTTCCGGCAACGGCCGCTCGGGTGACGGCAACTCGTCCGTCGGCACGTCGGACGTCGTCGGCTCGAGCAGTTCCGGCAGTGCGGGCTCTGCGGGTGTGAACCTCGGCGCCGATGCCGGCGTCCTGAAGAACACGGCCAACGGTATCGCCATCGTTGGCTCGATGCGTCGATCAGAATCCGAGAAATCCGGTTCCAACGCGGTGGGCGGCTCGGCCTCCGGCACCTCGACCTTCGGCGGCATGGGAACCGCGAGCGTTGGTTCGGATTCCTCGGCGGCGGCAATCCGATAGGCCTCGAGGAACGACGGCAGCGGCGTGTGGCCAACCTCGTCCGCGGGCTGCAGGGCCGGTGTGCGCTCGGCCGGCGCCTCGTACTGCTGCATCGCGGCCCGAACGTCGTCGGTCGACGGCGTGCCCAGTGGCGGCGCCAGCGGCAGGTCATCCGGCAGCACGCCCGGTTCGTCGGCGACCCGGACTTCCGGAGCGATCTGGGCCGCGAGGGCGTCGGAAGCAGGACTCGCCGGATCCGCCACCTCGGCACGGTCCGCGTCGAGAGACAGGATCGGCGCCTTGTGCCCGCCCTTTGCTCCGCGGCGCGAGCGCGGGCGCTCGAACTCCGCGGGGGTCTGCAGCGGCTCGCCCGTCAGCGCATGCTTGAGCGCGGCGGCAAATGAGAGCGCGGACGGGTGACGGTCGTCGGGTCGCAGGCTCAACGCGCGCGCGAAAGTCTCGGCCAGCGCACCCGCGTCCGCCGCCTGGACCGAGTCGGTGTCGACGCTGACGGTTTCGCCCGAGAGCGTCGGGCGCCGGCCGGTGACCAGCTCGTACGAGACGCACGCCAGCGAAAAGATGTCGGCGGCGGCTCCGAATGGCCCGCCGGAGAGTCGTTCGGGTGCCGCGTAGGGTCTCCGGGCGGCCGTGCGGAACCCGACCCGCTCGAGCGCGGCCACCACGCCGAGGCCGGTGAGGCGCACCTCGTGCTGCGCCAAGAGGATGTCGCGCGGGTGCAACGCGCCGTGATGCACGAGGGCGGCGGCCGCGACATCGAGCGCGCCCGCCAGTTGTCCGACGACACGCATCGCGTCGGGCACGGGCGCCGGCCCGTACTGCTTGAGCGCGACGTCCGCCGACTCGGCGACGAAATACTCTTCCACGAGGTAGGCCGTGGAGCCGTCAGCCCCGGCCCCGAGCGGCGCGATCATCGACGGGTGACCGAGCGCCAGCGTCGGGAGCCGCGCGAGATCGGCGGCCAGATCGCGTGCCTGTTCAGGAGTCAAGTCGAGGGAAAAGGCCTTGATGGCCACCGCCCGGTCGTGCTCGGGGTCGTAGGCTCGGAACACGGGCCCGAGCACGCCGGCACCAACTTGGTGGACGACGCGGTATTGGCCGAATGCGGACGGCGGTGAAGAGGTGACGGACCTGTCTCTTGGCAGCGCCATGCACTCCTAAGCTGAAGTTCCCCTGATGCTAGCATTGAACCCCCTGCGGTTCAACGACTTGTCCCGGGGCATGCGCGGCAACGTCGAGGCTGCCTCGTCTTGACACCGCCTGGCCGCTCTGCGAGAGTAACGCTACTGGTGCAACCCGACACGCTGACGTCTGCTTCGTCTGCTCTACGCCTCGCGGTCGATATCCGTCGGTTCCCCTGGATCCGCCGCCTGGCCGCCGACTACGCGTACGATTTCGACGGCCTGGCGGCGTTCTTTGTCGGCCATCCAAGCCAGCCGAAGGCCTGGTCGGACGCCATCGCCAGCGCGCAGGCGCATCCCCGGAACCGCGAGCGCATGGTGGCCATCGTGAAGGCCCAGCAGGAGCGGCGCGGAGCGCCTGAGGAAGCCAGGGCAGCGACCGATCGCCTGGCCGATTCGCGCACCGTCGCGATCCTCACCGGCCAGCAGGCCGGCCTGTTCGGCGGGCCGCTGTTCGCGCTGCTCAAGGCGTTGACGGCCGTGAAACTCGCCGCGCGCGTCACGCGCGAGCACGGCGTTCCGGCCGTGGCGGTCTTCTGGGTCGAGTCGGAGGACCACGACTGGCAGGAAGTCAGTTCCTGCTCGGTGCTCGACGGCGAGATGCACCGGTGCACGATCACGCTCGGCACACCGCCGGGCGCCGGCGAAGGTCCCGTCTCCTCCGTGAGGCTCGACCCCTCGGTGATGGCGGCGGTCGAGAGCCTTCGCGCGACGCTGCCGGCCACGGAATTCACCGACGAGACGCTGGAACGGCTGGCGGAGGCGTACCGTCCCGGCGCCGGCATGTCGGAGGCGTTCGGCCGCTGGATGGAGTCGGTGCTCGGCCGGCTCGGCCTCATTGTGTACGACTCGTCCGAGCCGGACACCAAGGCGCTCGTGGGGCACGTGTTCACGCGCGAACTGGAATCGCCGGGCACGACGACACGGCTGGCGACCGAGCAAGGCCACGCGCTGATCGCGCGCGGCTACCACGCGCAGGTGGTGCCGCACGAGGACAACGTCGCGCTCTTCAAACTCGATGGCATCCGGCAGACGGTGCATCGTCGCGAGGGCGCGTTCGTCGTCGGCGAGACGCAGGTGCCGGCCGCCGATCTCGTCGAGGCGTCGCGTCGCCACCCGGAGTGTTTCAGCCCGAATGTACTGCTGCGCCCCGTCGTGCAGGACACGCTGTTTCCGACCGTGTGCTACGTGGCCGGCCCGAACGAGCTGGCGTACCTGGCGCAACTCCGGCCGATCTACGCGCATTTCGGCGTGCCCCAGCCGCTCATTTTCCCGCGCGCGAGCGTCACGCTGCTCGACTCGGCCGGCGCGAAGTTCCTGACGAAGTACCAGCTGCCGCTCGAGTCGCTGCAGCCCGGCAACGAAGCCGCGCTCAACCACCTGCTCGAGCACCAGCTCCCCAAGTCGGTGGAAAAAGGGTTCGACGAGGTGTCGCGGACGGTCGAAGCGGGCATGGCGCGCCTGATCGACGCGGTGCCGGCGATCGATCCCACGCTCGTGGGCGCCGCGCGGTCGTCGCTGGGCCGGATGCAGCACGACCTTCGCACGCTGCACGAGAAGATCATCCACGCGGCGAAGCGACGCGACGAGACGCTGCGACGCCAGTACGCGCGGGCGCGGGCGCAGGCTTTCCCGGACGGTCACCCGCAGGAGCGAAGCATCGGCTTCGTGTACTTCCTGAACCGGTACGGCCCGGCGTTGATCGATCGGCTGCACGACGATCTACCGCTCGACATGGGCTCGCACTGGATCCTGTCGATGTAACCCTGTGACATTGAAACGCCCGTCCACGAGTGTGAAGACGGCTTCCCGCCCGGGCCGGCGCCGCCGCTGGCCGCTGGTCCTGGCCGTCGTCTTCGGGCTGACGGCCCTCATCGCATCGGCCTCGCTCGGCTACTACTACGCGCGTGTTGCCGGCGTGATCGACGCGCGGCTGCACGGGCAGCGCGAGCGGGTGCTGCCGCGCGTGTACGGGCGCCCGATGGAGCTCAGGCGCGGCCAGGCGTTGAGCGAACGCCAGCTGGTCGATCGGCTGAACGACCTGGGGTACGCGCAGCGCCCCAAACCGGCAAGGCCGGGCGAATTCGCCACCCTCGAGAACGCCGTCGCGCTGGTGCCGCGGACCGGCGACTGGGCCGGACGGACGGTCCTCGCGACGTTCACGAAGCCCGCGGTCGTCAAGGTCGGTGCCCGCCCGGTGCCGGCGGGCACCGACCGGCTCGTGCGCCTCGAGGTCCTCGCGGTCGGCGAGCGTGAGCGCGTCACGCTCGAGACGCCGCTGCTCACCTCGCTGATGTCGGGCGAACGCGAGAAGCGACGACAGGTCCAGCTGAGGCAGATTCCGCCCCACGTCGTCAACGCGGTGCTGGCCATCGAGGATCGCCGGTTCTACGATCACCCGGGCGTCGACCCGATCCGGATGGTGGGCGCCCTGATCACGAACGTCTCCGGCGACAGGCCCTACCTGGTGGGCGGCAGCACGATCACGCAGCAGCTCGTCAAGAACGTCTTCCTGGCAGCGGTGATGGCGAACCCGCTGGAGAAGTCGATCAAGCGGAAGGTCACCGAGCAGTTCATGGCGCTGGTCCTCGAGCGGCGCGCGTCGAAGGACGAGATCCTGGGGTTCTACCTGAACGAGGTGTACCTCGGGCAGCGAGGCTCGTTCGCGATTCACGGTGTCGCGGAAGGGGCGCGCCTGTTCTTCGGCAAGGACGTCAACAACCTCAGCCTGGCCGAGGCAGCGACGATGGCCGGCGTGATCCACTCGCCGTACAACCTGTCGCCATTCAGCTCGCCGGCCCGGGCGCGCGAGCGGCGGAACGTCGTGTTGCAGGAGATGGTGCAGGCCGGTTTCGTCAAGGCGGGCGCGGCGCAGGCCGCAGCGCAGGAACCGTTGACGATCGTCCCGCGGGCACTCGATGCCGAGGCCCCGTACTTCGTGGACATGGTCGGCCAGCAACTGGCCGAGCAGTTCCCGGACATCATGCGATCGACGCAGCGGATCGACGTCTACACCTCGCTCGACCTCCACCTGCAGCGGATCGCGCAGGACGCCGTCCGCGAGGGGCTCGTCCAGGTGGACGCGCTGCTGAAGAGGCGGAAGCGGCCTCAGCCGGCACAGGCGGCGCTCCTCGCGATCGATCCGCGCACGGGCGAGATTCTTGCGTGGGTCGGCGGACGATCGTACAACCAGTCGCAGTACAACCGAGTGCTGACCGCAAGGCGCCAGCCGGGCTCGGTGTTCAAGCCGTTCGTCTACCTGGCCGCGTTCGAGAAAGGGGCCGACGAAGGGCGCACGGACCTGACCCCCGCCACGGTGGTCGTGGACGAGCCGACCACGTTCTGGTTCGAGGGCCAGGCCTACGAGCCGAAGAACCACGAGGACACCTACGAGGGGGCGATCACGCTGCGGCGGGCGCTCGCGCAATCGCGAAATTCCGCGGCGGTGACGGTCGGCGAGATGATTGGCTTCAACACGATCGCCGCGCTCTGGAAGCGGATGGGCACGTCGACGGCGCCCAAGCCGTACCCGTCGATCGCGCTCGGCGTGTTCGAGGCCACGCCGTTCGAGATCGCAACCGCGTATACGGTCTTCCCAAATCTGGGCCAACTGCGGCCGCTGCACGCCATCCAGCAGATCAACACGGACGGCAAGCAGGCCGCCAAGCCGGCATGGCCCGCGACCAAGACGATCACCCGACCCGAGACCGCGTTCCTCGTGGCCAGCATGATGCGCAGCGTCATGAACGAGGGAACAGCGGCCAGCGCACGCGGCGCGGGGTTCGCGCTCGACGCAGCGGGCAAGACGGGCACCACCAACGACCTGCGCGATGCGTGGTTCGTGGGATTCACGCCGGAGCTGCTGACGGTGGTCTGGGTGGGCTTCGACGACAACACCGGCCTGGGTCTGAGTGGCGCTCAGGCGGCGCTTCCCATCTGGACGACGTTCATGATCCGGGCCCTTGCCGGGCACGCGAACAGGCCACTGCCCCAGCCCAAGGGCCTCGTGTTCGTGGAGATCGACCGCGACAACGGCGAACTGGCCGTCCCCGGTTGCCCGCGGGTGCTGAAGGAAGTCTTCCTCCCCGGCACCGAGCCGACGAAGACGTGCGAATTGCACAAGGACTGAGAACAAGCGAGCGTCTTCTTGATGCTGTCTTCTGAGGTCTGCTCTCTATGTCCGAAGAAGTGTTCCGTGCCGTCGTGAAAGCCCTGGACGACGGTGAGCGCGCGGCGCTGGTGACCATCGTCTCGACCAGCGGATCCACGCCCCAGCGTGTGGGCGCCAAGATGCTGGTGTACGAGGACGGCCGTACGACCGGAACGATTGGCGGCGGATGCTACGAGAACGATGCGTCGGGGAAGGCCCGCGAGGCGATTCGCCAGAGGCGTCCCCAACTCGCCCGCTACAGCCTCAACGACGAACTGGCTGCCGAGTCGGGTTTGATCTGCGGAGGACAGATGGAGGTCTACATCGAACCGATCGAGCCGGCTCCCGATCTGTACCTGCTCGGCGCTGGGCACGTGTCTGTGGAGGTCTCCCGGGTCGCGCAGTTGACCGGGTTCCGCGTCCACGTGGTGGACGACCGCGAGAAGTTCGCGAACGTGGATCGCTTCCCCGGAGCCGAAGTCATCGTGGACGACATCCCCACCTGGCTGAAGGGGACACACCTCGCGGCCGGCGCCTACATCGTGGTCGTCACCCGCGGGCACCGGCAGGACTACGATGCGATGCGGGACCTGGTCGGGCGAGGGTGGACATACCTGGGGTTGATTGGCAGCCGCGCGAAGGTCGTCCGGATTTTCGACGCCCTCGAGGGCGAGGGCGCCGACGCCGAACGGCTGGCAGCCGTGCACGCGCCGATTGGCCTGGACATCGGGGCCGTCACACCAGCCGAAATCGCCGTCAGCATCGTGGCCGAACTGATTGCCGTCCGCTCGGGGCGGATCGCCGAGGCCCATGTTGCAGCGGCGACCCTGCGATCGTCGCGTTAGTCCTTCCCGTCGTTGCGCTTACCTGGCCTGCCTCGACGGATCGTGTATAATAGCTATTGGCACTCTCAGCGATTGACTGCTAATGGTCACATCACGGCTCTCCGAACGCTCTCGGCGCATCCTGGCGGCCCTCGTCGGCGAGTACGTCGAGACGGGCGAACCCGTGGCTTCGGCCACGCTCGTCAAACGAGGCGGATTTGGTCTTTCTTCGGCTACGGTACGGAACGTGCTAGCGTCGCTCGAAGAGCAGGGCTATGTATACCAGCCCCATACCTCTGCCGGCCGGGTACCGACCGATTTCGGGTATCGCTGCTACGTGGACATGCTGCTGGAGACGAGGCGGCCGGGGCGCGCCATGGGCGTCGAAGCCCAGTTGTTCGCGCAGGCTGGCAACCCCACCCTGATGGATGCCGCGTTGACCACGGTCTCGCACGTGCTGTCGGAGGCGTCGCACCACGTCGGTTTCGCGGTGCCGCCAGTCAGCGAGGAGTCGGCATTTCAGCAGATCGATTTCGTGCCGCTGGCCGAGACCAAGGTCCTCGTGGTGGTGGTGATGCGCGGGGGGCATGTCTCGAACAAGGTGGTGGACATCGGCGAGCACCTCCAGATGGCGGACCTGCACCAGGCGGCCAACTACCTGAACGAGCAGTTTGCCGGGCTCCCGCTGAGCCAGGTGCGGGCCTCCGTGCTCCTGCGCATGGCCGAGGAACGCACGCTCTACGACGCCCTGCTCTCGCGGGCCCTCCGGCTGGCCGAGTCCACCTTCACCGGTCTCAGCGAACCCCAGGTGCTGTTCATCGAGGGGGCTGCGTCGCTCGTCGAGGAGACCGAGGAAGGAGGCCGGGTGTCGCTCGGCACCCTGCGCACGCTGTTGACGATGATCGAGGAGAAGCACCGGCTCGTGCGCCTGCTGACCGAGTACATGGAGGGCCCGGGCCTGATGGTCATCATCGGCACCGAGCACAGCGCGCCGGATCTGCGCGAGGTCAGCCTTGTCGCGACCACCTACACCGACGGCGATCGTCGCGGCGCCATCGGCGTGATTGGCCCGACGCGGATGAAGTACTCGCGCGCAATTTCCATCGTGGACAGCGCCGGACGCGCCGTCACGCGGCTCCTGCAACACGGCGTCTGGAACCAGACGCCGTAACTGTCGTTTCCCGTTCTGTCTTTTCCGAATTTCCTTGAAGATCATGCCCCAGGACACCGAATCCCAGGACCCGCAGTCTCGGCGACCCGTTGAGAAGGACGCCGCGAGCGAAACCGAGGCGGCCGCACCCGTCGCTGACGAGCTGGCGCAGGCCCGCCGCGAGCGTGACGATCACTACGACCGCCTGCTGCGCAAGACGGCCGAGTTCGACAACTACCGCAAGCGCGTGGAGCGCGAACGCCGCGACATGGCCCAGTACGCGGCGGGCGACGTGCTCGAAGCGATCCTGCCGATCGTGGACGATTTCGAGCGCGCGCTCGAGGCCGATGCCGGGCCGGACGCGGCGACGTATCGCAAGGGCGTCGAACTCATCTACAAACAGTTGCAGGACCTGTTGTCCCGGCGGGGCGTCAGGCCGATCGAGACGGTTGGCCAGATGTTCGACCCGCGATTCCACCAGGCCATCACTTACGAATCCAGCCCCGGCCATGCCGAGGGCGCTGTCATCGAAGAGGTGCGTCGCGGCTACATGCACGGCGAACGCCTGCTGCGCCCTGCGATGGTGAAGGTAGCCAAGGCGTGAGCAAGCACGACTACTATGACGTGCTCGGCGTGTCGAGGGACGCGGCCGATCAGGACATCAAAAGCGCCTACCGCAAGCTGGCGCTCGAGCACCACCCGGACCGCAACCCCGGCAACGCGGAGGCCGAGGAGAAGTTCAAGGAAGCGGCCGAGGCGTACGCCGTCCTGGCTGACGCGAACAAGCGATCGGCGTACGACCGCTTCGGCCACGCGGGTGTCAGCTCGGCGGCTGGGGCCGGAGGGTTCGACCCGACCATCTTTGCCGACTTCGGCGATATCTTCGGCGGCCTGCGCGACATCTTCGGCTTCGGTGACTTCTTCGGGGGCGGCAGCCGGCGAGGAGGCCAGCAGCGCGGATCCGATCTCCG
>JANYLG010000168.1 GCA_025363775.1 Acidobacteriota bacterium | reverse complement strand
TCCGCCGTCGCTGGTGCGGGCGATGTTGTCGCTCGACTCCTGCTCCTTGCGGTAGTCGCCGCCCACGACCAGGCCATGGCGCGGGTCGCTGAACGCGATCGAGAAGATGCCGGCCGAAGCCGTCCCGGCGGCGATCGGCGTGGCCGCTTCTGACCAGGTGAGACCGCGGTCGGTCGATCGGAAGATCCTGGCGCTGGCAGCCCCGCCCGTCCCGAACCATGCATGCTCTTTGCCCTGGACGGTCAGGCAGGTGCCGCTCGCGGCGAACATGCCGTCACCAGGCAGGGCCCTCGGGCGGTTTGCCTCCGGGATGAGCGACCAGGTGAGGCCTCCGTCGGCGGTGCGGACGATCGTGAAGCGTCCATCGACCGGGTCTCCAACGGCCAGGCCATTCCGCGCGTCCCAGAACGCGATTGCATCGTAGAAGGCTTTCGGGTCCGGGTTGGTGAACTGCAGCGTCCAGCTCTTCCCCGCATCGACCGTCTTGTAGATGCGTGACCGGTCGCCGGGCCCGATGCTGAGGACGTAGGCCACCTGGCCGTCGATTGCTTCGATGTCGCGGAAGTCGAGCGCCTCTGCTCCCGGCACGGCCAGCGCGGCCCAGTGCGCGCCGCCGTCCACGGTGCGGACCACCGATCCCTTGCTGCCGCTGGCCCAGGCCACTGTCCCGCTCACGACGCTGACGGCGCGGAAGCGCTCGGTGGTGCCGCTCGATTGCAGCTGCCACGTCGAATCGGCGGCGAGATCACCGGCGAAGAGCAGCGCGAGGCCAGCGGCCGCCAGTCGAAAGACGCGAGAGAGTGTCTTCATACAATGTTGTCTTCTGCCTGCAGCTGTTTGCCGATCTCCGACAAGTCGTCCAGCGTGCGTGCCAGGTCCGTGGCGGTCGTGCGCGGGTTCATCAGCGTCACCCGGAGCACCCGTCGTCCGCCCAGCATCGTCGTCGTGATCCAGCCCGTGCCCGCGCGGTTGTACGCCTCGCGCAGGCGGAGGTTGAGCGGGTCGAGCCGCTCGTCGTTCAGGGTGCCGTCTCCGATCCAGCGAAAGCAGAGAATGTTCGACTCAGGCTCGTGGATCGTGACGAAGTCCGGGCGCGCGGTCAGCAGCGCGTGCATGGTGCCGGCGTTGGCGCAGAGGTGATTGTAGAGCGCCCCAAGACCGTTCGCCCCGTGCCGCTGCAGGGCGACCCACACCTTGAACGCATCAATCCGACGCGAACAGGTGAAGCTCCGCAACCCCTGGTCAAAGCGGCGCCCGCCGTCGCGCGCGTGGAACAGGTATGGCGCCCGCTGACTGAAGGCCGCCTCGAGATCGCGCTCGTCGCGCACGAGCACGACGCTGGCGGTGAGCGGCATCAGCATCATCTTGTGCGGATCCCACGCGATCGATCGGGCGTACTGGATACCCGCAAGCCGGTGCCGGTGCGTGCCCGACAGCAGCGCCGACGCCCCGTGCGCACCGTCCACGTGCAGCCACACGCCTCGCGCCTCGCACAGCCGGCCGATCGCCTCGAGATCGTCGAACGACCCGGTGGCGGTCGTGCCGGACGTGGCGACGACGGCCATCACCGTTCGGCCGTCGCGACGCAGCCGGTCGAGCTCCTGCTCGAGCGCGCCGACATCCATCTTGAAGTGGCGCGAGGGAATCGCGACAGCCCGATCGGTGCCAAGGCCCAGCTCACCGATGGCACGTGCGACGCCGTAGTGCGCGTGCTCGCCGCACACAACCACCGGCGGGTTCGCGCCGACCCCGCGCGTCCAGACGTCGGGGATCGCCGCCTGACGCGCGGCGAGCAGGCCCGCGAACGTCGCCTCCGTTCCGCCCGAGGTGAAGGTGCCCCCCGCCTCGGGGCCGAGGCCCGCCAGGTCGCACATCCAGCGGATCACCTGCGTCTCGATGACCGTCCCCACCGGGGACATCTCCCACACGGCGCCCGACTGGTTGACCGCAGCGGTCAAGGCCTCGGTCCAGACGGCGACCGGCAGGGGCGCTGAGACCTGGTGGCCCATCGACCGCGGGTGCGTCAGGCGATTGCAGTCGGGGAGCACCTCGTGCTCGAGCCGCGCCAGCACAGCCTCGATCGACGTTCCATTCTGCGGAAGCGGTTCGTCGAACCGGCGCGCGAGTTCGCCTGGCGTGAGCGCGGTGGAGACCCGGCCGCTGCTGTCGGCCGTCGCCGCGAAATAGCGAACCACGAGTCGCATGAACGCTTCAGCAACATCCATTCCCGCATCGTCAAAGGGGTCGGGTGGAATTTCCAGTTTTGGCACGTTGTCCTTACAAGAATGAGATCGCGGGCCAAACGGCCCACTGCTCGAGGCCTGCGGCGAATCTTGTCCGTGTACTCGGGCTCGATGCAGATCGACCACCCGCCCATCAACCTTCAACCGCGCCTCCCAGGCCGGGTCGGGCACGAATCGTGGCCGGTTGATGGCGTGCCTATTCTATTCCCTGTGTTCGGGTGTGGTTGCTACGAGCCGGCGGCTGCCCGCTGGCGGCTGCTTGATGCCCGCTGCCCGCTGCCGGCAGGCGCCTGTCAGTCGCCGGCCGTCAGCGCCTGGTTGATGAAGTCGAGAATCTCGCGGGCCGGACGGGCACCCACCGTGCGCGCCTTCTCGTGGCCATGGAGGAAGACGGCCATCATCGGGATCGACTGGATGTGGTAGCGCGCGGACAATTCCGGGAGGTGCTCGGTATCGACCTTGACCACCAGGAATCGCCCCGGGTTCTGCAGGGCGATCTTCTGTAGCTCGGGCGCCACCATCCGGCACGGGCCGCACCAGGCCGCCCAGTAGTCCACCACGACCGGGATCGCGGAATGCTGAAGGATCGCGTCGAAGACGTCGATCGCAGGCACGTCGATCGGGGCAGCCGGGGGGTGGATCTCCACCTTGCACGCCGGGCAACGCGCCGCCCCTCCCAACCGCTCGAACGCGATCCTGTTCCGCTGGCCGCAGTGCGAACAGGCGACGACGACACCACGCAGGTCGAGGTTGTAATCGCTCATAGACACGAGAAGCATAACGCCGGTTTGACTTTCGATCCCGCCCTGACGGAAAGTCTCGCCCACGGGAGGTCGAAGATGAGGCGACGCCTGGCCGCCGCAGTCCTGCGGATCGTGTGATGCCCGGAACGATCACCTCGAAGTGCACCGCGCCTTCGACGATGATCTCTTCGACATCGTCGCCGGCTTCCCGGGCGACGCGAGCGTAGGCCGTGCCCGGTTCCGGCGGGACCGTCGGGTCATGCGCGCCCGTGATTGGGACCTGCCTGATAGGGGCGACCGGCCGGTCGCCCCTACAGCGCGAAGACTGGGCCCGGTCTACTTCAGGCCGCGGGCCTTGAGCAGCGGCTCGACGGTGGCGTCTCTGCCGCGGAACGTCTTATAGGCGGTCATCGCGTCAACCGTGCCGCCCTGCTCGAGCAGCTTGCGGAACGCCTTGGCCGTCGGCTGGTCGAACAGGCCCTTCTCCTTGAACGCCTGGAACGCGTCTTTGTCGTAGACCTCGCTCCAGATGTAGGCGTAGTAGCCCGCCGAGTAGCCGCTCGCCCAGATGTGGTTGTAATACGGGCTCCGGTAGCGCGGCGGAATCTCGGGCAGGTTCTGGATCTTCTCCATCGACGCCTTCTCGAACGCCGTCGCATCCTGCTCCTGCGTCGTCGTCAGCGTGTGCCAATCCATGTCGAGCAGCGACGCCGCCAGGTATTCCACCGTGATGAAGCCCTGGTTGAACTGTGCCGACTTCTCGATCTTCTCAACGAGCGCCGCCGGGATCACTTCGCCCGTCTTGTAGTGCTTCGCGTACATCTTCAGCACATCGGGTTCGAGGCACCAGTTCTCCATAATCTGCGACGGCACTTCGACGAAGTCGCGCGGGAAGCGCGCCACGGTCGAATACGGCACCTTGCCGAGGAACGACGCCAGCGCGTGGCCGAACTCGTGGAACAGCGTGTTGACTTCTTCGAGCGTCAGCATCGCCGGTTCGTCGCCGGACGGGCTCGAGAAGTTGCACACGTTGGTGACGATCGGGCGCACCACCTTGCCGTTGCGGACGTAGCTGCCTCGCAGCCCGCCCGTCCATGCGCCAACGCGTTTGCCCGGACGCGGGTGGTAGTCGGTGAGGAACACGGCCAGGTGGTCACCGTTGGCGTCCTTCACCTCGTAAGCCTTCACTTCCTGATGGTAGACCGGCAGGTTGGGCAGCGGCGTGAAGGTGATGCCATACAGCTTGTTGGCCACCGCGAACGCGCCCTGCACGACGCTGTCGAGCTTGAAGTACGGGCGGAGCGCCTGCTCGTCGAGGTCGTATCGCGCCTTCCGCACCTTTTCGGTGTAGTAGCGCCAGTCCCCCGCCTCGAGCTTGAATGTGCCGCCTTCCTTCTGGATCATGGCCTGCAGGTCTGCCGCTTCCTTTAGCGCCACGTTGCGCGCCGGCGTCCAGAGCTGGTTCAGCAGGCCATAGACGCCCGCCGGGTTCTTCGCCATGTTCTCTTCGAGGACGAAGTCTGCGTAGCTCTTGTAGCCCAGGAGCTGCGACCGTACGACCCGCAGCGCCGCGATGCGCGAGACGTTCTTCTTGTTGTCCCACTGGTCGTTGTGGTCGCAGCGGCTCGTGTAGGCGTCGATGATCTGTCGCCGCAACTCGCGGTTGCCGGCGTACTGCAAGAACGGCCAGATGCTCGGCGCGGCCAGAGTGTAGACCCATTTGCCCGGCATCCCGACGGCCTTGGCTGAATCGGCGCCGCTGGCCACGATCGACGGCGGCAGCCCCTGCAGGTCTTCCTGCTTTTCAATCACGAGCTTGTAGGCGTTGGTGTCGTGCAGCAGGTTGTCGCCAAATTTCACGCTGAGCATCGACAGCTCGCCGTTGATCTTCTTGAGCTGCTCCTTCTGCGCGGCATCCAGGTTGGCGCCGCCGCGGACGTACCCCTTGTGCACCTCCTCGACGAGCTTCTTCTGGATCGGGGTCAGCTTCAGCGCGTCGCGCTTGTCGTACACCGCCTTGATCCGCTGGAACAGCTTCTCGTTCAGCCGGATCTCGTCGCGCATGGTCGACAGCAGCGGCGTCACCTCGCGGTTGATGGCCTGGAGTTGCGCGTTCGTCTCGGCCGACTGCAGCCCGCCAAACACCCCCTGCACCTTCGACAACAGCTCGCCCGCGTTCTCGAGCGCCTCGATCGTGTTGGCGAACGTCGGCGGCTGCGGATTGTTGACGACGGCATCGACGTCCTTGCGGTTCTGCGCGATCGCTTCCTTGAACGCCGGCAGGAAGTGTTCGGGCTTGATCTCCTGGAACGGCGGCACCTGGAACGGTGTCGTCCATTCCTTCAGCAGCGGGTTGTCGGTGGCCGGCGCCGCGGCGGGCTGCGCCCACGCGGGCGCCACGAGCGTGAGCACGACAATCAGTAACAGGGCAATCCGTCTCGACATGTTGGTGCCTCTCGAGTGGAACGGGATGAACGGACAATCAGGGGACCGAATGCTAGGCAATCTACCGGCTGAGGGGCAAGATCGTCAAGTAGGGGCGACTCATGGAGCGGCGAATAGCGCCAGGCCAAATCCACGCCTCATTGGGGTGGATCCAGGTACGGGATGGTCATCGGGCCTTCGGGCAGGATGGCCACGGGCGTCTCTGCACCCCGGCGGGCCAGTTCGTCGAGAAGGCGTTGTCGAAGGTCGGCGACCGGCTCGATGTGGGCCGCCCGCACGTCATCGGCCGGGATTTCGCTGAACAAGCCGACGCGCGCCTTCAGCAGGATGAGCGCGAGGATCTGGGCCTCCCACTGGTCGTACATGGAGAACCCCGGCGCCATGATGGTGTCGAGCACCGCCCGCGGGCTCGCGTGCCCCGTCATCAGTTCGCGGAAGTTGCCGTGGGCAGGAAAGCCGTCGTTGCACCGGGCGGCCGCCAGGATCAGCCCGCCGGGCTCCACGATCTGGGCCGCAGCGGACATCCCCTTCACCGCCTGGTACAGGTTCAGATCCAGCGGGTAGCCGCTGTTGGTCGTCACGACGACCGGGTACGTGCGGTCGCATCGCACCATGGCCGTCTGTTTCGCGGTTCGACAGCCTTCGCGATGCGCCTCCAGCACGTCCCCGCAGAA
>JANYLG010000163.1 GCA_025363775.1 Acidobacteriota bacterium | reverse complement strand
CGCCGACCTTGATGACGGCGACGCCGCCGACGATCTTGGCCAACCGCTCCTGCAGCTTCTCGCGGTCGTAGTCCGACGTCGTGTCGTCGATCTGCGCGCGAATCTGCTTCACGCGACCTTCGATGGCGCTCGACGCGCCGGCGCCTTCAACGATCGTCGTGTTGTCCTTGTCGATGGTGATCTTCTTGGCCTTGCCGAGATCCTCGATTTTGATCGACTCGAGCTTGATGCCCAGATCTTCGGTGATGGCGCGTCCGCCGGTCAGGATGGCGATGTCTTCGAGCATGGCCTTCCGGCGGTCACCGAAGCCCGGCGCCTTCACCGCGGCGGCCGACAGCGTGCCGCGAAGCTTGTTCACCACGAGGGTGGCCAGCGCCTCGCCGTCCACGTCCTCCGCGATGATGAGCAGCGGCCGGCCCATGCGGGCGACCTGCTCGAGGACATCGCGATCCTCACGGGCGGCCGCGCGATTACCGAGGACCTCGGGATCAAGCTCGAGAACATCAAGGTCGAGGACCTTGGCCAGGCCAAGAAAATCACGATCGACAAGGACACCACGACGATCGTGGAAGGCAACGGCACGAGCCAGGCGATCGAGGGCCGCGTGAAGCAGCTCCGCGCGCAGGTCGAGGACACGACCTCGGACTACGACCGCGAGAAGCTGCAGGAGCGGCTGGCGAAGATCGTCGGCGGCGTGGCGGTGATCAAGGTTGGCGCCGCGACCGAGACCGAGATGAAGGAGAAGAAGGCGCGCGTCGAGGACGCGATGCACGCGACCAAGGCAGCCGTGGAAGAGGGCATCGTGCCCGGCGGCGGCGTGGCGCTGCTCCGCGCCGTGAAGGCCCTCAACAAGGTGAAGCTCGAAGGCGACCAGCAGATCGGCGTCAACCTGGTCAAGCGCGCCATCGAGGATCCGATGCGCTGGATCGCCAACAACGCCGGCGTCGAGGGCTCGATCGTCGTCCAGAAGGTACTCGAGAGCAACGACGAGGAGTGGGGCTTCAACGCGCAGGAAGAGCGGTACGAGAACCTGGTGCACGCGGGCGTCATCGACCCGGCAAAGGTCGTGCGCACGGCGCTCCAGAACGCCTCGTCGATCGCATCGCTCCTGCTGACCACCGAGGCGATGGTGGCCGAGATCCCCGAAGAGAAGAAGGAATCCCCGATGCCGGGCGGCGGCATGGGCGGAATGTACTAAAGATCGGGTCAGTCGGTGAGGTCAGTCGGTCGGTGAGCTCAGTCGGTCGGTGAGCTCAGTCAGTCGATGAACTCAGTCAGTCGGTGAGTTCAGTCGGTCGGTGAGTTCAGTCGGTCGGTGAGTTCAGTCGGTCGATGAACTCAGTCAGTCGCTGAACCCGGTCAGTCGACGGATCGGGTCAGTTGACAACTGCGGTCGCCAATGCATGAAGGCCCGGTGGGCTCGCGCCTGCCGGGCCTTTTCTTTCAGCACCACGACATGACCTCGCGGCCCCGTGAGGCGTGCCGTCTACCGGTAGGCCACGTGGAAGGCGGCCAGGCGCTCCACCACCTGCTCGATCTTCCTCGTCGGCGGCAGGATGGTGGTCCGGAAGTGCGCGGTGCCCGGGATCTGCCCGAACCCGGAGCCTGGCACGACGCAGACACCGGTCTGTTCGAGCAGCGTCATGCAGTACTCCTCGTCCTTGCGCCCCGGCGGCAGCGTGATGCGCGGGAAGGCATACATCGCGCCGGCCACGACGTTGCACTGAATGCCCGGGATCCGGTTCAGCCCGTCGGCCAGCAACGTGGCCCTCTTCTTCAACTCGCCGAGGATGCCGTCGCGTTCCTGCGCGTAGCGATCGTACGACGGCTCGCCGGGTTTCGGCGGACGCACCATGCAATACGTGGCCACCTGGCCAGTGAGATTCGCACAAAGCGACACCGACTGCAGCTTGGTGATCTGTGCCACGACGTCGGCCGGCACGTTCCGTACTTCCATGTAGCCGCCGCGCTGTCCGCACTCGCCCAGGAATCCCTTGGAGCACGAGTGGAAGCTGAAGAGGCTGACGTCGGCCTCGCCCGTCTCCGTCATCACGCGCGCAAACGACACGAAGCGATCGCCTTGCAGGTACACGTTCTCCTGGTAGACCTCGTCGGCGAGAATCGCCAGGCCGTGCGTCTTCGCGAAGTCGATCAGCATCTCGATGTTGTCCCGATCGAGCACAGAGCCGGTCGGGTTCCCCGGGTTCAGCGCGCAGATCGCCTTCACCCTCACGCCGTAGCGACGCGCCTCCTGGAGGCTCTCCGCCAGCATCGACTGGCTCAACTTCCAATCGTGGCCCTCGTCGAGGTAGTAGCCAACCTGCTTCCCGTCGTAGAGCGTGATGGTGGCGCTATACAGCGGGTACTGCGGGATCGGAATCATGATCCCGTCCTGCGGGCCGCTGATCAGTATCCGCAGCGCGGTCTGAACGCCCTTTGACGCGCCGTCGGTCAGGTAGATCGCCTCGGGATCGGCCTCGATGGCGTCCCGCTCGCGGATGAACTCGGCCACCGCCTCCCGGATGAACCGCACGCCCTTGCTCTCCGAATACGCGCCGAGTCCGTACCTGGTGCCCTTCAAGATCCTCCCGGCCGTCTCGATGACGTCGGGCGGAAACAGCTCGCCGGCCCGATGCATGAGGTCCGGGTACTGGCACAGCGCGAGCACCTGCCGCAGATACGTCAACGGTCGCTGCTCGAGCGCCTGCGGGTTCCCGATGTTGCAATAGATGATCTCCTGTCCCTGGCGCTCCAGTTCCTGCGCGCGGGCGACGATGGGTCCACGAACGGCGTACTCCGTGTCGAGGACAGCCTTACCGATCTCCTTCAGCTGGATGGTCATGATGGTCCTTTCGGGAGGAGCCAGGGGGGCGCGTGTGGGCGACCGGCGGCCTCGCACTGCAGATTCTTGCGGAAACACGCGACGGAATCAACGTGAGCGGGAAAACGGCGTAAAAACGGTTCACGCGAGGCGCAGGGCACCCCCATCTCCCGACGATCAAGCGCCATTGGAATCTCGTCGATCGGAATCGCCACTCGGTTGATGCCCGGGTGGATGACACGCGATCGATTGAAGCGATCGGCCGTGCGCTGATCGTGGGCCGCATCGTGGACGCGGACCACCAGACGCAGCGGCCGGTCGAGGTCCGAGACCTTCTTGCACTCAGCGGAGGGTGAACGTCAGCTCGATCGAGACGAGGACGGCAACCGGCTGGCCCTGTCTCTTGCCGGGGACGAAACGCCACTGCCTGGCGGCTTTGATGGCCTCCTGGTCGAGCCCGAAGACAGGGTCCAGCGACTTGACAATCGACATCTGGCCGACCGTGCCGTCGGGAAGAACCACACATTCCAGGACAACCGTGCCCTGGATCTTGGCGCGCATGGCGTCGGCGGTGTACTGCGGCTTGACCTCGCGCAACACGACGGGGCTTTCGATGCCGCTGCCGGGACGATAGGCGCCGCCTCCGGTGCCGCCGCCCCACCCCGGGCCAAGCCCGGACCCTGTGCCAGGGCCTATTCCGGTCCCCGTGCCGGTTCCCGATCCGCCGCCACTTCCCGGCCCCTGCGACAGCGCCGACGCCAGGCCATCGAGCGATCCAGGCACCCTCAGGGACGCGTCGGCCATCGTCTTGGCCGGGATCTCGAACGCCGGCGGTGGCGGGGGGGTGTCGCTTGGCTTGACCTGGGGCATCGGCGGGGCGACCGGCTTGGTGACCGGAACCGTGATTTTGTCCCGGCCCGGCAATTCGGCCTTGCGCGGCGGCGCCGGCATCAGGTTGCCGCCACCACCGCCGCCACCACCCGGGCCGGGCTGGTTCAGCCAGACGATGTCGTGGAACGGCATCATGTCCGCCGGTAACGCCGTCATGCCACCGGCGGGCGCGTATCGGAGGAACGCCAGCACAAGGGCGACACCGACGAGGTGTACGACCACCGAGAAGCCGGTGCGTTCCCAGAAGGCCTGGACGGTACCCGGACCGGTTCCGGCGTACTGCCGGGAAAACAGTTCTGGCAGGCTTGGGGTCTCCACGGCGCTAGACACGTGCCCGATGGGCGCGTCGTCGCCGTTCTTCCTTGTCGCGGTGTCAGGCATGGATCACCAAGCCTCTACGGGCAAATGCAAATCGGATGCCTTCAGCCCAGTCGCCGATCCCCAAGACATTGGATGGAGCCTGGAACGTCACGCCACAGCCACTTCCGGACATGACCTCTCAACAGGACATCGACAGCACCGCCCGTCGGATCAGCCGTCCCTACTCCTCAGTACGCCGCGAAGTCAGTTGCGCTTCTGTTCAAAGCCGGCCCGTCCACGCGCCGATACCGGCGTTGCCGCCTCCGTAGCAGTGCAGCGTCGACAACGCGTCCGCGGCCCTCGGCTCGCTTCGGACCGCCACCAGGACGCCGCCGCGCACGGTCAGCGTCTCGAAGATGCAACCGTCGTGCGGCTGGAATCCGACCCGTTTCAGGCTCGATGCCAGACCGGCCTTCGCCAGGTGGCCGGCACCAGCGTCCAGCGCCGACAGCAGGCTGCCCGCGCCGACGGCCGGGCCGATCCCGTGCAGGTCCATCTTGTCGGGCGTCCTGCCAAACACCTTTTGAAGCAGTCCGGACGTGTCGGGGCTCTCCTTGGCCAGCACCGTCAGCGCCTCAGCTGAAAATCCCTGGCGCTTCAGCGCGTCGATCCCGCGCTCCGCCGAGGCCACATCCTTGAAGACCCCAATCGTGAATCGACCGGTTTCCACATCAGCCACTCAGCACCTCGTCGAAAAGACCATCGTCGAACCCACCATGGGCACGCCGCCAATCAGACGGCATGACCTTACTGTAAGCTTGATGGCGGCATGCTTCAAGCCCGCGGCTTCGATTCCAGTACAATGACACGATCCAGCGGGGGGCGCGGGTGAGACCCGTAAGGACCTGACACATGGGACACATTGGATTTCCTGAACTGCTGCTGATCGCGGCCATCCTGGCGCTGGTCTTCGGCGCCAATCGCCTGCCGGAACTCGGCCGTGGCCTGGGCAAGGCCATCCGCGGTTTCAAGGAGGCCACCAGGACCGACGACCACCGCGACCCACCCGCCTAGCACAATGTCCAACAAATTTGCTTCGAACTCCGGGTCAGGGGTGAACGTGTCGGCCTTCCTGGAGGAATCGTGAGCGAGCCGAACCGGAACACGAGCGACACGCCCGACACTGGCACGCGGGCCACCAGCGCCGTGCTGAATCTCAGCGGGCTACCAGGGCTCGGCGAAGAGGACGCCCGAGCGCGGTTGCAGCAGGAGGGGCCAAACGAGCTTCCCGCGCAGAAGAAGCGGAGCGTGTGGTCCATCGGTTTCAATGTGGCCCGTGAGCCCATGTTCCTCATGCTCGTCGCTGCGGGCAGCTTGTACCTCCTCATGGGCGAGCCAGCCGATGCCCTGATGCTGCTCGGCTTCGTGTTCGTGGTCATGGCCATCACCATCATCCAGGAGCGGCGCACGGAACGAGCCCTGGAGGCACTGCGAGATCTGTCGAGCCCCCGAGCCCTCGTCATTCGTGACGGCGTGCATCGGCGCATTGCAGGCCGCGAAGTGGTGCGGGGTGACCTCGTCGTCCTGTCCGAGGGCGACCGCGTCCCCGCGGATGGTCTTCTGCGACGCGCGATCAACCTGTCTTCGGATGAGTCGCTGCTGACCGGAGAGTCCGTTCCCGTCAGGAAGGTCCCGTCGGTCGACGTCCTGGCACTCGACAAACCTGGTGGCGACGATCTGCCCTCGGTGTTCTCTGGAACCCTGGTCACCGCGGGGCAAGGCATTGCCGAGATTGCGGCCACGGGCCTGCGTTCAGAGCTCGGCAAGATCGGCAAGGCGCTGGAGCAGGTCGAGCCGGAGCCGACCCTCCTGCAGAAGGAGACGGGGCGTCTGGTGCGCACCTTCGCCATCGTGGGGCTCATGGCGTGCGCGCTGGTGGTGGTGGCCTTCGCGTTCACGCGCGGAGGCGGCGCCAGCGTCTGGAAGCAGGGCTTCCTCGCCGGCATTGCGATGGCGATGGCCATGCTTCCCGAGGAGTTTCCGGTCGTGCTGACGGTCTTCCTGGCGCTGGGCGCCTGGCGGATCTCTCGCAGTCATGTGCTCACGCGGCGGATGCCGGCGATCGAGACGCTGGGGGCTGCCACGGTCCTGTGCGTCGACAAGACCGGCACGCTCACGCAGAATCAGATGACCCTGCGACAGCTCGCCGTGTCCGACAGCGCCTTCGACCTCGCGACGCTCCGTGGCGCGCTCCCGGAGGATCTGCACAGCCTCCTCGAGCACGCGATCCTGGCAAGCAAGCGCGACCCCTTCGACCCGATGGAGCGGGCGCTGCACGAGGCGGGAGACCGGCAGATCAAGGACACAGAGCATCTGCATCCGGGCTGGTCGCTCGCACGGGAATATCCGTTGACCCCAGGCCTGCTTGCGGTGAGCCATGCCTGGTGCCTCGGGAACGGCGACGAGGTGGTGGTGGCGTCGAAGGGCGCGCCAGAGGCCATCGCCGATCTCTGCCACCTGACACCGGCGCAATATGAGTCGCTGTCGCGGGACGTGGCGACCCTGGCGTCCAAAGGCCTTCGAGTTCTTGGCGTCGCGCGAGGCGTCACGCGCATGGGAAGCCTCCCCGAGGAGCATCACGACCTGTCGCTCCAGTTCGTCGGATTGCTTGGGTTCGAGGACCCGCTGCGGCCAACCGTCCCTGCCGCGGTCGCCGAATGCCAGGCCGCCGGAGTGCGCGTGGTGATGATTACGGGTGACTATCCTGCGACCGCCCAGAGCATCGCCCGCCAGGCGGGGCTTGCGAACTGCGAGACGGTCATCTCCGGACCCGAGCTCGACCGAATGTCGGACGAGGATCTGGCCCGGCGTATTCGGGACGTGCAGGTCTTTGCCCGCGTGGTTCCCGAGCAGAAACTGCGCATCGTCACCGCATTGAAGGCGAACAAGGAGGTCGTCGCCATGACCGGCGACGGGGTCAACGACGCCCCGGCGCTGAAGGCCGCGCACATCGGCATCGCCATGGGCGGTCGCGGCACGGACGTGGCCCGCGAGTCCGCAGCCCTTGTGCTGCTGGACGATGACTTCTCGTCCATCGTGGCCGCCATCCGTCTCGGCCGGCGCATCTTCGACAATATCAAGAAGGCGATCGCCTTCATCCTGGCGGTGCATGTGCCCATTGCGGGCCTGTCGATGCTGCCGGTCTTCTTCGCCGACTGGCCCCTCCTCCTGCTGCCGGTTCACATCGTGTTCCTCGAGCTGATCATCGACCCCTCGTGCTCCCTCATCTTCGAGGCCGAAGATGCCGAGGCCAACGTGATGCACCGGCCGCCCAGGAGAACGGATGAGCGGCTGTTCTCGACGCGGACCATCGGAATCGCCGTGATGCAGGGAGTCAGCGTTCTCGTGGTCTGCCTGGGGGTCTTCCTGCTCGCCCGGGCCGACCATTCCACGGACGCCGCCCGCGCACTGACGTTCGCGACCCTGGTCGTGGCTTCCGTCGTCATCATCCTCGTCAACCGGTCTTGGACACGCTCCGTCTTTGCGATGCTGCGTGTCCCCAACGCCGCGCTGCGCTTTGTCGTGCTCGGCGCCAGCGTCTTCCTCGCGGTGGTTCTTGTGGTCCCGTTCGCACAGCGACTGTTTCACTTCGCCCCGCTTCACGCGACGGATCTCGTCCTCAGCCTCGGGGCCGGGTTGGTCTGCGTCCTGTGGTTCGAATTGGTGAAGCTCGCAGGATGGCACGAGCGGGTTGACGCATGAGCCCGAACCGTCGGAGACCGCGTACCAGCCGCCCCACAGCGGCGACCGTAACGGCGCGAGCGGGCGCGTGCGGCAAGGGAGGAGTGGTGGCAAGTCGGTACGCCTGATTCAGGTCAGCGTACGCACGTCGCCGACGCGCCGGGTGATCCGCTCACGGTCCAGGTATTCGAGCAGCGGAATCGCGTATTTACGCGAAACGCCGAAGCGTTCCTTGAACGTCGCCACATCGATGCGCGCCTGGCTGCTCCCCGCCCCGTCCTTCAACGCCGCCATCTCCCGCCTGAGCTGCTCGAGCGCCTGCTGGTGGACGAAGATGACATCGAGCTTGACCAGCACCTTCTGACGGACCAGCAGCTTGACGATGCGGTCCATGACCTCGGCGCTGACGCCGTGCGCCTGCGCCACGTCGCGCGGGTCCGGACTCTTCAAGCCGGCGGCGAGGAACGCGGCTTCGATGGCCTGACGCGCGTGCTCCTCCTCGTCCGTCAGCAACACGCGATGGGAGGCCAGCGCCAGGCGCTCCCGGCCGGTGACCTGGCGCGCCTGCTGGAGGTCGGACAGGACGCGATCGAACACGCCCTCCCCCGCCTTCGCACACACCCGTCCCCGCACTTCCTCGCGCGGCATCCCCTCGGACAGCGGCTCGGCGCGGTGGTGGTCGCAAAGCCGTGTCAACACGGCGCGCGTGAGCGTCTCGAGGACCGCGGGCGACACGAGCACGTCTCCGGCCCTGACCGCCATGCCGGCACGCGAGAGGCGTTCGATCGCGTCGCCGGTCTGCTCCGGCTCGAACCCGGCCCGGCTGACCAGCGCGGCCACGCTCAACCCGACCGCGCCGCGTTCGGCGACCATCGCCGCCACCGCCCGATCCGCCGCCTCGGTCGGCGCGAGGCCGCCCGGGTCGAGCTTCTCGAACCGGTCGCGCGCCACCACCGTGCGGATGGCGCCACGCGCCGGGTGCGGATCGAGCACCAGGCCGCCGGCGATCGTGATCGACGGGGAATACGCGCGCAGGATGAACCGGTCGCCGCGGGACAGCACGGCGTGCGCCTCGAGGCGCACGCGAACGTAAGCGTCCCCGCCCCCGGGGACTTCGGCCCCCGGCAGGAGCGTGGCATCCGTGTGTCCGGCGGGGCGGCCTGACGGCAGGACTGCCGCGATCGCCACGCGCCCGAGGATCTCGCTCGTGCCCTGGTGGAAACGCACACGCGATCCGTGGCGCAGCGCGCGGACGCTGGACACCACCTGCAGCCGGGCGTCGATCATGCGCGTGGGCTCCAGCGTCCCCGGCGTCAGGAGCGAATCGCCCCGCCCGATCTCCTCGAGCTCGATGCCTCCGAGGTTCAAGGCTACCCGCTGCCCGGCCTCGGCGGCAGGCGCCGGCTCGCCGTGCACCTGCATGCCCCGGACCTTGACCCGCCGGTGCCCCGGCAGCATCGCCAATTCGTCGTCCAGGTGCACGCGCCCGGACAGCAGCGTCCCGGTCGCGACGGTCCCGAACCCCTTGACGGAGAAGGCGCGGTCGATCGGCATCCGGACGGCTCCGGACGCCGCCCGTCGCCGCGCGCGTCGCCCGAGGGCCACGAGCGCCTGCTTGAACGCCTCGAGCCCTTCACCGGTCCGGGCGGACACGGCCACGACGGGAGCCTCCGCGAGAAAAGAGCCCGCGACCAGGTCCCGCATCTCCATCTGCACGAGCTCGATGGTGTCTCGGTCGGCGAGATCCGCCTTGGTGATCGCGATGAGGCCGTCGGGCACGGCGAGGAGACGGCAGATCTCGAAGTGTTCCCGCGTCTGCGGCATCACCGACTCGTCGGCGGCTACGACGAGCACCACCGCGTCGATGCCCCCCACGCCCGCGAGCATGTTCTTGACGAACCGCTCATGGCCAGGCACGTCCACGAACGAGAAGGCGAACTCGTCCGTCGTCCAGTGAGCGAACCCAAGATCGATCGTGATCCCGCGCGCCTTCTCCTCCTTCAGGCGGTCGGGATCGGTTCCCGTCAGCGCGAGCACGAGGGCGCTCTTGCCGTGGTCGATGTGGCCTGCGGTACCGATGATGACGTGGCGTGTGGGCATGACGTGGACGGAGGACAGAGGAAGGGGTCACCCCCAGGCAGCTCCTTTCACGATCCCGAATCGCGTCCCCTCATTCAGCGCCGGCCTCGACGACGGGCGTTCTGTCCGGGACGCGGCCGCTTGCGCAGCGCTTCCCGCTTCGGGGCCACCTGGCTGCGCCGCGGTCCACGTCGCCGCTCGTCCTGCCGGACCGCCTCGAGGATCTCGACGATCCCCAGCTCGATCTGTCGCTTTCCGAGATCCACGCGAACCAGGCGCACCCGCACCAGGTCGCCCAGTCTGTACACCTTGTGCGTGTTCTCGCCCCGCAGGGTGTGCGTCGCCTCGAGGAAGCGATAGTAGTCGTCCGCCATGCTGGACACGTGTACCAGCCCCTCGACGACGTGCTCGACCAACTCGATGAACAGGCCGAACGAGGCGACGCCGGTGATGTAGCCGTCGAACTCGTCGCCGACCTTGTCGCTCATGAAGCGGACTTTCTTCCACTGCACGAGCTCGCGCTCGGCTTCGTCCGCCCGCCGTTCACGGTCGGAGGTGTGGCGCGCGATCTCGGGCAGGTCCTCCTGGAGTTCCTCGCGTTCGGCCTCGTCCAGGGTCGCCTGGCGCGCCGCACGAAGCAGCCGGTGCACGACGAGGTCCGGGTAGCGCCGGATGGGTGAGGTGAAGTGCGTGTAGCTCGAAAAGGCGAGGCCGAAGTGCCCCAGGTTGGCCGGCGCGTACCGCGCCTTCTGCATCGTGCGGAGCATCAGGACGGCGATGGGCCGCTCCTCGGGCTTGCCATGGATCTTCTGCAGCAACGCCTGGAAATGGCGTGGCCGAACGGTGTGCGGAGGAACGGCGAGGCTGTACCCCAGGCTCGAGACGAACTCCTCGAACTTCTCGACCTTCAGCGGGTCGGGCTGCTCGTGAACGCGGTACAGTCCCGGCACGACGCTGGTGTCCAGGAACTCCGCCACCGTCTCGTTGGCGAGGAGCATGAACTCCTCGATGATCCGGTGCGCGACGTTCCGCTCGGAGGCGACGATCGCTTCCACCCGGCCCGCGTCGTCGAGCACCACCTCGGCCTCGTCGAAGTCGAAGTCGATCGAGCCGAGGCGATGGCGCCGATCGTTCAGGACCTGGAACAACTCGCGCATCCGTTCGAACAGCGGCACGAGCGGCTCGTATCGGGCCGCGATGGCGGGATCGGCGCCGGTCAGGATCGCGTTGACATCGGAATACGTCATCCGCTCACGGGTCCGGATGATCCCGTCGTGAAATTCGTGGCGCACGACCGTGCCGCGGCGATCGACTTCCATGAGGCACGATTGCACGAGCCGATCGACGCGGGGGTTCAGGCTGCACAGGCCGGTGGCGAGCTCTTCCGGAAACATGTGCAGCGCCCGGTCAGGGAAGTACACGGACGTGCCGCGCTCATACGCCTCTCTGTCGAGCGCGCTCCCCTCGAGGACGTAGTGCGAGACGTCCGCGATGTGGACACCGAGCCAGAAGTGTCCATTGTCCAGCCGCTCGATCGAGATCGCGTCGTCGAAATCCCGCGCGTGCTCGCCGTCGATCGTCACGATGTCGAGGTGACGAAAATCGGTGCGCCCGCCCAGGTCCTTCTTGCGGGCGTGCATGGTCCGCGGCGATCCGAGACCCTCGAGCATGCGGCGGGCCTCAGCCACCGCTTCCTGGCCGTGCTGGTCGGGCAATCCGTACTTGCGGGTGATGATGGTCACGTCCACGCCCGGGTCATCGATGTTCCCCAGGACTTCCGTCACGCGCCCGATCGGCCCGCGCGTGGCCGTGGGCCAGCTGGTGATCTCGACCGTCACCATTTGGCCGGCCCGCGCGCCGCCCGATTCGGCGGGCGGAACCGCCACCTCGGTCAGCAACCGCTGGTCGAACGGCGCGACGAAGCCGAGGCCAGCCTGGTCGGTGTCGAATCGACCAACCACCGTTGCGTTCGCGCGGTCGAGGATCTTGACGATGCGTCCCTCGGGCCGGTCGCCGTCGCGGCAGCGTTCGATCCGCGCCACGACGCGGTCACCGTGCATCGCCTCCTTCATGTTCGGAGCGGCGATGAACACGTCACGTTCGGCCGGGTCCTTCGACCGCTCCGGGATCACGAACGCGTATCCGCCGGCGTGGGATTGCAGGCGGCCGACGACCAGATCCATCTTGTCGGCGAGGCCGTAGCGTTTGCCGCGAACCTCGATCAGATCGCCGTCTGCGACGAGCGACCTGAGCTGCCGACGGAACCCTGGGCGCTCCTCGCGGGGCACCTGGAGAAGCTGCATCAGCTCGCGGGACGACGCGGGGTGCTGCGCGCGTTCGCGAACCAGCCGAAGAACGTCGTCTCGTGTGAGCACGCGCGGCCTACTTTCCGGAAGCGGCGCCAGCCCGGGCGAGCGCCTTCAGCGCGTCGCCGACGCGCGAGTTCGCGGCCTGGTCTACGCCGCCCGCCAGTTGCTGCGCCTCGCCGGCCTTCACGAGCGCCTCGCGCACGGCCGCGGTCTCATCGGCACGCCCCGCTTGCTCCAGCAGGCCCTCCGCGATGCCCATCGACTTCTTGGCCCGCTCGATGTTCGCGCTCGCCCGGCCGAAGTTCACCTCGAACACGTCTACGCGCGCCTGCCAGAGCGACGCGCGCGCGTCGGCCAGCTGCGCGTGCAACTCGGCCGCGCGCGCATGTTTCTCGGCCGACCAACAGCCCGCCGCGCCCCACAGCCACCCCGCACCGATTGCCACCACCAGAGCGAGCAGTGCCAGCAGCGTCATCTTCATCTTGCTCATCGAGCGCCCTCCTGGCTTCAATGTCGCGACTGCATCCGAGACCATTATCTGACAGATCCGACCACGGCTGTCCAAGCCGGCGGACGGTCTTCTTGACCAGGACCGAGATCCGACGAGGCATGACAGGGCCGCAGGCTCCTCCCGCGGCTGCCGCCTGGCGCCAGCAACAGAACCTGGATGTCGCCGACGTTGGTATCGGTGGGACCGGTGATCACCAGGTCGCCGAGCGCCTGGAAATAGGTGTAGGCGTCGTTGTTGCGGAGGTAGATATCGACGGCGCCGATGCCCGCCTCCTCGCTCCGGCGAACCGTGCTCTCGTCGGCCATGGCCCCGGCAGCGTCCGTTGGACCATCCACGCCATCCGTACCGCCGCTGAGCAAGGCGGCGGGTCTCCCG
>JANYLG010000155.1 GCA_025363775.1 Acidobacteriota bacterium | reverse complement strand
CGCCCGCCTTGTCGTCGGTGCCGAAGCGTCACCCGGCCCCCGCGCGGGCTGGCCTGCACGGCGTTGAGGACGATGTTGACGAGCACCTGTTCGATCTGCTCGGGATCGATCCGCAGTCCCTGCGACGCGTCCTCGCCCTCGACGGCAAGCGCCACGCCGGCCCCGTCGGCCTGTGGACCGAGGAGGCTCACCACACGACGAATGACCTCCGGCAGATCCGCCGGAAGAAGCCGCGGCGGCCTGGGCCGGGCGTAGTCGAGGAACTCCTGGACCAGCCCCTCGAGGCGGTGAAGTTCGCGCGTCGCGATCGCACAGAACTCGGCGTCCGGCGTGCCGACCGCCGCCCGCGAGCTCACAATCTCGAGCGCCCCCTTCATTCCCGCCAACGGATTCCGGATCTCGTGCGCGAGGCCGGCTGCGACCTCGCCGAGCGCCGACAACCGTTCCGCGCGGCGCAGTTGCTCTCCCGATTCCCGCAATTCCAGATTCGCACGTGCCAACGACTCTGCGGTCTCCCGGTGCCGGTTCGTCAGGCGCCGTTCATGGGAGGCAATCAGCCCGACAGACAGCCCCAGGGACAGAAACACCACCAGTTCCGCGTACTGGCTGACCGTGTACGGCGGATTGTGGGACCAGGCGGTGTGGATGTGAGGCGCGTAGGCAATCGAGCTGACGACGGCCGCCACGAGTCCGCCCCGAACGCCGAACCAGTACGCGGCCAGGATGACCGGCACGTAATACAACCGCTGGTAGATCGCGTGCAGGACGAAGTGCTCCGGCGGCGTCACATAGTGCAGCGCCGACACCGCGGCGACGCCGGCGAGCAACCAGGTCCATCGCGCGACGTTCTGGGGCCGTTGTGCGGCCTGGTCGGAACTCCTCATGAGGTGTGTGGAAACAGACAGCGCCCGGCGGTTCCTGTCTCGAGACGATCAAGCCGCCAGCCTCTCGGGCGAAAAACGTCGGCCACCCTAAGGACTTCGACTCGCCATGACGGCCACGATCGGCTTTCGCCGCATCTGGCCACTCGTTCTCGCTCAGCACGAAGTCCTGAAGCACAAATACGTCGCCGTATTTGTGCATTGAAGGACTAAGGAATCGGCAGACGACAGACCGGCACGACGATTGCTATTCCTCACGCGAGACAGATATGCAAGGTCAACCCTCGCGGACAGCACTCTGGGGTAAGGTGGGCGTCGTCGGCAGCGTCGTGTCTATTACCGTCTTGCACTATATCACCAGCCTGCACTCCGTCCTGCTCCACGAGGTATTCCAGCGCCTGTACTACCTTCCGATCGTGGTCGCCGCCGTCCTGTTCGGTTCTCGCACGGCTCTTGCCACCTCCATCCTTGCAACCGTGCTGTACGTGCCGCACATCGTGCTGAGCTGGCATGCCTGGCCGGTGCTGCAGGTGGACCAATACGGTGAGGTGCTGCTCTTCAATCTCGTGGGTCTCGTGACTGGGGCACTGGCTGACCGGCTGCGCGTCGAGCGGAACCGGTACCGCAAGGCGGCCCGGGATCTGGCGCGGGCCAACGAGGAACGCCTGGCGAGCACCAACGAGCGGTTGCGCATCGACCGCCTGGTGACGGTCGGCCGTCTCGCCTCGGGCGGATAGAGGACATCTGCCCATGGGAAAGAACCATTCGACCCCGCGCTTGGCGAAACAGAACCAGTTCCTGCCATACCGTCGGTCGCTCGCCCCCATGCCAGCGAGGCACCACCGGCGGGGTGTATCCTTCAGCTTGGGAACCCTGTCGCCGATCACTGTCTGTTTTCGCGCTCCACGCAGGCTTCGTGGTGTCTGAGAACGATCACCACCGGGTCGAGCACGCGTGGCTCAGGTTCTCGCTCCGACCCTAACCGACTGACATCGAGGCGGTTGGAGACGGCGCTGACGTTCACGACCGCGGCATGGGCCTTGCCTAGAGGACACACGTGAAGAGACAGACGCTCACGGTTCTCGGCTTCCTCCTCGGCGCGACCGTATTGCCGGCCGGTGCGCAGACCGACCCCTCCGGCGGCAAGCAGGCCGTCGTGCCCGGTCCCCCGACACTCTCATCCGCCGGACCCGTCGTCACCCTCCCGGCGCTCGTCACGCAGCTCGAACAGAACAACCCGGAGCTTCAGGCGGGACGACGTGAGATCGATGTCCGCCTCGCGCGGGTCGCACCCGCGGGCGCGCCGCCTGAGCCGACGATCACGGTCGGGTACATGGGCGGGCTCGCGTCCGCACCGTTCTTCCCCAGCGGATCCACCCCGAACGCGTTCCGGCAGTTCTCGGTGACCCAGGAGATTCCGTTTCCCGGGAAGCTGGCGCTCAGGTCGCGGGTGGCGGCCACCGAGGCGACGGCCGAGCGTTGGAACTTCGAGGCCACGCGGCGGCGGCTGATCGCGGAGCTGAAGGCGACGTTCTTCGACTACGCCTTCGCCGACCGGGCCATCGGGGTCGTCGAACGCAACAAGACGCTCCTGGAGCAGATGCGCCAGATTGCCGAAGCGCAGTTCAGCGTCGGGAAGGGCTCGCAGCAGGATGTGCTGAAAGCGCAGGTGGAGATCTCGCTGCTGATCGAGCGCCTGGCCGTCCTCGAACAGCAGCGCGCCACATCCCAGGCCCGGATCAACGGGCTTCTCTACCGAGATCCCGAGACGGCGCTGGGCCCGGTGGCCGAGTATGCGCCGGTGGTCCTCCCGGAGAACCTCGATCGGCTCCGATCGCTCGAGCGCGCGCAGAGCGCCACCCTCAAGAGCCGGGAGCAGGGCATCACGCGCGGGCAGCAGGCGTTGGCGCTGGCCAACCGCGAGCTACGCCCGGATTTCGGCATCACGGTATCGTCGCAGAAGTACACCGGCGACATGCCGTGGATGTACGGGATCGACTTCATGGTGAAGGTGCCGATCTACTGGCAGCGCAAGCAGCGCCCGATGATCGCCGAGGCCGCGGCCTCGCTCGAGAGCGCGCGACTGATGCGGAACAACACGCTCTCCACCGAACAGGCCCAGGTCACACAGGAATTCCTGGCCGCCATCACGAGCAAGCGACTCGCGGATCTCTACACCGACACGATCCTGCCGCAGGCGCGCCTGACCCTCGAATCGTCCCTTGCCTCGTATCAGGTTGGCCGCGTGGACTTCTTGACGCTGCTCAGCAACTACCAGACCGTACTGACCTACGAAGTGAGCTATGAGGAACAGGCGGCCCGGTTGCGGCAGGCCCTGGCCCGGATAGAACCGTTCGTCAACGAGGAGCTGGTTCGATGACCGACCACACGAATCCCGAAGACCCCGGCGCGCCGTCCGACGCCGCGCGGCGAGAGTTCCACGACGTCGGCGAGCGCCGCGCGGCCCTCCTCCGTTATGGCCTGGTCGCCATCATCTCGCTTCTCATCGGCGGGGGCCTCGTGTTTCTCGCGCTCCGGGGCGGGCGCACGGCGCTCGGCGTGGCGGGACAACCCATGGGCGGCCCCGCGGCAGCGACCTCCCAAGGGGCGGCGCCGGCCGGCGCCGACAAGGGCATGAAGGACATGCCGGGGATGGAGACGCCCGCGCAGCCGTCCGGCGATCACCCGACAGCGGCGTCAGGTCCGACCGTGTTCATCTCGCCGGCACGCCAGCAGTTGATCGGCGTGCGCACGGCGCTGGTCGAACACCGCGCGCTCGACACCACCATTCGCGCGGTGGGCACCCTCGCCTATGACGAAACCCGCGTGACGCAGGTGAACACCAAGGTCGCCGGCTGGATCGAACGCGTCTACGTCGATTACGTCGGCAAGCCGGTCCGCCGGGGCGAACCACTGTTCAGTGTCTACAGCCCGGATTTGGTGGCCACCCAGACCGAGTACCTGCTCGCGCTGAAGGCCCGGGATCAGTTCGCCTCGAGCCAGGTGGTCGAAACGCGGGCGAGCAGCGAGTCGTTGCTCGCCGCCACCCGCCAACGGCTGAAGCTGTGGGACATCTCCGATGCCCAGATTGCCGATCTGGAGAAGACGCGCCAGCCACGCCGCAGCCTGACGCTGCACGCCCCCTTCACCGGCATTGTCCTGGAGCGCAACGCCTTTGCCGGCCAGTACGTCACCCCGGAGATCGCCGCCTTCAAGCTGGCCGATCTCTCCACCCTCTGGGTGATCGGCCAGGTCTTCGAGTACGAACTCGGGCAGATCGCGGTGGGACAGGACGCAGACATCGCCTTCCCGTATGGCGAGTACGGCCGCACCATCAAGGGGCGGATCGGGTTCATCTACCCGGACATCGACCCACAGACCAGGCGGGCACGCGTCCGGGTCGAGTTCAGCAACGCCGGGGGAACCTTCAAGCCCGGCACCTACGTGACCGTGTCGATCAAGACCCGCGGCGGTCAGGTGCTGGCCGTGCCGAAGGAGGCGGTGATCGACACGGGGGCCAAGCAGGTGGCGATCGTCGCCCATCCGAACGGGTACTTCGAACCGCGCGAAGTCAAGCTGGGTCAGCCGACCGACGAGTTCTACCCGGTGCTGAGCGGCCTGGCCGCGGGGGATCAGATCGTCACGTCCGCGCAGTTCCTGGTCGATTCCGAAGCGAACCTGCAGTCGGCGATGCAGGCGATGTCCATGAGCATGCCGGGGATGGACATGGGCGGGCAGAAACAACCAGCTGGCCCACCGCCGCCCGCGCCGGCACCGCCGTCAGGCAAGCGGCAGGAGATGCCGGGCATGAAGATGCCGCCGCCCAAGGCGCCCGGCGTTCCGCAGGACCAGATGGAGGACATGCCTGGCATGCCGGGGATGAAGAAGCCGGCCACGAAGAAACCGCCCGTGCCGCCGAAGAAGTCGGGCGGCGATGACCAGCTCCTCACGCCTCCCTCCGCGAGCGACGCGCCTCACCCCGGAGGCGCCCGGTGATCGAGAAGCTCATCGCCTTCAGCGCCCGCAACGCCTTCATCGTCGTCCTGCTGATCCTGGCCATCGTCGGCGGCGGCGTGTGGGCCATCCGCAACACGCCCATCGACGCGATTCCGGATCTCTCCGACGTTCAAGTCATTATCACGGCGAACTGGGACGGACGCAGTCCGACGCTGGTCGAAGACCAGGTGACCTACCCGATCGTCACGGCGCTCATCTCTGCGCCGAACGTGAAGGTGGTACGCGGGTTCTCCTACTTCGACGTCTCGTTCGTCTACGTCATCTTCCAGGACGGCACCGACCCGTACTGGGCGCGGAGCCGCGTGCTCGAGTACCTGAACGGCCTCCAGGGCCGCCTCCCGGCCGGCGTCACGCCCGTTCTCGGACCCGATGCAACCGGCGTCGGCTGGGGATTCGAGTACGCGCTCGTCGATCGCACGGGAAAGACGGATCTGGCCCGCCTGCGCACGCTGAACGACTGGTACGTGCAGTACCAGTTGCGGAGCGTGACCGGCGTCGCCGAGGTGGCGCCGGTCGGCGGGTACGTGAAGCAGTACCAGATCGAGATCGATCCGAACGCCCTGCTCGCCTACAACATGACGATCGACAAGGTGGCGTCCGCCGTCCGCGCCAGCAACAACGACGTGGGCGGGCGGGTCGTCGAGTGGACCGGGCGGGAGTACATGGTCCGCGGCCTGGGCTACCTGCAGAACGTCGCCGACATCGAGCAGGTGGGCCTCGGCGCGAAACCCGACGGGACGCCGATCCTGGTGAAGGACGTGGGCCGGGTGCATCTGGGACCGGAGATGCGCCGTGGGGTCGCCGACCTGAACGGCGAAGGCGACGTCGCCGGCGGGATCGTCGTCATTCGGTACGGCGTGGACACGAACAGCGTCATTCAGAACATCAAGAAAGCGGTCAAGGACAAGGTTCAGCCCTCACTGCCGAAGGGCGTCGAGTTCGTGACGACGTACGACCGCTCCGACCTGATCGAACGGTCGATCAGCAATCTCAAGGAGAAGCTGATCGAAGAAGCGATCATCGTGTCGCTCGTGTGCATCGTCTTCCTGTGGCACGTCCGGAGCGCGCTGGTCGCCATCCTCACGCTGCCGCTGGCGATCCTTCTCTCGTTCGTCGCGATGCGTTATATCGGCCTCGGCTCGAACATCATGAGCCTGGGCGGCATCGCCATCGCCATCGGCGCGATGGTCGACGCTGCCATCATCATGATCGAGAACGCCCACAAGCACCTCGAACACGACCAGGGCGCCAGGCCACGCCGGGAGGTCCTGATCGAAGCCGCGCAGGAGGTCGGGCGTCCGCTGTTCTTCTCGCTCCTGATCATCACCGTCTCGTTCCTCCCGATCTTCACGCTCGAGGCGCAGGAAGGACGACTCTTCCGGCCGCTCGCCTTCACGAAGACGTTTGCGATGGGATTCGCGGCGATCACCTCGGTGCTGATCGTGCCGTTTCTCATGGTGCTCTTCATCCGCGGAAAGATCGCCAAGGAAGAGAAGAACCCGATCAACCGCTTCCTGATCTGGGCGTACCACCCATTCGTCGAGTTCGTGCTGCGGCACCGCGCCCTGACACTCATCGTCGCGGTGCTCATCCTCCTGAGCACGGTTCCGATCTTCATGACACTGGGCTCGGAGTTCATGCCCCCGCTCTACGAGGGCACGTTCCTCTACATGCCGATCACGCTGCCTGGCGCTTCGGTGCCCACGGCCCAGCAGATCCTCCAGGTGCAGGACAAGCTGATCAAGGCCGTCCCGGAGGTCGAGTCGGTGTTTGGTAAGGCGGGCCGCGCGATCACGGCCACCGACCCGGCGCCGCCCGAGATGATCGAGACGGTGATCAACCTGAAACCGGAGTCGCAGTGGCGGCCCGGCATGACACCGGCGAAACTGGAAGCCGAACTCGACAAGCAGGTCCGCCTGCCCGGCGTGGTGAACGCGTGGACGATGCCGATCAAGGCCCGGGTGGACATGCTCTCGACCGGCATTCGGACGCCGGTCGGGGTCAAGATCTTCGGACCGAAACTGGAGACGATCAACGCCATCGGCGCGCAGATTGAAGGGGCGCTCGGGAGTGTGAAGGGCACGCGTAACGTGTTCGCCGAGCGGGTGACGGGTGGTTACTACGTCGACTTCAAGGTGAGACGCGACCAGATTGCGCGCTACGGCCTGACCGTCGGCGACGTCGAGATGGTGATCGAATCGGCGATTGGCGGCGCCAACGTGACGACGACGATCGAGGGGCGGGAGCGGTTTCCGGTCAACGTCCGCTACCAGCGGTACTACCGGAGCGATATCAGCACGCTGCGCCGCACGCTGATTGCCTCGCCGGGCGGCGCGCAGATTCCGCTCGAGCAGGTCGCCGACATCTCGCTTTCGACGGGACCGACGGTGATCCGGACCGAGCAGGCGCAGTTGCTCGGCTACGTCTATGTGGACGTGGCCGACCGCGACATCGGGAGCTACGTGGACGAGGCCAAACGCGTGGTCGGCCAGATGGTGAAGCTGCCCGAGGGGTACTACCTGGAATGGAGCGGCCAGTACGAGTACATGCTGCGGGCGGCCGAGCGCCTGAAGATCGTCATCCCGGTCACGCTCCTCATCGTCATCGTCCTGCTCTACTTCAACACGGGCAACCCGGTGAAGGTCGCGATCGTCCTGCTGGCGGTGCCCTTCTCGCTTGTCGGCGCGTTCTGGCTGCTCTTCCTGCTCGGCTACAACATGAGCGTCGCCGTCTGGGTCGGGATCATCGCCCTCGCCGGCGTGGACGCAGAGACCGGCGTCGTGATGCTGCTCTACCTCGATCACGCCTTCGACCGCTTCAAGGCGGAGGGGCGGATGAACAGCCTCCGCGACCTTCAGGACGCGGTCGAGGACGGCGCCGTCAAGCGGATCCGGCCGAAGATGATGACCGTGATGGCCATCTTGATGGGGCTGCTCCCCATCATGTGGGGACATGGCGCCGGGGCGGACGTGATGAAGCGCATCGCGGCGCCCATGGTCGGCGGCGTCATCACGTCGTTCATTCTCGAGCTGTTGATTTACCCGGTGATCTTCACCGTCTGGAAGTGGCACGCCGAGGTGAAGCCGGCGATGCTCGCCAAGGGCAACGCCTGACGAACGCATTTCAGGAAGGAACACCCTCGTGAAATCGAATCGAGTCATCTCGTGGGCAGCTTTCGCACTCCTCGCCTGGTCCGGCCCGGCTGCCGCCGCGCCTCAGACCTTCGAGCTGGCTGTCAAGAAGCCGCACCTGCTGGGAGCGAGCCATGGCACGCTGGTCGTCGGCGACCAGGGGGTCGAGTACCGAACCTCGGACAAGAAGGACGCGCGGCGGTGGACCTACGAGCAGATCAGGGAACTGCAGATCGCCTCACCATCGCGAATCGTCGTGCGGACCTACGAAGATCAAGGCTGGACGCGCCTGTGGACCGACCGAAGCGTCGCGTACGAGGTCACACAGGGAGCGGTCACGCCGGACGTCGTCGCGTTCCTGCTCGACAAGATGCCACGAGCGGTCGTGACGGCCGTGCTGCCGCCCCTGGCCGGCGCTCCACCCTACCGGGTGCCGGTAAAACATGTTCGTGGTCGCCGCGGTAGCGAGGGCGACCTCGTTCTCTACGACCAGGCGCTCGTGTACCGGTCACCACAGCCTGGTGCCAGCCGCTTCTGGCGGTTCCACGACATCGCCTCGGTCTTGCCGCTCGATCCGTACCGTCTCCAGGTGACCGTCTATGAGGGCGGCGGCGGTGACTTGCGCCCGTTTACATTCGAACTGAAGGCGCCTCTTCCGCCTGGCTTCCACGAGAGGTTATGGGCGTTCGTGAACGCGCCGACGCCCCTCAGGCAGACAACAGAACGCTGAACGCTTCACCAGTTGCCCGTGGCCTTGCGATGAAGTCCTGCAGCGAATCGCGTCACCGAGTCGACGGGACTTCCAGATGTGTTCGGGCTACCCGATGCGGTCGATGACCCGGTGACGGTCGAGATGCACATGAGACTTCTCTCGAAGATCATCCTCGTCGCGCTGGCGATCGTTGGTGTCGGGGCCGTCATGATCGGGGCCTGGCTGATGGCCGGCGGCATCAGCGCCCGGTCGGAGCCGGGGCGCGTCGAGGCGGTACTCGCTCGGCGCCTTCGCTCACTCGCCATTCCGCGCGCGGCACACGCGCGCACGAACCCTGTCGAGCAGACGGGTCAGCGTCTACGGGACGGCATGGCGCACTTTGCCGATCACTGCGCCGTCTGCCACGGAAACGATGGGAGCGGCGAGACGGAGATGGGCCGGGGCTTGTATCCCCGCTCACCCGACCTGCGGAAGGACGCCACCCAGGCGCTCTCCGACGGTGCGTTGTTCTACATCATCGAGAACGGCGTCCGTCTCACCGGCATGCCCGCCTGGGGCACCGGCACGCTCGAAGGGGAGCTGGCAAGCTGGCACCTGGTGCAGTTCGTCCGGCACCTGCCGAAGCTGACCGAGGACGAGTTGGCGGACATGAGCGCGATGAACCCGAGGAGCGCGGACGAGTGGCGCGAAGCGGAAGAGGCGCGGCGGTTCCTGGACGGCGGAACCGGCGCGACGACCATCTTGGCGCCAAGGCGCCATACACATCCTGGAGGCATACGATGATTCGGTTTGTTTCGATCCTGACGCTCGTCCTGGCCCTGACCTCTGCACCGCGCCTCCTTGCGCACCCGGGTCACGAGCACAAGATATTGGGCATCGTGTCGATGGTCCACGAGAACCATCTCGAGGTGAAGGCGACCGATGGCAAGACGTCGCTCGTCACCATGAACGAGAAGACGCGGGTCCTGCGGGGCACGGCGAAGGTGAAGGCCGATGCGATCAAGGCCGGCGACCGTGTCGTCGTGACGGCCGTTGAAGCGAAGGACAAAGACGGGAAGGCGGTGATGGTCGCGACAGAGGTTCGGCTGGCTGCGGAGACGAAGCAGGCGCAGCAGCCGAAGCGTTGAGGATGGTGCCTGGCGGGCCTGTCTGTTATCCCCCACGCCCCTCATCAACCTGTCTGAAATCGATCACCTCAACGGGGCGGCCGCCTCATCGGCGGCCGTCACTTGGCCCGCTACAGCGCCGGAAATAGCCGGATTCCGACCCGGCGCTCCGGGCCGAGCGCTTCGGCACCGCTCTTGCCAAGTACCCCGTCGGGGCCCTCCTGCTCCCACCCGAAGTCATCCTCGCATCATCAGGTAAAGGTCGCGTCTTGTCGACAGGACAGCGCCCGCCGGTCCCGGAGGAGTCTTGTGTTCGTCGCGTCTCGTTCAATGCTGCGCTCGATCATCGTCGCCGCTGTGCTCGTGCTGGCACTGGCTCCGAACGGAACGGCTCAGTCGCTTGCGCCCGCTCCGGAAGCCCCTCCGGCTCCTGCCGTTGACACATTCGTCGAGCGGGCGCTCGCGCGCGCCCCGTCTCTCGCCGCACGTCGCGAGCGCATTCAGGCGGCGCAGTCAGCCATCCGCGCCGCGGATGCCCTCCCCGATCCCATGATCGAACTCGAGTACCAGGCCTTCAACTTCCCGCGATACACCATCGGATCCGATCCCGGGTCGATGATCGGTGCTTCGATTCGCCAGGGCCTCCTCAGCCGGGGACGGCGGACGGCGCGCCGCTCTGTGGCGGCCGTCGAAGCGACACAGCGCGCGGCAGAGCAGCGGGTGATGGCGGCCGATGTGGCCACGGAGGTGCGCGTCCAGTATGCACGGTTGTACGTGATCGATCGGGAACGCGACACGCTGACGGACGCGGCCGAGCTCGTCCGGATGCTGGAGTCCACGGTGACCGCCCGATACGCGACCGGTGGCGCCGATCAGGCGAGCGTCCTCCGCGTGCAGCTCGAACAGACACGCATCGGCCAGCGCGTGGCGGACCTGGTGGCTGAGCGCACCGCTGTGCAGGCGGCCGTCAATCGTCTGACCAACGACCCACCCGACACGCCGATCGGGCGAATCACGGGTCTCCCGCCGGCCGCCCTTCCCGGCGAGGCCGCGTCGATCGTCGCCCAAACCGCTCGCAGCGCTCCGGCCGTAGCGCTCCGTCAGACGGAGGTGGATCTGGCGAGTCGCCAGGTGGACGCCGCGCGGCAGGAGCTGAAGCCAAGCTGGAGCGTGGGCGGAGGCGCCTTCTGGCAAGGCGGCCTGGATCGCATGGTGAAATTCAGCGTCGGCGTCGAACTGCCGTTCCGGAAGGAGCGGAAGCAACTGCCCCTCATCGCCGCCGCCGAGAGTGAACGCCGGGCGGCGCAGTTCGAACTCGCGAACACCGCCATCGACGTACGCGCCCAGGCGACGGGCCTGCTGGCCCAGTATCAGAACGCCATCGACCAAATCGAGCGGTATCAGCACGCGCTGCTGCCGCAGAACAGCGCCGCGCTCGACGCCACCCGCGCGAGTTATCTCGGAGGCCGAGGCGACTTCGTCTCGGTCCTCGACGAATTCAGGCGGTGGATCGACCTCCGCACGGAGCTGGCCGGACGTGAAGCCGATCGCTTCTCCGCCCAGGCCCGGCTCGCGGCGCTGCTCGGGTCGCCCTCTCAGTGAACGCGTCAGGCGGGGCTCCAGCCCCGCTGTCTTGTGCAGGAGGCATTCCCTTGAAACTACTTGCTCTCATCCACCGTCGCGGGCCTCGCCCAGCCTGGCTGGTCTTTTGTGGCATCACCGCGGCCCTCGCGGCCGTGCTCGTCCTCGCGGGCTGCGCCGCCAAGACGGCGCCGCAGCTCTATCACTGTCCCATGCACCCAGACTACGTGTCGGACAAGCCGGGCGATTGCCCGATCTGCGGCATGCGGCTCGTGCCGACCAAGGCCGATGCGCCGAAACCCGTGCCGGGTGTCGAGAAAGACCGCCAGCACACAGACTCGACGCCACACAAGGACATCTACACCTGCCCGATGCACCCCGAGGTGCAGGACGACAAACCGGGCAACTGCCCGAAGTGTGGGATGAACCTGGTCAAGAAGACGGTCGCCGCGGAGCCCGAGAAGACGTCACCACGAGCCGGCGACGCCGCGGCGGCGACGCCGCCCGGCCTCGCCGCGGTGCACACCGATGAGGGACGCGCCGAAAGGGCCGGCGTGCGGACCGTCGCCGCCACCACCGAGTCGGTCGTGAGTTCGGTGCGAGCCGTGGGAACCGTCGTCCCCGACGAAACACGAGTGCGCCACGTCACGACGAAGGTGGGCGGCTGGGTACAGAAGCTGTACGTGAATGCCGTCGGGCAGCGAGTCAGTGCTGGCCAGCCGCTGTTCGAACTGTACTCGCCGGAGCTGCTGGCAAGTCAGGAGGAGTATGTGCGCGCGCGACAGAGCGCGGAGGAGTTCGCCAAGTCCTCGCTCCCCGAAGTGCGCCGCGGCGGTGAGGACCTGGCTTCATCTGCCCGACGCCGCCTCGAGTTGTTCGACGTCCCCGAGGAGTTCCTGCAGCAGCTCGATCGTACCGGCAAGGCCCAGCGGACGATCGTCTTCCGCGCGCCCTTCACCGGATACGTGACCGACAAGAGCGTCGTCGAAGGGCACAAAGTCGAGCCCGGCATGGATCTGCTCACCCTCACGGACCTGTCACGAGTCTGGGTCACCGCCCAGCTCTATGAAGCCGAGGCCAACTCCGCCCAGCTCGGGCGCCCGGCCACCGTCACGCTGCCCTACGACGCGGGCACCTCCCTTCGCGGTCGGGTCAGCCTCGTCTACCCCACGATCGAGATCGAGAGCCGAACGATCAAGGTCCGCCTCGAATTCTCCAACCCGCACCTGGCGCTGAAGCCGGGCATGTTCGTCAACGTCGCGCTCGAGGCATCGCGGGTGAGCGGCGTCGTCGTGCCGGATTCGGCGATCATCGATTCGGGCACGCGGCAAGTAGTCTTTGTCGAAGTCGGACCGGGTCACTTCGAACCGCGCGAGGTGCAGGTGGGCCCGAGGGCTGACGGCAAAGCGATCCTGCGGACCGGAGTCCGGGCTGGCGAGCGGGTCGCCATTGCCGCCAACTTCCTGCTCGATTCGGAGTCGCGTCTGCGTGGAGCGCTGACTAGCAAGGTCTACGCCCCTGCAAACGAACCACACAAGCACGAGCAGTAGCTCCAAGGGCGCGTGAGTTGAGTCATGATTCGCAAAGTCATCGAGTTCTCGGCCAGGAACCGCCTCCTCGTCCTGCTCGCCACGGCCGCCGTGGTGGTCGCAGCGCTCTACGTCCTCGAGACGATCCGGCTCGACGCGCTGCCAGATCTCTCCGATACGCAGGTCATCGTCTACTCACGCTGGGACCGGTCCCCCGACATCATCGAGGATCAGGTCACGTACCCCATCACGACCGCCCTTCTCGGGGCGCCGCACGTCAAGGCGATCCGCGGCTTCTCCGACTTCGGGTTCTCCTATGTGTACGTGGTGTTCGAGGACGGGACGGACATCTACTGGGCACGAAGCCGCGTGCTCGAGTACCTGTCCAAGATCCAGCCCCGCCTGCCTGAAGGCGTGCAGACCGAGCTAGGTCCCGACGCGACGGGCGTCGGCTGGGTGTTTCAGTACGCCCTGGTCGATCGAACCGGTGCGCTGGGACCCGAGCAGCTCCGGTCGCTGCAGGACTGGACGATCCGCTATGCCATCCAAGCGGTGCCAGGCGTGTCGGAGGTCGCGTCGCTGGGCGGCTTCGTGCGGCAGTACCAGATCACCGTGGATCCCAACAAGCTCGCGTCCTACAAGCTCCCGCTCGAGGAAGTGACGATGGCGGTCCGCAAGAGCAACAACGAGGTGGGCGGCCGCCTGATCGAGTGGAGCGGGCGCGAATACATGGTGCGGGGCCGTGGCTACGCCAGAACACTCTCGGACTTCCGGAAGATTGTCATCAAGGTCGCTCCCGGCGGCGTGCCGGTGTTGCTGCAGGACGTGGCGCGCGTCGAGCTGGGGCCGGAGTTGCGTCGGGGCGTGGCCGACTTGAACGGCACCGGCGAGACAGTCGGCGGCATCGTCGTCATGCGCCATGGTGAGAACGCGTTGAACGTCATCCGGGCAGTCAAGGAGCGCATCAAGGATTTGGGGGCTTCCCTTCCCAGCGGCGTCGAAGTCGTGACCACCTACGATCGATCCACGTTGATCGAGCGGGCCATCGAAACGCTGAAACACGAGCTGACGATCGAGATGATCATTGTCTCGCTCGTCATCCTGATCTTCCTCTGGCACATTCCCTCGGCCATCGTCCCCATCGTCACGATCCCCGTCTCGGTGCTCATCGCCTTCATCCCGATGTACTACATGGGCGTGACGGTGAACATCATGTCAATGGCGGGGATTGCCATCTCGATCGGCGTGCTCGTGGACGGGGCCATCGTGGAGGTGGAGAACGCGTACAACAAGCTCCACCGCTGGCAGGCCGAGGGGCGGAAGGGCGATTTCCACGCCATCCGCCTCGAAGCGTTGCAGGAGGTGGGGCCGTCCGTCTTCTTCTCGCTGCTCGTCATCGCGGTGGCGTTCCTGCCGATTTTCGCGCTCGTGGACCAGGAAGGGCGGCTCTTCAAGCCGCTGGCGTTCTCGAAGAACCTCGCGATGGCCATCGCCGCCCTCCTGGCCATCACGCTCGATCCGGCGATGCGCATGCTGTTCACACGCATGGATCCGTTGACGTTCCGCCCGCGGTGGCTCGCGCGGGTGGCGACGGTGGCACTGGTCGGCACCTACTACGCGGAGGAGCGACACCCAATCAGTCGGGCCATCTTCAAGGTCTACGACCCGGCGTGCCGGTTCGTCCTCCGCTTCCCCAAGACGGTCATCGCCCTGGCGCTGCTCGCCGTGGCCGTCAGCGTGCCGGTGTACTTCACACTCGGGTCGGAGTTCATGCCCCCGCTGAACGAGGGCACAATCCTCTACATGCCGACGACGGTCGCCGGCATCTCAGTGGCACAGGCGCAAGATCTGATGCAGCGCCAGGACACGGTGCTGCGGCGCTTCCCCGAGGTCGAGAGCGTGATGGGTAAAGCCGGCCGTGCGGAAACGTCCACCGACCCGGCACCGTTCTCGATGATGGAAACGACCATCGTCTTGAAGCCGCAGGACCAGTGGCGCCACCTGCCCCGCTGGTACTCGGGCCGCGTGCCCGGATGGCTGGAGCCCGCGTTCCGCCCCATCTGGCCCGATCGGATTTCCTGGGACGACCTCGTCAACCAGATGGACGAGGCGGTTCGCATGCCGGGCGTAAGCAACGCCTGGACCATGCCGATCAAAGGCCGCATCGACATGCTGACGACGGGTGTGCGCACGCCGGTCGGCATCAAGGTCATGGGGGCCGACCTGGCGACCATCGAGCGGATCGGCCTCCGCATCGAGGAGATCCTTCGGCCGCTTGCGGGCACGAGAAGCGTCTTCGCCGAGCGCGTGACGAGCGGGAACTTCGTGGACTTCATCCCTCGGCGCGACGACCTGGCCCGCTACGGCCTGACCATCGACCAGTTGCAGTCCGTCATCATGTCTGCCATCGGCGGCGAGAACGTGACGACCACGATCGAAGGGCGGGAACGGTACCCGGTGAACGTGCGCTATCCGCGTGAGCTGCGCGACGACATCACCCGGTTGAAGCGCGTACTCGTTTCGGCCCCCACCGGTGCGCAGGTGCCGCTCGAGCAACTCGCCGACATCAAGGTCCTGACTGGACCGTCGATGCTGCGCGACGAGAACGGCTTCCTCGCCGGATACGTCTTCGTGGACATCGCGGGGCGGGACGTGGGCAGCTACGTCGAAGAGGCCAAGAAACTTGTGGGAGAGAAGCTCACCCTGCCGCCCACTTACGTCCTGATCTGGAGCGGCCAGTACGAGAACATGCTGCGGGTGCGCGAACGACTGAAGATCGTCGTGCCGATCACGCTGGCGCTGATCTTCGTGCTGCTGTTCATGAACACGAAGTCCGTATTCAAGACCAGCCTGGTCATGCTGGCGGTGCCCTTCTCCGCGATCGGCGCAATCTGGCTCTTCTACGTCCTGGGCTACAACGTCTCGATTGCCGCCTGGGTCGGGATGATCGCCTTGCTGGGCCTCGATGCCGAAACGGGCGTCTTCATGCTGCTGTTCCTCGACCTTTCGTACGACGAGTTTGCACGGTCGGGACGCCTGAAGAGTCTCGCGGATCTGGACGAGGCGATCGTGCACGGCGCAGTGAAGCGCGCGCGGCCGAAGATGATGACCGTGGCCGCCGCCTTCATGGGCCTCCTCCCGATCATGTGGTCCACCTCAGCAGGCGCCGACGTCATGAAGCGTATCGCGGCACCAATGATTGGTGGTCTCGCAACCTCGTTTCTGCTGGAACTGCTCGTCTACCCCGCCGTCTTCAAACTCTGGAAGATGCGGACGGCGCTGCCGGGCTTGATTCCACCGACACTCGTGAGCGGTTCGCTCTCGATGTCACCGGAGGCCGATCGTGTGAATCTGTTATAGTGGCGGGTGGGGCAACCCATCTCTACAATTCCGCGTAAACCCAATGGAGGTGTGCTATGCGCACATCGATTCTCGTCGTCTTCAGCCTGGTGGCCGTGGCCGCATGTGGCGGATCCACCTCTTCACCAGCGACGCCCACTCCTCTCCCAACCGGCACGCTCACGAGCCTGTCCGGCACATGGACCGGCACATCGGCGGACACGAGCGGCCGGGAGAACATGACCTGGACCCTCACCCAGAACGGCAACGCCATGACCGGGACGACGAACATCAGCGATGGCGGCCGGAGCATGATGGGAAACGGCTCGATGCAGGGCACCATCAACGGCTCCACCGCGACCTTCCACATGGACGTGCCGAATGGCGGGTTCAGCGGCATGATGTCCTCCTGCTCGATGGGCCTGGACGGCCAGGCCACCATGTCGGAAGACGGCCACACGATGACGGGAACGTACTCGGGCAACATATCGGGGATGATGTCCGGGATGATGTCCGGGACGCAGTCGTGCGGCGGCGCGATGAACAATGGTCAGTTCACGCTGACCCGCTGATTCGATCTCTCGAGACCTGCACTTCTGCTGCGGGATGACGATTGATCCCGCGAACGCCGCGGGGCACGGTGAAAACCGCGGACGCACGTATTACTTCTGCGACCCGTCGTGCCTTCAGCGCTTCGAGGGCGAACCGGGCGCTCGATGTTCCGGAAGCAGTCTGTCGGCGACGCTGAACGCACGCCATCAGGACCGTCTCCGATGCGGAGAGAGTTTGACGTGGCCCGGTCGCATCGTCGCAACGGATCGTCTACTTGCGTCCGAGCACGTAACGGTCGTACCAGTCCACGTGGCGCTGCAGCCGGTCGCGCAGGTAGCTCGGCGTGGTGAGCCCGTGAAACTGGCCCGGGTAGATGACCAGTTCCGTGGGCACACCGATCGCCCGCAGTGCCTGGTACATCTGCTCCGAGTTCAGCAGCGGCACGTTGAAGTCCTTCTCTCCGCACAGGAATAGCGTCGGCGTCGTGATCCGGTCGGCATGGTAGAAGGGATAGGACAGTTTCATGTACGTCTGCAGGTCCTTCTCCTTCCACGGCACGCCCAGTTCCTCATCGTACTGGCGAATGTACTGATCTGTGCCCCAGACCGCCAGCATGTTCGACTCGCCGGCGCCGCTCACCGCCGCCTTGAAGCGCCGGTCCGTGGCGATCGTATAGTTCGTCGTCAGCCCGCCGTAGCTCCACCCCCCAATCCCGAGCCGATCCGGGTCGCTGACGCCCGTCGCCACCAGGTAGTCGATCGACGCCAGGACGTCCTCGACCTCCAGGTGCCCCCAGTCCGCGTAGATCGCCCGCACGAACGGCCGCTCGCGACCGGAGCTGCCGCGGTAGTTCGGCGCGACGACGACGTAGCCGCGCGAGGCGAAGAAGTGCCAGAGGAACCGGAACTCGAAGGTATCCTGGTTGAACGGCACGGGCGCGCCGCCGTGAATGTAGGCGATCGTCGGGTACTTCTTCCCCGGCGTGTAGTCGGGCGGCTTGATCACGACGGCGTGCACCTGCGTGCCGTCCCGGCTGGTGAAGCTGATGCCGTCAACCGGCCCGAGCCCGACGGCCTCGACCAGGTCACGATTCTGCGTCGAGAGGGGCCGCAGTTTCCCAGCCTCGAGCGCCATAACTTCGTACGGCGCGTCGGGGCGCGACGCGAGGACGACAATTTTTCCCTGCGGGCCGAGGTGAAAGTCCCGCAACACGCCGGGTCCGGTCCACAGCGGCTCGACCGGGCCGCCCGCGGCGGCCACGCGCGACAGGCGCACCGTCCGGTCGTCTTCGACCAGGAAGCACAGCGACTTTCCATCATCGGTCCAGGCGACCTGCCGCGGGGCACGATCCAGGCTCGGCGTCACCATGCGGGCAGGCCCGCCGGACGTGGAGATCACAGCGATGGTCGGGGCGTCGTAAAAGAAGTACTTGGGAGGGCCGCTCTGGAGGTACGCAATCGTCCTGCCGTCGGGGCTCCAGGCGGCCCGCGTGCGCTGGCCGGGGTCGTTGTCGGCGCCCTCGAACGTCGTCAACTGGCGCGCCTCGGCGCCCGCGCGGGCCTCGATCAGGTAGATGTCCCAATTCTCGTGGCGATCCGGGTCAGCGCCCCTCTTGGTCGAAAACGCGATCGTCTTCCCGTCCGGCGACCACGACGGCAGGACGTCGTCAGACGCGCCGCGCGTCACTTGTTCGGTCTTCTCGCTGGCGATGTCGCACAAGTAGACGTGATCGTGCAGGCCGGTCAGGTAGCCCTCGATGTCCTGCTTGAACTGGTAACGGTCGATGACAATCGGTGGCAGGGTCTTCTTGCGGCCGGCCTTCGTCGTGCCGGGATCCGGTTCCGGGTCCGCGGCCACGAGCGCGAGGCGCTTGCTGTCGGGCGACCAGACGAAGTCGGACACGCCCCCGGGCAGCCGCGTCACCTGGCGCGCTTCGCCGCCGACCCTCGCCATCACCCACACCTGGGACTTGGCACCCTCACCCCGCGCGGCGAGAAAGGCCAGGGACCGGCCGTCGGGACTCCACCGCGGCTGGCTCTCGCTCGCTTCGGTCCGCGTCAGCTGGACGGTCTCGGTCCCGTCCCACCTCACCATGAACACGTCGCTCGACATCCGATCGTTCTCGACGTCCGTGGTCCGGACGACGTAGGCGACCCACGCGCCGTCAGGCGAGATCTGCGGGTCGCTGACCTCGCGGAGTGCGGCGAGGTCGTCGAGCGACAGGCGCCGCTTCTGCGCTTGCGGGGTCTGGGCCGCGACGGCAACTGCGAGGCCGATGAGCAAGGCGGGGACGACGACGCCTGATGTTTTCCAGTTCATGGGAGAGTCCTTCGTGGGCTGTGGGCGACCGCAGCTCCCTGGTTGATCTACGTTCGACGGGCGCGTATCATACCACATCGATCCGGGCAGCATCCGGGCGTGCGGGAAACGAAATCATGACGAGAGTTCTCCTGTTGCTGATGGCGTCTGGAGCCGTATGTGTGGCCACGTTCGCGTCCGCGCAGACCGGCGGCGCCGCGAAGACCGTCCAGACAGAAGTGTCCGCGCCCGACATCGACCGGTCGCTGCGCGCGATTGACGTGGATCGGACTGCGGGCGGCGAGGGAGAGCGGGCGGCCGCAACCTACCTGGCGCAGAAGCTCCGGGAGTACGGCATTCGGCACACCGTCTACGAGTCACGGATGTACCTGAGCTGGCCGGGGCGAGCGGAAGTGAGCATCCCGGGGCAGCCGCCGATCGCCGCCAAGACGGCGGCATTTGCGGCGCCCACGCCGCCGGGCGGCGTCAGTGGCCCCCTGCTCATCGATCCGAAGGTGACGCGGCGCGTCGACCAAACGCTTGGGTTCGGGCCCGAGGTGCGCGGAACGATCCCGGTCGTGCGCGGCGTCGTCGACACCGAGGCGCTCGTCCTGGCGGGCCAACTGGCGGGCGCGGTCGGCATCGTGCAGATTGACGCCACAGAGACCCTCCACGAGGACATCGTCTCGACGATCTGGGGGACGCCCACTTCGGAGAGCGCCGAGCGACTGCCGACGATCCCGTACCTCTGCATCACCAAGTCCGACGGCGAACGCCTGGCGGCGGCCGCCGCCGGCGGCCATCTCAGTGCGCGGCTGAAGGCGGAGGTGACGAGGGGCTGGCGCGTGGAGCCAAACGTGGTTGCCGAGGTGCCAGGCAAGTCCGCCGACTTCGTGCTGGTCACCACCCACGTCGACGCGTGGTATCGAGGCATGACCGACACCGCCGGGTCGGTCGCCTCAATCCTCGAGATGGCGCGCGTGCTTCAGAAGCACCAGGGCGAACTGGAGCGCGGCGTCCGGTTTGCGTGGTGGACCGGCCACTCGTTCGGGCGGTACGCGGGCTCGGGCTGGTATGTCGACCGCTTCTGGGCCGATCTCGATCGGCACTGCGTCGCGCACACCAATCTGGACGGGCCGGGCCGCCGCGGGTCGCGGATGGACGCCGTGTCGACTGGCGGGTGGCCAGGGCTGGCAGATTACGCGCGCGAATCGGCCGCGCGCCTGACCGGGAAGTCGCCCGGAACGGATCGCGGTGGATCGCGAGTCTTCCGTCCTGGCCGCGACAGCGACTCGGCGTTCCAGGGGCTTGGCATCCCGTTCTTCTCCGTCGGCGTACCTGGTCCGGGTGACGGGCACCCTGATGTCGATGTGACGGGCCGGATCGCATACTGGCACGCGTCCGACGACACGCTCGACAAGATCGACATGAAGGCGCTCGAACTCGATACGCGGTACCGCGTGGCCCAGCTCTACGATCTGGCGACGCTTCGCGTGCTGCCCCACCGCCTGGCGCCGATCGCGGCCTCTTACATGGCAGCCCTGAAGGACCTGACCGGGACGCCGGCGAGCGGTTTCGACCTGGCGACGACCATGGGCGCGGCAGCCGCGTTGGAGTCCGCCGCCGGGCGGTTCGACAAGGCGCCACGCCCCGCTGATGCGGCCGGCGTGGATGCGTTCAACCGCCTCGTGGTGCGGCTGACCCACCAGTTGAATTCGATCCTCTACACGAAGTCGGGCCGGTTCGATCAGGACCCGGCAGCCGAGTTGCCGGTCCTGCCCCTGCTCGCCCGGGTCAAGGACCTTGCGACACTGCCGCGCGACGGCGACGAATTCGGCTTCCTCGATACGCAGCTGATCCGGGGCCGCAACGCTGTCGAGGCAGGACTGCGCGAGGCGACGGAGGCGATCGAGTCGTACCTGTCGAAGACGAAGTGACGACCCGGCGGGCAGGCACCCCGTGGTTGCCCTGAAACGGCGGCGGCGCGGGTCGAGCAGCGGGCGGTGATAGAATCCGGTCGTTTCGACCAGACGATGGGAGTTCGAATGAAACGACGCACGTTCGTGAGGCTTGCGGTGTCGGCCGTCGCGCTGGCGCCCGTCCATCAACTGGTGACGCTCGCACAGGAGGAGGGGTTGCCCGCTGCGAGCGTCGCGACGTTGCGCGCGCTGGCCCCGGTGGTGCTGCCGGCGTCCCTCGGCCGCCGCGCCGTCGGGCTCGTCACCGATCGCTTCCTGGATTGGCTTCGCGGCTACCGTGCCGGCGTGGTCATGGAACACGGCTACGGACACCCCGATGTGCGCCGGACGGCTGCGTCGTCGGTCCCGCGCTACGTCGAACAACTGGCCGTGCTCGAGCGTGCCGCACAACAGCAGGGTTCGCCGTTCGACCGGCTGCCCGCCGACGTCAAGCGGACGCTGATCGAGAGCGCCATGCGCGACGCCAGGATCGAGACTCTCCCCGGGCTTCCGGAAGGCCAGCACGTCGTCAGCGACCTGATGGCGTTCTACTTCCAGAGCAGCGAGGCGAACGACTACTGCTATCGCGCCCAGATTGGCCAGGAGAAGCGCCGCTCGATTGACGCGGTGGCCGTGCGCCCGCGGCCGCTCGTGTAGGGGAATCACGCATGCCGACCTTCGAAAGCGACGTTTGCGTCATCGGGAGCGGGATTTCGGCCGCGATGCTCACGGAGAAGCTCGCGGAAAAACACCCCGGCCTGGCCATCACGGTCGTCGAGGCCGGCTCGGCGCTCTTCGACGCCGGGAACCGCGGGAAGTACCGGCGGCGCTCGCTCGACTACGGCGAGAGCCCGTGGCCGGGAGACGTCATCGAGGACCAGCTGGCCGAGGGCGTCATCTGCCATACGATGGCTGTGGGCGGCCAGGCCCTGCGCTGGGGCGGTGCGTGCAACCGGTTCTCGCAGGAGGATCTTCGTCTGAAGTCGCTCTACGGACTGGCGACCGATTGGCCGCTGCCGTGGGAAGAGCTGGAGAAAGCCTACTGCGAAGCGGAGCGGCGCCTGTACGTCGCCGGCGAGCCGAGTCCATATCCGGAGGACGCGCGATCCGAGCCTTACCCGCGGCCTCCGGTACCGATGAGCTATAACCTCAAGGGACTCCGCCAGTGGGCCGGGCAGAGCGGCTTCAAGTGGGTCGTCCTGCCCGTGACCCGCAACGTCACGCCGACGCCCGACGGACGTGGCCCCTGCTTCGTATTCGACACCTGCACCTCGGTCTGTCCGACCGGCGCCCGCTACTCGCCCGACTGGACGTTCCGCCGGTTATTGGAGGAGAAGAAGATCGTCCTCCACGACCGGACGCTCATTCGCAAGCTCGTCCTCCACGATACGAAGCCCACCATCGTCGCGGCGCAGGGCGCGCACCAGGATCGGCCGAACGATGTGGCGGAGTACCGCGCGCGGCTGTTCGTGCTGGCCGCCGGCTACGCGTGGAGCCCGCACCTGCTCCTGCTCTCGGCATGCCCGCGGTTCCCCGATGGGCTGGCGAACGGCTCCGGGCTGGTAGGCCGCTACATGAACGGCCACAAGTTCTTCAACGCCCAGGCCAGGGTCGATACCCAGATCTACGGAGGCCTCTGCGGCGCGGACAGCCTCCTCTCGCGCGAGTACTTGCGGTGCCCGGCGGACCAGCCCTACGTCAGGCACGACCTGCGGGTGTGGGAGAGCGCCGACGGGCGGCGGCCGCGGCTGCGCGACGACGCGGGCCGGTACCTGTTCGGCGACCAGCTCATGGACGACTGGAGAACGCGTGCCAAGGGCGGCAGCGTCCGCCTGCGGTCGTACTATGACGTCCACCCGTCGATCGACAGCCGCCTGACGCTGAACCCGGCCAGGCGGAATCGATACGGGGATCCGCTGCCAAAGATCGATCACCGCCTCGACGACGCCAGCGTCGCACGCGAGGAGCGGGTGCAGCAGCACATCCGAGCCGCCTTCGATCGCATCGTCCGAACCGGCGGCGGAAAGATCGTCTCCACGAGCGTCGGCTCCTATTGGGACCACCCCGGTGGCGGGTGCCGGATGGGCGCGGACCCTGCCAGCTCGGTGTGCGACGGTCACGGACGGACACACGACCACGACAATCTGTTCGTCGTCGGAGCTCCGACGACACCGACAGCAGGATGCATCAACGGGGCGCTGACCTTCGTGGCGCTCGCCCTTCGATCCACGGATCGCATCCTCGAGGTGCTGAGGAGCCGCTGACGCGGGCGGGCGCGCGGAAACCCGGAGAGGAGCAGACTCGATCATGGCCAAAATCACGCGTCGGACATTCTTCCAGACGACCGCTGCGGCGGCCGGCACATCCCTGTTTGCCTCGGTCGCAGGCCGGCTGGAGGTCCCCGTCGAGGCGGCGTCGCTGGTTCCGCTGCGGCCGTTCGGCAGGGCCGGCGTCCAGGTCAGCATCGCGGGGCTGGGCGGCGGCGCCCGGTTCTACGAGCCGGTGTTGTCGGACGAGGCAGGTGCGGAGCTGGTCCGCAGGGCGATCGACAGCGGCGTGACGTTTATCGAGACCTGCGCCAACTACGGGCCCGACAACGACGGCGACTGCAGCGAGCGGCGGATCGGGCTGGCGATGAAGACGCACCGCGCGCGCGCGTTCCTCGAAACCAAGACGGACCAGCGCGACTACGATGGGGCGATGCGGGAGATGGAACGCAGCCTCAGGCTGCTGGCCACGGACCATCTCGACCTGATGCTGCACCACAACCTCGGCAGCCAGGCCGAACTGGACCAGATCGCAGGGCCAAACGGCGCGGAGAAGGCCATCCGCAAGATGGTCGATCAGAAGGTCGTGCGCTTCCGCGGCTTCTCGTGTCACGACCCGAAGCTGACGCTCGCCGCGATCGCCCGGCTGGAACCCGAGGCGATCCAGGCACCGATCAACGCGACGCGGGTCCCCGACTTCGAGGCGGACGTGCTCCC
>JANYLG010000153.1 GCA_025363775.1 Acidobacteriota bacterium | reverse complement strand
AGTTCGTGTCGCCCGTCCACCGCGGCACCACGTGGATGTGCATGTGGTCCGCGATGCCCGCGCCCGCCGGCCTTCCCAGGTTCATGCCGACATTCAGCCCCTGCGGCCGGTACGCCTCCGTGAGGACGATCTCCGCGGCGCGCGTGAGGCGCATCATCTCTGCGAGTTCCTCGGGCGTGGCGAGGGCGAGCGTGGCCACGTGGCGGTTCGGCACCACCATCAGGTGTCCGTTGTTGTAGGGATACAGATTCAGGATGACAAAGCAGGTCGTGCCGCGGAACAGCAGGAGCGGTTCGGCCTGCTCGTGCATCTGGGCATCACAAAAGACACACCCTTCCGGCTCGCCGCTTCCGGTGACATAGGCGAATCTCCAGGGGGACCAGAGGCGATCCACGGGCGCCTTTCGTGAAAAGGGAGGACGGGATGTCCTGTCCTAGAGGCTGCTCGCCGCCGCCTGGTCTGCCTCGGACGCCACGTTGACGCCCTCTGCCACCTCGCCGCGGTTGATCAGTTCCTTCAGTTCCTTGCCCGGCTTGAAATAGGGTACTTTCTTCGGCGGCACGTCCACCTTGTCGCCCGTCTTGGGGTTCCGCCCCTTGCGCGGTTCCCGCCGGCGCAACCGGAAGCTGCCAAAGCCTCGAAGTTCGATCTTCTCGCCGCGCTGGAGCGCGTCGATGATGCTCTTGAAGACCGTGTCGACGATAACCTCCGAGTGCTTTTTCGTGAGGTCCGAAACCCGTGACACTTCTTCCACGAGTTCCGCCTTCGTCATGCTGCCCCCTGGTATCACAGCCTCACTCCTCCTAGCTCAGGCACGGGTCGAAACCGGACGAGACACCGGACACGGAAAACGTCCGAAAGCAAACGGAGAACGAAAGACCGAAGGGGTCAGTAGGGACGGGTTCCAAGCCCGCCCCTACCGCGATGCTACTCCAGGTTCTTCAGATGCTCGGCAATTGTCGCGCCGACGCTGCCGCCATCGGTGTAGTGCTGCCAGTCCGATCGGTCCTGGTCGAGGCGCATCGCGCGAATGCTGAGACCGATCTTCCGCTCGCCCGGGCTGAGCTTGATGACCTTCATCGGGTAGGTTTGATCGACCTGGAGGTCGATCTTCTCCACACCCGCCTGCTGCTCATCGAACTCGGATATGTGGATCAGCCCTTCGATCCCCTCTGCCAGTTCGACGAACGCGCCGAAGTTGGTCAGGCGGACCACCTTGCCTTCCACCGTGTCGCCCACCTGGTGACGCGAGAAGAACTCGTCCCAGATGTCCGTGGCGAGTTGCTTGAGACCGAGCGACAGCCGCTGGTTCTCAGCGTCGATGTTGAGAACGACCGCTTCGACCTTGTCGCCCTTCTTCAGCACCTCGGACGGGTGCTTCACGCGCTTGCTCCACGACATGTCCGAGATGTGAATGAGGCCGTCGATGTCCTCCTCGACCTCGACGAACGCCCCGAACTCGGTCAGGTTGCGCACCTTTCCGACGATGCGCGAGCCCACCGGGTACCGTTCGGCCAGTTCCTGCCACGGGTTCGAGCCGATCTGCTTGAGGCCGAGCGAGATGCGACGCGCCTGCGGGTCGAGCCCGAGGACCATCGCCTCGACCGTGTCGCCGACGTTGAGAACCTTCGACGGGTGCTTGACCCGCTTGCTCCACGACATCTCGGACACGTGAATCAGCCCCTCGACGCCCGCCTCCAACTCGACGAAGGCGCCGTAGTCGGTGAGGCTGACGACCTTGCCCGACACGCGCGCGCCCACCGGGTACCGCTCGGCGACCGCCGACCACGGGTCGGCGCTCAGCTGCTTGTACCCGAGCGACACCCGCTCGGTGGCCGGGTCGTACTTGAGCACGATGACGTCGATCTCGTCGTTGACCTTGAACAGCTCCGACGGGTGCCCCACGCGGCCCCACGACATGTCGGTGATGTGCAGCAGGCCGTCGATGCCGCCCAGGTCGATGAAGGCGCCGTAGTCGGTGATGTTCTTGACCACACCGCGCAGCACCTTGGCCTCGGCCAGCGTCTCGAGCGTGTGCTTCTTCTTTTCCGCGTTCTCTTCTTCGAGGAGGATCTTCCGCGAGAGGACGATGTTCCCCCGCTTCTTGTTCACCTTGATGACGCGCATCCGTAGTTCCTGGTTGCGCAGCGCATCGAGGTTCCGCACCGGGCGTACGTCAACCTGCGAACCGGGCAGGAACGCCCGCACGCCGATATCGACGGCCAGACCGCCCTTGATCCGCTCGATCACGCGGCCGATGACGACCTTCTTCTCGGCAAAGGCCTTCTCCACGTCGTCCCAGATCTTCATCTTTTCCGCTTTTTCGCGGGAAAGAACGACGTAGCCGTCGCGGTCCTCGGTGCGTTCCAGCAGTACGTCCACGATGTCGCCGGGCTGAACGGTGACCTGTCCGTTCTCGTCCAGGAACTCCTGGACCCCGATGATGCCTTCCGACTTGTACCCGACGTCGACGATCACCTCGGAGTCGGTGACCTTGAGAACCGTGCCCTTGACGACCTCACCTTCCGAGATGTTGCGGAAGCTGCTGTCGTAGAAGTCAAGAAGCTTGGCATATTCTGCCGAGTCGGTGTCGAGCTGGTCACCGGGATCCGCTGATATCATCCCGGCGGCCGGTGTCGGCTCACCTCCTTTGTCCTGGAGCTCGGGGTTGGTCGTCCCCTGGGCTGCCAAGTCCGAACCGTTGGCGCTGTTGGCGTCCGCCATGTGTTACGCGTCCTCCTCTATCGAGATTTGCCAGTTCACAGCACCGGCGGGCTGAATTTGCGAATCGATCTGTGTCGATAAGCATCACATTCTACGATAGTTATAGGCGAACTGTCAAGGTAACGAGAGGACCATCCAGCGGGCGTCGGCGTCTCGAAGCGACGAGGCGCCAGGCGGCGACAACCCGACCCCGGGGGCTGGCCGTCGTCGAGGACGACAAGGAACGAACCACAGGACGCCGCAAACGCCGGTAGGGGCGACCGGCCCAGCCGCCCCTACAATTCAGGTGGCCGGTTCGCCATCGCGAGGATCCGCTCCACGACCTCGTCGATGCTGAGGCCTGTCGTGTCGATCACGCGGGCGTCGGCGGCGACAACCAGCGGTGCCACAGCGCGGGTCCGGTCCGAATCGTCGCGGGCGGCCATTTCCGAGGTCACCTTCGCCATGTCGCCGGACCCATTGTGGGTCTGGTCGTGCATGCGACGCCGCGCCCGTTCCTCGGCTGACGCGTCGAGGTAGACCTTCACGTCGGCATCGGGAAACACCACCGTGCCGATGTCTCTCCCTTCCATCACCACGCCGCCGCCTTCGCCAAGGTGGCGCTGTTGCGCCACGAGCGCCGCCCGCACGCCGGCAATTCGCGCCACTCGCGCTGCGCCGCGATCGATGTCGGGATTGCGGATCGCTCCGCTGATGTCCACGCCGTCCACCTGAACCACACGTCCGGACGCGTCGGTCGCGATGCGGGTGGCGAGCGCCGAGAGGGCGTCCTCGTCCTCGAATCCGATGCCATCCTGGAGCGCACGCCACGCCACACCGCGATACATGGCTCCCGTATCCACGTGCCGGTAGCCAAGTGCGGCCGCCACGGCCCGCGCCACCGTGCCCTTCCCCACTCCAGACGGCCCGTCAATAGCGATAATCAGCCGATGCTTCACGTGATCAGTCCGAGTTCAATCGCGGAGCTCCAGGCCCCCGCGACATCCGCGATCCCCGACCGCTTCTCGCGGGCGACCGGCCGGTCGCCCCTACGGTGGTGTCCTCAACCCCGATTCCCGACTCCAGAATCCCGGCCCCTGGCTCCTGACTCCTGACGTTCGGCCAGTCAGTGTAACATCTCTCCCCATGCGTGCTCCGATTCTGTGGACGGTCGGCCTGGTGGTCGCGGCGTTGGCGCTGCTGGCGGTGCGCGCCGCAGCGCGTCCCTACGTGCGCGCGACCTCGCTCATCGTGCGCACCGCCGGGCTGGAGCGACAGCACCCCACGCTGGCCGGACTGCAGACCGACGCCGTCGCCGAGCGCAAGGACATCGTGCCGTCGCGGTTCGGCCCCCTTCGCGCACGACTCTATACGCCGAAAACCCACACGGAGGGCGCGCTGCTCCTGACGCCCGGTGTCAACGCTCTGGGGATCGACGAGCCCCGCCTTGTCGCCTTCGCCCGCCACCTGGCGTCCAGCGGCTTCATCGTGCTCACGCCGGAGTTGCCTGACCTCAGTCACTACCTGATCACGGCGCGCTCGACGGACATGATCGAGGATGCCGCGTTGTGGTTCTCGAACCGCTCCGACCTGACGCGAGGCCACCGAATCGGCCTTGCCGGCATCAGCTTTGCCGGCGGGCTCTCGATGGTCGCAGCCGGCCGGCCGAGCCTCCGAGGGCGCCTGTGCTTCGTGTTCTCGTTCGGCGGCCACGCCAACTTCCAGCGGGTCGTCCGCTACCTGTGTTCCGGCACCGAACCGCCGGCGCCGGGGATCGACCACGCGCCACCCGTGCCGGCGCCGCACGACTACGGCGTGGCAATCGTCACGCTCGACCTCGCCAAACAACTGGTTCCGCTCGAGCAGGTTGAGCCGCTCAAGACCGGCATCCTCACGTTTCTGCACGCCTCGCACCTCGCCCTGTTCGATCAGAAGACAGCCGACCAGGAGTTCGCCCAGGCGCGCGCGCAGGAAGAGGCGATGGCGGAGCCTGGACGGACCTTCCTGCACCTGGTGAACGTGCGGGACGTGCAGAACCTGGGGCCGAAACTCCTTCCGCACCTTGCCAATCTCGGTGACGATGCGGCACTGTCGCCCGACCAGTCGCCGGCGCCCGACGCCCCGGTCTTCCTGCTGCACGGTGTCGAGGACAACGTGGTACCGGCCATCGAAACGTTGCGACTGGCGAAGCACCTCGAGCCGCACACCACGGTGCACCTGCTGCTGACGACGCTGATCAGCCACGCCGAGGTGGACCGGCCGGCGACGACCTGGGAAGTCGTGAACCTGATCAGGTTCTGGGCAGGGATGATGAAATGACGACGACGGGTCGGGGGTGACGCAGAGGGGTCGGGGCTGACGCAGACGGGTCGGAACTGACGCAGAGGGGTCGGGGCTGACGCAGAAGGGTCGGGGGTGACTACCCGACCGATTTCCGCAGCGCGGCGACTTCGCGTGTAGTCAGCGAGCGGCACATGCCCGGCTCGAGGGTGGCGTCTCTCAACGGCCCGATGCGCACTCGCCGCAAGCGAACCACCGGGTGCCCCACCGCCTCGCACATCCGCCGGACCTGCCTCGTGCGCCCTTCATGCAGCGTAATCGAGAGCAGCCCCTGGTCGCCGTGTTGCCCCACCCCAGCAGCAACCAGCGCCACTTCCGCGATGCCCGTCTTGCGGCCATCGAGCACGACGCCGCGCGAGAGCCTCTCCATCGCGTGCCCGTCCGGTACGCCGCGGACGCGGGCGTGGTATTCGCGTGCGACCTCGTGGCTCGGGTGCATGAGCGCCGCGGCCAGGTCGCCGTCGTTGGTGAGAATCAGCAGCCCTTCGGAGTCGTAGTCGAGGCGTCCGACCGGGTAGACGTATGCGTGCAGGCCGGGAACGAGATCGAGAACGGTCGGCCGCCCTTCGGGATCGGATCGGGTGGTGACGTAGCCGCGCGGCTTGTTGAGAAGCAGGTAGATGCGGCGGGTCTCGCGCTTGATTGGGCGGCCGTCCACACGAACATCGTCCTTGTCGGGATCGGCGCGCGACCCCAACTCGAGCACCGTCTGGCCGTTGACCGACACGCGGCCTTCGGCCATCAACCGTTCGGAGGCCCGCCGCGACGCAACGCCCGCCGACGAGAGAATCTTCTGAAGACGGATCTGCATGGCTGGCATCTATCGATTCCCGGTGTCTTCGATGTCCAGCGTCTTGTCCGGGTCCGGGCCGCTGTCGAGCGGCAGCATCGTCTCGGACGGACCGGCCTCGGCCAGCCCCGACGGCGGCTCGAAGCCGAGCACGTCGGCCATGTCCTCCATCTTCGGGAGGTCGTTCAGGTCCTTGAGGCCGAAACGAATCAGGAACTCCCGGGTCGTCGCGTAGAGGAACGGGCGTCCGACGACCGCCTTGCGGCCCGCGATCTTGATGAGACGTCGTTCGAGGAGCGTCGCCACAACGCCTGCCGTGTTGACGCCGCGGATCTCGGTGATCTCCGGCGCCGTGACCGGCTGTTTGTAGGCAATCACCGCCAGCGTCTCGAGCGCCGCCACCGAGAGCTTCTGCGTCTTGCGTTCGTGGAACAGCCGGCGCACCCATTCCGAGAGCTCGGGGCGCGTCACGATCTGATAGCCGCCAGCAACCTCGACGAGCTGGAGTCCGCCACGCCCCTCGGCGTAGTCGCGTCGCAGTGAGTCCAGAGAGACCTGCACGTCCTCGCGCGGCTCGGACTCGAGAACCTTGAACAGCGTCTTCGGCGTGAGCGGGTCGGGGGAAGCGTATACCAGCGCCTCGATGACGGCTTTCAGTTCCTCGGAGACCTGGCCTGGCCACACCTCCTGCATCTCCTCGGCCGGCTGCTCGATCACGGTCGCCGGGTCCACCGCCGCGGGCACCGCGTCCGTCGCGGCGTCTTCCGCCGGGTCGGCGGCAAGCTCCTGCGCGCTGTCAGCCACCTCGTCGGAGACGGAGTCCGCCACGTCGCCCGCTTCCGCTTCGGGTACCGATTCGGCCACCTCGCCCGTCAACTGGGCCCGCTCGTTGGTGTCGGAATCGGTCCCGGGCGTGTCGCCGTGCTCGGACGTGTCGGGATCTGCTCGTTCGTCTTCCATGTCCCTACCTCCCGGCCGCGACGGTCTTCGCCTTGTAGATCCGGATGGGCCCGAACGAGCCGGCCTGGAACACGCGAATCAGTCTCAGGCGAATCATCTCGAGGAGTGCGATGAACGTCACGATCATGTCGCCTTTCGAGGTGACATCCTCGAACAGGTCCTCGAACCCGCACGCCTGTGTTTCCGACAGCCGCGTCAGCAACTGCTCGATGCGCGTTTCGATCGGGATCTGCTCGGCCGGAAGCGCAACCTGCGGGCGCTGCTTCGCGCGATCCAGCACCGACTTGAATGCGGCCATGAGGCTGAAGAGGTCGACCTCCAGCTCGGGCTCGTATTCTTCGCCGGCAAGCGGCGCCACGCGACCATCCGGCCGCAGCCACTGCGCCTCGCGCAACGTCTCGCGCTCGTGGAGCAGCTCGGCGGCCTGGCGATACCGCTGGTGCTCGAGCAGCCGGCGGACCAGCGCTTCGCGCGGGTCTTCCTCGGGATCTTCCTGGGTCGGGTCGGAGCGCGGCAGCAGCATCCGCGACTTGATGTGAATCAGCGTCGCGGCCATCACCAGGAACTCGCCCGCCACGTCCAGGTCGAGTTCCCGGATCAACATGAGGTACTCGAGGTACTGCGCCGTGATGAGGGCGATCGGAATGTCGTAGATATTCACCTCGTTGCGCTTGATGAGGTGAATGAGGAGATCGAGGGGCCCCTCGAACTGGTCGAGCTTGACCGAATAGCTATCGAGCGACGACTCGAATTCCTCTACCGGACGTTCCATATCCCTGTTCTTCGCCCTCTTCCCTGGTCCCTCTTCCCTGGTCCCTGTTCCCTAGCCCCTACCGGTATCGCACCCTCACCGCCTCCCGCACCCTCTCCATCGTCTCCCTGGCGACGAGGCGGGCGCGGGCGGAGCCTTCGAAGAGGATCTCGCGCACGCGGCCCGGTTTGGCGAGCACGTCGGCGCGACGCTGGCGCATCGGGTCGAGCACGCCGTTGAGCGCCACCACCAGCTTCTTCTTCACCTCGACGTCGCCCACCTTGCCGAGTCGATAGCGCGCCTTGAGGTCCTCGACCTCCTCGACGTTGCTGTTGAACGCATCGTGGTAGAGGAAGACGGGATTCCCTTCGACCGTGCCTGGGATATCCGCCCGGATCCGCTTCGGATCCGTGTACATGCTCATCACCTTCTTGCGCACCGCCTCGGCATCGTCCGACAGGTCGATGGCGTTGCCGTAGCTCTTGCTCATCTTGCGGTTGTCGAGCCCCGACAGGCGCGGGAATGTCGTGAGCAGCGGCTGCGGCTCGGTCAGGAGGGGCACGGCCCGCTGATAGAAGTGGTTGAACCGACGAACGACCTCGCGCGACAGCTCGAGGTGCGGCACCTGGTCCTCACCCACCGGGACGAACGCCGCGTCGTACATCGCGACGTCAGCCGTCTGCAGCAGCGGATAGGCGAGGAAGCCGAGCGTCGAGAGGTCCTTGTCGGACAACTGCTCGCGCTGCTCCTTGTAGGTCGGCACGCGCTCGAGCCACGGAATCGGCACCACCATCGACAGCAGCAGGAAGAGCTCGGCGTGCTCCGGCACGAGCGACTGGATGAAGAACGTGGACCTTTCGGGATCGAGCCCCGCGGCAATCCAGTCGGCCACGTTGTCGTACGAGTTCTCGACGAGCGCCGTCGGGTCGGCGTACTCGCTCGTCAACGCGTGCCAGTCGGCCACGAAGTAGAAGCACTCGTACTGGTCCTGCAGCGCCGCCCAGTTCTCGAGCGCGCCCACCAGGTGACCGAGATGCAATTTGCCCGTCGGGCGCATGCCAGAGACAACGCGAGGTTTCACATCAACCACGTCAGTAAGTAGTGATACGGGGTGCCGACCACGAGGCTGAAGCCGCCCGAGAACATCAGCGCGTAGAGGAGCACGAACCCGTAAGGGCGAAGGCGATCCAGGACAGCGGCGAAGCGTTCGGGCAACAAGCCGGCCAGCACCGAACTGCCGTCGAGCGGCGGGATCGGCAGCAGGTTGAAGATCGCCAGGAGCAGGTTGATCTCGAGCGCGCTCCACACGAAGCGCGCGATCGGCACGAGCACGCGGCTCTCGGCAGCTGACGCCGCATCTACGGGCGCGCCACCGAGCATGGACACGCCGGCCGGGAGCAGGCGCAGCGCCATGGCGGCGACAAACGCGAGCGACAGGTTGCTGACCGGGCCGGCCGCCGCCACCATCAGGTAGTCACGGCGCGGATGTTCGAACCGCCAGGTCGCGACGGGGACGGGCTTCGCCCAGCCGATGATCGGCGCGCCCGTGAGCAGGCCGACCAGCGGGAACAACAACGTCCCGACGGGATCGACGTGGACCGCGGGATTGAGCGAGACCCGGCCGAGCATTCGGGCAGTCGGATCCCCAAGGCGGTCCGCCGCCCACGCGTGAGCGGATTCGTGCACCGTCAGGGAGAAGACCAGCACGAGGAACGAAATGAAGATCTGACCGAAGTTGATGTCCACGAGAGCTAATCAGGCTAACACCGGGCTGCACGGGCTGTCAAAAACAGCCCTCGGCCCCGGCCTCAGCCCTGCCTGTCACCTGCCAGCCGCGAAGTACGCCAGGACGGCGTCGGCGACTTTGGGGCCGACAACGGTGGTCAATTCCTCGCGCGTGGCGCGTCGAACGCCGGCGAGACTCCCGAACGCCGTCAGCAGCGACCGGCGGCGGCGAGGACCGACCCCTGGCGCGCCATCGAGTTCCGAGCGGAGATCGCGCATCCGCCTCGCCTGGCGGTGAAACGTGACCGCAAACCGGTGCGCTTCGTCGCGAATCTGCTGCAGCAGGAGGAGGGCGATGCTCGACCTCGACAGCGCCAGCGGCTCTTCGCGATCGCGGGTCAGTACCAGTTCCTCTTTCTTGGCCAGGCCGACCGCCACGAGATTCGCCAATCCCAGCTCCTCCAACGCGGCGTAGGCGGCCGACAGCTGTCCTTTTCCGCCATCGATCACGATGAGATCCGGGAACGGCCCGCCCTGTTCGAGAACCCTCTGGTAGCGGCGCATCACAACCTGGTTCATCGCCGCGAAGTCGTCGGCATACCTGGGCTCGGCTGACGCGGCGGTGGCGCGGCCAGGCCGGCCTGACACCGACGAGGCGTTGCCCCGGCTGCGGATGCGGAACTTCCGGTAGTCCGATCGCTTCATGCGGCCGTCCTCGCAGACGACCAACGATGCCACGGTCTCGCTGCCCTGAATCGTGGAGATGTCGAAACACTCGATGCGGCGCGGCAGCGCGGGAAGTCCGAGGACGACGCGCAGCGTGTCCAGGGCATCGTAGTGGGCGGCGTCCCCGCGGTTGAACCGCGACTGGTAGGCCTGCGCGGCGTTGCGCGCGGCCAGTTCCAGCAGCCCGCGTTTCTCGCCGCGCTTGGGCACGACGAGCCGCACGCGACGGCCGGCGCGCCCGGTCAGCCAGGCCTCGGTGGCCTCGGCTTCTGGCAGTTCCACCGGGAGGTGGACTTCGGGCGGCACTTCGCGGTCGAAGTAGAACTGCTGCAGCGTCGCCTGCAGCACCTCCGCCAGGGGACTGGGGTCGACTTCAATCTCGTCATTCGCAGCCGGCAGTTCAGAAAACCGCTCCGACCCCATCTCGGCCGCCGCGAACAGGTCCGCGCGATCGATGACCCGTCCGTGGCGGACCTGGAACACCTGGATCGCCGCCCCGGCGGGCCCCGTCTTGATGCCGAACACATCGCGGTCGCCCAGTTCCACCGACGCCATCTTCTGCTGGCGGTCGCGCAGTGTCTGGACGGTCCGGACCGAGTCGCGCAGCTGCGCGGCCTGTTCGAAGCGCTCGTCCGCCGCCGCCTCGGCCATTCGGCGCGTGAGCCCCTCCAGCAGTTCGTCCGTCCGTCCCTCGAGGAACAGGCCGGTGTCCGCCACGGCGCGGGCGTACTGGTCCTCTGAACAGATCGACTCCACGCAGGGCGCCAGACAGCGCTTGATGTCGTATTCCAGGCACGGCCGGCCGCGACGTCCGTTGATGTCCTCGTTGCACGACCGGATGCCGAAGAGCCGGTGGCTCAACAACATGACGCGACGGGCCAGGCTGGCGGGCATGAACGGCCCGGCGTACACGTTCCCGTCGCGTTCGACGCGCCGGGCTACCAGGACCCTGGGGAACGCCTCGGTGGTGGTCAGTTGCAGGTAGGGGTAGTTCTTGTCGTCGCGCAGCAGGATGTTGTATTTCGGCATCCGCTGCTTGATCAGGTTGTTCTCGAGCGCGAGCGCCTCGACCACCGAGTCGGTGAGGATCACGTCCAGACCCTCGGCCTCGTTCAAGAGGGCGTCGGTCTTCGGGTTGGTGCCGTACGCGCCGAGATAGCTCCTGACGCGGTCGCGCAGCGACCGGGCCTTGCCCACGTAAATCGTCTCCCCCGCGGCGTTGCTGTACAGGTAAACGCCCGGCTGTTCCGGGAGGCGATCGATCCGGCTCTTGAGATCACGGATGGGCATGGATTAAGATGAGTCGTTTTTCGCTCGACTTGCCGATCCTCAATTATAGCAAGCCGCGCGCGGCCGGCCGGCGCCAGCTCGGAGATTGAACCGCCCATGACGTTCACCGGCGTGATTGGAACCGTCTGCTACGGGCCGCTACGCGGGATTATCGCGCTCTGCGTGGCGTTGCGAATCTCGCCCAACGTCCTCACCTTCGTCGGGGCGATCGTCAACATCACCGCAGCCTGGCTGCTCGGCATCGGCTATTTCTGGTCCGCCGGGTTCGTGATGCTGGCCGCCAGCATCTTCGATTTCATCGATGGCAAGGTCGCGCGCGAGCGCAATCGCGAGACGCCGTTCGGCGCGTTCTGGGACTCGGTGATGGACCGGTTCTCGGACATCACCCTGCTCATCGGCCTCGTCTATCTCTACGCGAAAGCCGGGCGCGTCGATTACGTGATCATCACCGCCCTGGCGATGATGTTCTCGGTGATGACGAGCTACACGAGGGCGCGCGCCGAGTCGATCATCGAGAAGTGCAAGGTCGGGTTCATGGAGCGGCCGGAGCGGATCGTCCTCCTCATGATCGGCGCCTTCACCAACCGCATGGCGGCGGTGATCTGGGTCATCCTCATCCTCTCCGTCGTCACGGTGGCCGATCGGATCTACTTCACCTGGCGGGAACTGAACGGGGTGAAGGAGAGCAGGAAGCCGCTGGTGCTCCACGTCCTCTGGCGGGCGTTCTTCTGGACGGACGACCGCGCCACCTGGCAGTACGACCTGTGGGTGGTCGCGATCCTCGCCTTCGTGTGGCTCACGCCGCCCGACTGGATCGGCGACCCGATTGCCGGCGGTCGCGGCATGATCGGCTGGATCCTCGGACGGTAGGCACTCCTTCTTGCGACCCAGGTCCCTGGATTCCCAGAGTCTCTAGACGCCGTCGCGTTCGTCGCGCAGGCCCAGGTGGAAGCCGGTGTCGGTGAGGTGGATGGCGTGGCGACCGATGAGGTCCCGCAGGAGGCGCCGGACCGCTCCGAAAAGGGGGGCCGGGACGACAAGGCGCGTGGCCGTCTGGCCGTAACGCGAGGCAAACAGCAGGGCGGGCTCCCCCTCTTCCTTCCAGGTGATCGCGCCGATTCTCGCGTAGCCAACGAACCGCCGATCACTCCAGACGCCATCGCGGTAGAACCCGCGCTCGATGCGTGCGGACATCGGGACGATGCCGGCGTAGTAGACGCACATCATGCCGATACCGAACACCTGTTCGGTGGCCGAGGGCCGCAGGATCAGATCGTAGAGGAAGAGCAGGGTGAGGGCGATGCCGATGCCCACCTGCATCTGGTAAAACGGCGGCCGTGTTCCCGGCCAGGTCAGCAGCGCCGTACGACGGCGCTGCCAGTAACGCAACTGCTCGGCGATGCCGAGCACGTCGGCGACCAGGAACCCCAAGCCGAAGAGCAGCAACAGCCGAGCCATGGGCCCGCCCGACCTCACGCGGATTCTGGCACCGAGGCCAGTGCCGGATCGAAGCAGCCGCGGCAGCGGGCCTCGTAGGTCCCCTGTGCGCCAACCAGGACGCGGTCCTGACTCGGGACGAGGCGCTGCGTGTGGTTTGCCGGATTGCCACAGACGACGCAGATGGCCAGCGTCTTGGTGATGTACTCGGCGATGGCGAGCAGGTGCGGCATCGGCTCGAACGGCTTCCCGAGATAGTCCTGGTCGAGGCCGGCGACGATCACCCGTTTGCCCTTGTTCGCCAGCTCGTTGCAGACCTCAGGCAGATCGGCGTCGAAGAACTGTCCCTCGTCGATCCCCACCACCTCGGCGTCGTCCTCCACCTGCGCGAGCAGCGCCCTGGAGTTCGCCACGTCCTCCGAGGCCATCCGCATGTCGCTGTGCGAGACGATGTGGTGGTCGCTGAAGCGGTTGTCGAAGGCCGGCTTGAAGATCTGCACCTTCTGGCGCGCGATCTGGGCCCGGCGCAAACGCCGGATCAGCTCTTCGCTCTTGCCGCTGAACATGCTGCCGGTGATCACTTCAATCCACCCGGCCTTCTGCGTCCGCCGAACGTCCATGGCTCCGGCTCCTGTGATCTCACCCGTTAGGCGCGCGACTGATACTCCCCCGTCTCGGTGACCACGCGGATCCGGTCGCCTTGGGCGACAAACGGCGGCACCTGCACGACGAGACCGGTCTCGAGCGTGGCGGGCTTCAGCTGCGCGCTGGCCGTCGCCCCCTTGATCGCCGGCGACGTCTCCACCACCTTCAGGTCTACCGTCTGCGGGAGTTCGATGCCGACCGGCTCGCTGCCGTAGAACTCCATCTGGATCACCGATTCAGCCACCAGGTAGTTCATCGCATCACCGAGCGTTTTCTCGGTGAGCGCGATCTGCTCGTACGAATCGGTATCCATGAAGTGGTAGGCGTCGCCGTCATGGTAGAGGTACTGCATGGACTTCTCGTCCAGCGTGGCGCGCTCGAGTTCGTCTTCTGAACGCAGCTTCTGATCGGCGAGTGCCCCCGTCCGGATGTTGCGCAGTTTCACGCGCACGAACCCGCGCAGATTGCCCGGCGTGACGTGCTGCAGGTCCAGGGTCCGAAACAGGTCCTCTCCGAGCTTGATCAGCATTCCCTTACGAAGTCGTGTCGCTTGCATGGCCTCACCTGGCGTGTCACACGGGAGTCTCGGGATCCGGCAATGTGCTGGGAGGCAGGCCGACCCGCGGCTCGCACGCACGCCTCTGAATGAGTCGCAAGAGCCGAACGTGAATTGTAGCACAGGGGTTGTTGCCGGTTCCCCCAACCCGGGTGAAGGCGGCCGGCCGGCGACTCATGCTACCATGGCTTGTGGCCTTCATCCGCTGGGATCCGCTGCAGGACATGCTCACGCTCCACGAGCGCATCAACCGCCTGGCCGGTGCCGACGAGGCCGGCTGGATGCCGCCGGTGGACCTCTACGAAACCCCGGACCGCTACGTCGTGACGGCTGAGGTGTCAGGCCTCTCGCGCGGCGACATCCAGATTCAGATCCAGGACGGCAAGCTGACGCTCAAGGGAGAGCGCCCGCCTCGCGACGCGCAGTCGATCCGCTTCGAGCGCGTCGAACGGGGTCACGGCCGGTTCGCCAGGTCCTTCGTCCTGCCGCATGAAGTGGATGCGGCAGGCGTCACCGCCGACCTCCAGAACGGCGTCCTCACCATCTCGATACCGAAGCTGTTCGACCGCCGCCGTATCGAGGTCGAGTAACCGCCTTCGCCCCCTCACGGACTCCTTTGTGGCCTTTGTGGTTGAACCGTGGGCGCCCGAGGGCACGCGGGACGCGCGCCGACTCACTCACCGGCGAAGTGTTACGCTAGTGACACTGAGGGAGTTGTCATGCTCAGAAGAACCGTGTTCGGAGTCATCCTCGTTCTGGCCGGGTTCGCGGCCGGGCTCGTCCTCACCGGCCGGTTGCGCTCTGCCAGTGAGGGACTGGCCGCGCAGCCGCCACGACCGCCCAGCGCGACGGCCGCCGTTCCTGTGGTGCAACCCGGTGGCATCGGCACCTCGGGCCTGCCGGATTTCAGCGCCATTGCCGGTCGCGCCGTCGGCGGCATCGTCAATATCTCCGCGCTGGCCGTCGTGCGGACCTCGAACTCACCGTTCGCCAACGATCCGGTCTTCCGCCAGTTCTTCGGCGACCCCGACGAGTGGTTCGGATCGCGCTTCGAGCAGGCGCCCAGCCTCGGTTCCGGCGTCATCGTCTCCTCGGACGGCTACGTGGTGACCAACAATCACGTCGTCGCCGGCAACGTCCGGGAGATCACCGCCGTGCTGCCCGACAAGCGCGAGGTGAAGGGGCAGATCGTCGGCCGCGACGAGATGACCGACATCGCGGTCATCCGCATCAACGCGAAGAATCTCCCGGTGCTTCCGTGGGGCGACTCGTCGAAGCTCAAGGTCGGCCAGTGGGTCCTCGCCATCGGGAGCCCGTTCGCGCTGAACCAGACGGTCACGCTCGGCATCGTGAGCGCCATCGGGCGGACTGGCATGGGCCTCGCCGACTACGAGGACTTCATCCAGACCGACGCCGCGATCAACCCGGGGAACTCGGGAGGCGGCCTGATTGACGCGCGCGGCGAGGTGATCGGCATCAATACGGCGATCGTCAACCAATCGCAGGGCCTCGGCTTCGCGGTCTCGAGCAACCTCGCCCGGCGCATCGCCGACGAACTGATCCGCTACGGCGAAGTGCGCCGCGGCTCGATCGGCGCGATCAACGTCCAGACACTGACACCGAACATCGCCGAGCAACTCGGCTTGTCCCAGGCTCGCGGCGTGCTCGTCGTCGGCATGACGCGAACCTCTTCCGCCTACCAGGCGGGCATCCAGCCGGGTGACGTGATCGTGAGCTTCAACGGCACGAAGGTGGAGACCAACGTCGAACTGATCAAGCTGCTGGCCGACGTGAAGATCGGCAGCACCGCCGCGATCGAGGTCGTGCGGAAAGGCAGCAGGATGACGGTCAACGTGCCCGTGACCGGTCGGAGTGCGAAACCGCGGTGAGCGGGCGACGCGGCAGCCTGGGGTTCTTCTTCCCCGACACGGCGCGGTTCCCCCTCACGTAGCACCGCCACAGGTGCTCGGTGCCCGCGCTGATCCCGATGCGCGCACTCCACGCGACGTCGTGGTACACAATCCCCCGCTCTTCGAGGTAGAGCCGTCGTCTGCACAGGTCCGAGCGGTTCCTGTCAAGCGTGATCCCCATGGCGCGAGCAAGGCTGCCCGGTCCGCGACACAGCTCGTGATCGGGAATCGTCCCGCCGCCCCGGTCGGCTGCACGCCGACGCTGCATGAGCGCCAGGCCGTCGAGCGGTTCGAGCGCGCGTATCAGCACCGCAGCCGGCTGCCCTGCCCGCTGCGTGATCACGTTGAAGAGGTTGTGGATCCCGTAGTTGAGGTAGACGTAGGCAAACCCGGGCGGACCATAGAGCGGCTGATTGCGGGCCGTCGGGCCCGGGGCGGCGTGGCAGGCTGGATCCTCCTCGCCGATGTACGCTTCGACTTCGACAATCGCGCCCGCGGTCGTTCCGTCTGCGCTTCGATGGACCAGCACCTTCCCGATGAGATCGGTCGCCACCTGGAGTGTGGGCCGGTCGTAGAACGCCCGGGGCAGCGTCATTGCCTCGCCCGTGCCTTGATCCTCATCGCGGCCCGCTCGGCCGCGGCCGCGATCTTCTCGTCCTTGTCATTCTGCAGGACCTCGATCGCCGGCAGTTCGCCGGCGCCGCCGACGACGCTCAGGACCTCGATCAGCGCGAGGCGGGTCTCAGCGCCGGTGGAACCCAGCGCGACGGCCGCCGGCGCAGCCGATCCCTTGCCGATCTCAATCAGGTAGTCACGCGCCTGCAGGCGCGTGGGGCCTTCATCCACGGCCTGGACGATCCGGTCGATCGCACGCGCCTCGCCGGAACGCGTCTCCGCGAAGGCCGTCGCCAGCTGCAGACCGCGCGACATGGCCGCGCCAACCGACTGGGCGGCAGTGACCGCGTCGGCACCGCCGATACGCGCCAGGCCTTCAACCGCTGCCAGGCGGAACGCCTCTTCCTTGCGGGACAACGCCGCCTTGAACACCGGTGCGGACGCCGGGTGCCCGATCCGCGCCAGCGCGACCAGGTACGCCAGCGCGTCCGGCCCCTTCTGGTAGTAGTCGTAGGCGGCGGTGATCGCCTGGATCGAGCGGCCCCAGCGAAGGTCCGCCAGCGCGTCGAGCGCGGAGAGTCGAACCCCACGGTCGGGATCGTTCAGCATGTGCACGAGGGCGTCGCCGAGGCGATCGAGGCCTGCAACCTCACACGGCGCGGAGCATCGCCTGAAGACCCGCCCGGCGACGCGGGCCACGGCGATGCGGGCGGCGGGCGCCGGGTCAGCCAGCCGCTCGGCGAGCCCTTCGGCGACGGCGCCGTATCCCGGAGGGGGCGGCGTCTCCTCGAGTTGTCCGAGAATCCCCAGCGCGTAGGTGGCCTCGATGCGAAAGTCGAGGTTCTCGTGCCGGATCGGTCCGAGCATGGCGGTGACCACGCCCACGGGCACGGGCGCAATCGGCAGGGACGACCAGAGACGGTCGAACGCGCCGGCAGCCGGGTGCGAGTCGCGAACCTCGACAACCAGCGCGACATGGCGACGCATCCCGATGCGCGTCCCGAGGAACAGGCCGAGTTCGACGTACACGGCGGCCCGTTGCAACCGGTCTTCAGGATCGCTCAGCAGCGCGGCAATCGGGACTCCGGCTTCCGGGTATCCCGACTCCTCGAGCAGTCGCAAGGCCGACGCACGGGCCGGGACGTCCGGCAGCTTCAAGCGCCCCACCGCCTCGTCGAAGGACACCTGCTGCGCCCCCGCCAGCGCCGCGCCCACCAGCAACGCCACCACCGCCGGGGTCAGGTCTTGACACATCACTTTTTTCACGTCTGGCACCTCCTCACAGCACCGTGCGCAGGTAATGACCGGTGTGAGAAGCCTCGACTGCGGCAACTTCCTCGGGTGTCCCGGTCGCGACGATCCACCCGCCGTCCTCACCGCCCTCCGGCCCGAGGTCGATCACGTGGTCCGCCGTCTTGATGACATCGAGATTGTGCTCGATCACCAGGAGCGAGTGGCCGGCCTGCAGCAATTTCCGGAAGGCCGCCAGCAGCTTCGCGATGTCGTCGAAGTGCAGCCCCGTCGTCGGTTCGTCGAGGATGTAGAGAATCCGGTCGCCCGTGCGCGATGCCAGGTGCGCGGCGATCTTGATGCGCTGCGCCTCGCCGCCCGAGAGCGTCGTCGCCGGCTGGCCGAGGCGCAGATAGCCGAGGCCAATCTCGTCGAGCAGGTGCAGCCGCCGCAGCACCTTCGGCGAGCTGGCGAAAAACGTCAGCGCCTCGCGCACCGTCATCTCGAGCACCTGGTGCACGTTCCGCCCGCGATAGCGGACGTCGAGCACCTCCGGCTTGAACCGCTTCCCGTCGCACTGCTCACAGGGCACGAACACGTCGGCAAGGAACTGCATCTCCACGCGGATCTGTCCTGCGCCCTCGCACGTCTCGCAACGCCCGCCCGTCACGTTGAACGAGAAATGGCTGGCCGTCAACCCCCGCGTCCGCGCGTCCTTGGTCGAGGCGAACAGCTCGCGGATCGGGTCGAACGCCTTCAGGTAGGTGACCGGGTTCGATCGCGGTGTCCTCCCGATGGGCGCCTGGTCCACCAGCACCACGTCGCTCACGTACTCGGTGCCCGTCAGGCCGCGATGCGCGCCCACCTTCTTCTCGCCCTCGCCCTTCAGCCGCTTGATCGCGGGATAAATGATGTCGTGGACGAGCGTGGACTTCCCCGACCCGCTGACGCCCGTCACGCACGTGAGGGTGTTCAGCGGAATCGTGACGTCGATCTTCTTCAGGTTGTGCTCGCTCGCGCCTAGCACGCTGAGGCGCTGCCCGGTGCCGCGCCGCCGCTCGCGCGGCACGGGAATCGCCAGCTCCCCTCGCAGATAGCGGGCCGTGAGCGACCGTTGCTCCCGCAACAGTCCCTCCAGGGTGCCCGAGTACACCACCCGGCCGCCCTGTTCACCGGCGCCCAGCCCGAGATCGACGATGTGATCGGCCACGCGGATCATGTCGGCATCGTGCTCGACCACGAGCACCGTGTTGCCCTGGTCGCGAAGCTGGTGGAGGATCGCAATCAGCCGGAGATTGTCGCGCGGGTGCAGGCCGATCGACGGCTCGTCGAGCACGTAGAGCGTCCCGACGAGCGCGGAGCCGAGCGACGTCGCCAAATTGATCCGCTGGGACTCGCCGCCCGACAGCGTGGACGACAGTCGGTCGAGCGTCAGATAGTCGAGGCCAACCTCGCTGAGAAACGACAGCCGACGCCGAATCTCGGCCAGCACTTTCTCGGCGATCGCCGCCTCGCGTTCGCCGAGCGCCAGTTCGCTGAAGAACCGCTGGACCTCACGCACGGTCAGCGCGCACACCTGGTCGATCGTGCGCCCGCCGACACTCACGTCCCGCGCTTCGCGCCGCAGCCGGGCGCCGCCGCAATCCGGGCACGTCTGATACCCGCGGTAACGGCTGAGGAACACGCGGACGTGGACCTTGTATTTCTTCCGCTCGAGCCACGCGAAGAAGCCGCGGACTCCCACGTAGTCGCCGCCGTCTCCGTCCATCACAAACCGCTTTTCGTCGGCCGCCAGGTCGGCCCACGGCACGTCAAGTCGCACACCCCCGGCGCGCGCCGCGCGTTTCAGTTCGGCCAGGCTCGACCGATAGTGCGGCTTACTCCACGGCTCGATCGCGTTGTCCTGGATCGATCGCGTCGGATCGGGGACGACGAGGTCCGTATCCAGCTCGATGACGTTGCCGAAACCGTGGCAGGTCGGGCAGGCGCCGAACGGATTGTTGAACGAGAAGAGCCGCGGCTGTGGGTCCTCGTAGGCAATGCCGCACGCGCGGCACTCGAACCGTTCCGAGAAGACGTGAAGACGGGGATCGGCGCCTGCGCCGCGGCCCGCCTCCCTCGCCGGCAACTCGAGCGCAAACGCTGCGCCGCCACCCTCGCCGTACGCGGTCTCGATGGAATCGGTCAGCCGGGTCAGCATGTCGGCCTGGACTCGCAGTCGATCCACGACCACGTGGAGGATGGCCTGATCCTTCAGCAGCGACACTTCCACATCGTCGAACGACACGGCCGCGTGCCCGCCGACGAGCAATCGGCCGAAGCCCTTTCGGCGAAGGATGTCGAGCGTGGCCGCCACGGGATCGACGCCGTCGGCGCCGTTCGAGCGCTCCTCGTCGTGCCCGGCGGACAGCGGCAGTTCCTGCTCCTCGCCGTTCGACTCGGTCGCCTCGTCCTCCGGATCGGCGCCGTTCGCTGGAGCAGGATTTGGAGCGGCAATCACCGGCATCTCGAAGCCGACGATCAGCCGGGTTCCCCCGGGCAACTCCGCCAGGCGACGGGCCACGACCTCCGGGCTCTCGCGCACGACCTCCAGGCCACAGCCGCGGCAGAACGTCCGGCCGACCCGGGCGTACAGGAGCCGGAGGTAGTCGTGGATTTCGGTGGCGGTGCCGACGGTCGAGCGGGGGTTGCGGATGCTGTTCTTCTGGCGGATGGCGATGGCCGGCGACACGCCGTCGATCGAGTCCACGTCCGGCTTTTCCATCCGCTCGAGGAACTGCCGGGCATAGGCCGACAGCGATTCCACATATCTCCGCTGTCCCTCGGCGTAGATCGTGTCGAAGGCGAGCGACGACTTTCCCGACCCACTCACGCCCGTCACGATGATGAGGGCGTTCGCCGGGAGGGTCAGGTCGATATTCTTGAGGTTGTGCGTGCGGGCGCCCCGAATGACAAGTTCGGCGGTCGCTCCCGCGGTCGGCTCTGGCATGACAGAGGGCTCACTGCGACGATCTCGGTCGGTGCCGCAATCTACCCATGTTACTGCAGCGCGAGCCGGGGTTCAACACAGGGGGCAAGGGCAACCAGCCGGTCGCCCCTCCAGAGGTGTCTCCGGGCGACCGGCCGGTCGCCCCTACTTGGCGG
>JANYLG010000135.1 GCA_025363775.1 Acidobacteriota bacterium | reverse complement strand
CCAGACCGTCCTTCTGATCCTGGATGAACTGCGCGGCCGACAAGTGTCTCGTGCCGCCGAGCTGTGTGGGAGGCACGACGACCGCCACGCTGCCTTCGATTGGCTCGGTCAACGTCACCCGCTCCACCGGCTGCCCGCCCTTGCGCCGTATGATCTTCGCGCCAAACGCCAGCAGTTCGTACCGGTCGGTCAGCACCGCGGCGCCGTCCACGGCCGTCAGGCCGGCAATGGCATCCACGGCCCGGTCCAGCGCCTCCCGCCACGGCTTCTCCAGGTCCTCGCCAGGATAGTCGCCCATCAGCGCGACGAGGTGCGTGAACGGCGGGTCAAGGCCGTAAGCGACCGGGCGCACAATCGAGTCGCGCCATCCCTCGCTGCCGGCGGGGACGACCAGCAAGAGCCCCCCGCGGCCGTGCGCGCGCATCGAGACCGCCAGCTGGACGAGAACATTGAGCGAGTCCACCCACGAGGAGGGAGAGTCGAATCCCAGGAGCGAGGTGAGCAGGTGTGGGCAATCGGGCAGGCTCGTCGCCCGCTCATCCACGACCTTGATCTGGTCGCCCTCGAGGACTGCGACGTTCACGAACTTGCCGGTGTCGTTGCCGCGGTGGTGCTTGACGACGAGGAGACCAGGGGCCGACACCTCGAGGACGAAGCACAGGGCGGGAACCACGCGGGTGGCGCCCCACACACGCAGTTCGCCCTGGTCGCGCCAGACGCCCAAGTGAATGCCGGAGCGTTCGACGGCCGGCGACACCCGCGTCAACGCGGTCGCGCTGAGTGGCAGCGAGTGCTCGAACCGCAGCGTGTGCGGCGTATGGTCAGGAGGAAGGAAAGCGAGCGAGAACCTGGGAACGTAATTCTCCTCGCGCCGAAGGCTGGCCCAAAAGGCGGCGTCGATGATCTCTTCGATTGCCGCCACGTCGGGAAGAAACGCCTCGGGCACGACGCCGCGCTGTCGAGCCGCCTCCAGATGATCCGCAAAGTGATCGTGGATCCGCGGCGCGACCAGGCGCGCGGCCGGGTACGACCTGTCACTCTGAACCATCCTTACAGTATAGCGTCCTCGATTCCGTCCCGGGTGTGCTCCGCGTCCTTTGTGGCCGCTGCCTCCCCGGCTCTACCGCGTCCCGATCGGCCGCAGCCGGTCAGGAGTACGAATACGGCTGGCCGGCCGGAATGCGATATGGCTCCATCGGGTACGCCGCGCGCGACCAGCGACACGTCGCGACATGTCCCTACTTGGCGTTCGGCCGGACTAGGGGTACAATTGACGGACGAACACCTTCTCCTCTCTGGGCGGGGTCGCGTGAGACGCGGGTGGCCTTCCCGATCGATACATTCAGCGTCAATCTATTTCCATTGAGAGGCGGCGCCGCCGTGGGCGCGCCGTCCTACCTGGCGGCCGCGGGGGCCAACGAGAAGCGATCACTATGTCTATGCCGAAAACCATCGACGTCACCGAACTCATCCTGAGGGACGCACACCAGAGCCTGATGGCGACGCGCATGGCGACGGAAGACATGATTCCAGCCTGCGAGGATCTCGATCGCGCGGGCTTCTGGTCGCTCGAGTGCTGGGGCGGCGCGACGTTCGACTCGTGTATCCGCTTCCTCAACGAGGATCCGTGGGAGCGTCTCCGCACGTTCAAGCGCCTCATGCCGAACACCCCGCTGCAGATGCTGCTGCGCGGCCAGAACCTGGTGGGCTACCGCCACTACGAGGACGGCGTCGTCGATCGGTTCGTGCAGAAGGCGGCGGAGAACGGCATTGACGTCTTCCGGGTCTTCGACGCCCTGAACGACATCCGCAACCTCGGCCGCGCGCTCGAGGCCGTGCGGCGGACCGGCAAGCACGCCCAGGGGACGATTTCCTACACCACGAGCCCGTTCCACACGGTCGCGGGCTTCGTGAAGCTGGCCGTGCAGCTGCGCGAGCTCGGCGCCGACTCGATCTGCATCAAGGACATGGCCGCGCTGCTCAAGCCCCAGCCGGCCTACGACCTGGTGCGCGCGCTGAAAACCGCGCTGGGCGACGAGGTCCGGGTGCACGTCCACGTGCATGCGACGACGGGCGTGACGCTGGTGAGCCTGATGAAGGCCATCGAGGCGGGCGCCGACTGCGTGGACACCGCCATCAGCTCCATGAGCCTCGGGCCCGGCCACAATCCGACCGAGTCGCTCGTCGAGATGCTCGATGGCACGCCCTACGCCACGAGGCTGGACAAGGCGCGCCTTCTTCGCATCAAAGAGCATTTCGCGAAGATCCGCCCCCTCTACACGGAATTCCTGTCGAACATCACGGGCGTCGAGACCGAGATCTTCCAGTCGCAGATCCCGGGCGGCATGATCTCGAACATGGAGAGCCAGCTGAAGCAGCAGGGGGCCGCCGACCGCATCAAGGAGGTGCTGGCCGAGGTCCCGCACGTGCGGCGCGATGCGGGCTATCCCCCGCTCGTCACCCCCTCGAGCCAGATCGTCGGCACGCAGGCGGTGTTCAACGTGATGATGGGCCGCTACAAGGTGATGACGGGCGAGTTCGCCGACCTGATGCTCGGCTACTACGGCGATGCCATTGCCCCGCGCGACACGGAGGTCATCGAGCTCGCACACAAGCACGCCCGCAAGGAGCCGATCACGTGCCGGCCCGCCGACCTGCTGAAGCCCGAGTGGGACGGCCTGCGCGCGCAGGCGATGGCGCTCGACGGGTGCAACGGGACCGAGGAAGACGTCCTCACGTATGCCATGTTCCCTCAGGTGGCGACGAAGTTCTTTGGGCGGCGCCACGATGGACCGCAGAACGTCGGCAAGGAGGCCGCCGCGAGGCCGGTCGCCAAGGACGCCCCCAAGACGGCCGCCGCGGCCGTCGATGACGGCCAGGGCCCCGTGCGCTCGGAGATTACCTACGACGTGAAGTTCGGCGGACGCACGCACAAGGTGACGGTGACGCCCGCATAGGCACAGCTCGGGGCGACCGGCCGGTCGCCCCCCTCGGTTCAGGGCACACGACGATGACAAAGCCTCAGGCGAAAGCGACAGCGACCATGGAAGGCCGGCTCGAGGAGCTCGCGCAGAAGCGGAGCGCCCTGGTGCTCGGCGGCGGGCAGGAGCGGATCGAGAAACAGCACAAGGCAGGCAAGCTCTCGGCCCGCGAACGCGTCAGCGCGCTGGTCGATCCGGGCAGCTTCCAGGAGTCGGGGCTGTTCGCGCGGCACCGCGCCACGCTCTTCGGGATGGCGGACAAGGAATTCCCGGCCGACGGCGTGATCACCGGCTCGGCGGCCGTTGCCGGACGGCTGGTGCACTTGGCGAGCCAGGACTTCACGGTGGGCGGCGGCGCGGCAGGCGAGGTGCATTCGACGAAGATCGCCGACACGATGGAGATCTCGCTCAAGACCGGCTCGCCATTCATCCTCATCAACGACTCGGGCGGCGCGCGCGTCCAGGAAGGGATCGACAGCCTGTCCGGCTACGGCAAGGTGTTCTACACCAACACCAAGCTGTCCGGCGCCGTGCCGCAGATCTCGCTCATCTGCGGGCCGTGCGCGGGCGGCGCAGCGTACAGCCCGGCGCTCACCGACTTCATCATTCAGACGCGGCAGGCGCAGATGTTCATCACCGGGCCGCAGGTCATCAAACAGGTGACCGGCGAGGTGGTGACCGCCGAGCAGCTGGGCGGGGCGGACGCCCACATGAGCCACTCGGGTGTCGTGCACCTGGTGGCGCAGGACGACCACGAGGCGATCTTCCTGTGCCAGAAGCTCCTCGGCTTCATGCCGAACAACAACCTGGAAGATCCGCCGGCGTTCCAGTCCGACGGCAACGTGGACCCGAACCCCGACCTGCGCACCATCGTGCCGGCCGAGGGGAAGCAGGCCTACGACGTGCGCCGGGTGATCGCGGCCGTCGTCGATTACGCCGACTTCCTGGAAATCCAGTCGGGGTTCGCGCCCAACATCATCATCGGCTTTGCCCGCGTGCTCGGGCGCTCGATCGGGATCGTCGCGAACCAGCCGAACTACCTGGCGGGCGCGCTCGACATCAACGCGTCGAACAAGGCGGCGCGCTTCATCCGGTTCTGCAACGCGTTCAACATCCCGCTCGTGACCTTCGTGGACGTGCCCGGCTTCCTGCCCGGCGTGCAGCAGGAGTACGGCGGCATCATCCGCCACGGCGCGAAGATGCTGTTCGCGTATTCCGCCACCACCGTGCCGAAGATCACGGTGATCCTGCGCAAGGCCTACGGGGGCGCGTACCTCGCGATGTGCGGCAAGGACCTCGGCGCAGACCGGGTCTACGCGTGGCCGACAGCCGAGATCGC
>JANYLG010000197.1 GCA_025363775.1 Acidobacteriota bacterium | reverse complement strand
GGTCCGCATCATGTACCCTGCTGCGTGAAACGGTGGCGAACCGTCTGGAGCGGCCACTCCCGGAGCAATTTCCGCTGCCGGCAGCGATCGAGAACGCTTGTCCAAAGAAGCTTCCAGGAGCTGCAATACGTCCGTCTCGCGTCGGGAGGCGAGACGGTGCTCGTGACCGACCGCGACCGCGTCGTGGCCGAGTTGGCGCCGCCGCACGCCGGCCGGAGCGAGGTGCCATCGGACGCGCTCCTCGCCGACGCCGTTCGGAAGGGGTGGCTGACGCCGCCGCTGGCTCCCGACACCAGCGCGCCACCGAGGGCCCCGATCATGTCCCTGGCCGAGTTGCTCGACGGACTCCGCGGCGATCGGGATGCTCGATGATCTACCCCATCTCGGCCTGATCGGCGGAGCCCACACCACTCCAGGACCCCAAAGTTCACTCCGGAGTCTCCCGGGGTGCCTTGCCAGACTACATGTGTGTCACACATGATGTGCGAGACACATACCAGCAAGGCACGCCTGTTCCATGACCACACCGTTTTGCAACCGGGAAGGATGAACAGAAGCGGTTGCGGCGGGCGATGAACGCCCCCGCTTCGAGCCGTAGGGCGACGCCAGGGAAGACGACGATGTTGCGTATGCGGGGACTGCTGGCGGGCGAAGCGAAGTGGAGCAGTGAACGTCACGCGTCGACTCGTCGTCAGATTTCCGGTAATATTGACGTCATCATGGCAGCACCCCTCTACCCCCGACTCCTGGCACCGCCTTCGCAGAGCTTCTTCCTCCTCGGACTGCGCGGATCCGGCAAGAGCACCTGGGCCCGACAGGCGTTTCCGGACAGCTGCCGCTTCGACCTGCTCAACGAAGCGCTGTATCAGGACTACCTGCGCGACCCGTCGCTCTTCGGCCGCGAACTGACGCTCCTCCCGGACGCCTCCACCGTCATCGTCGATGAGGTCCAGCGTCTGCCAACCCTCCTGAACGAAGTCCACCGCTTCATCGAAGAACGCCAATTCCGCTTCGTCCTCCTGGGCTCGAGCGCCCGCAAGCTGAAGCAGGTCGGCACAAACCTGCTGGCCGGCCGCGCGCTCCAGCGCCTGCTGCTGCCGCTGCTTCCGGGCGAACTCGGAGCCGACTTCGATCTGGCCCGCGTGCTGCGCGCCGGAAGCCTGGCCATCATCTGGCAGTCCCCTGAACCGGCCGAGAGCCTTCGCGCCTACGTGCAGTTGTTCCTGAAGGAAGAGATCCAGGCCGAAGCGCTGGTGCGGAACCTGCCGGGCTTTGCTCGCTTCCTCCCCATCGCTGCGCTCTTTCACGGCCAGATCCTGAACACGGCTGGTCTCGCTCGAGACGCGGGCGTGGCCCGCACGACGGTCACGGGCTACCTGGAGATTCTCGAGGATACCTACCTGGCGTGGCGGCTTCCAGCCTACGAGGCCCGGCTTCGCGTGAAGGAACGGCGACACCCGAAGCTGTATTGGACCGACCCGGGCGTGCTCCGGGCCGTGAGGCAGGAGTACCATCCTCCCACCACACTCGAACGAGGGCCGCTGCTCGAGGGCTGGATCGGGATGTTGCTCCGTGCGTACGGTGACCCGGTGTGGGGAGTAGGCCGGCGCTACGAGACGCTGTCGTACTGGGCTCCGTCCGCCGGTGGAACCGAGGTGGACTTCCTCGCCGAACGCGACAAGGAGTTCGTCGCGATCGAGGTGAAGGCGAAGACGCATCTCGAGACGCGCGACTTCGTCGGGCTGAAGGCGATCGCCGACCTGCCCGGCCTCCGCCGACGCGCCGCGGTCTTCCTCGGCGACCGCCCGTTTCGAACCGCGGACGGCATCGACGCGCTGCCGGTCGCCCACTTCCTCGACGAATTGAGTGGCGGGCGGCTCTGAGATCTCCGTGCGTGCCTGAAGGGCCGACAGGCGTCGAGAACCCGGGGGGACCGAGGTCAGGTGCGAGCCGTGGCGCCCTCACCCAGAACGACCACGCGCAGCCCGGGCACCATTCGGAAGTGGGCCTCGTCACCCGGTCCCACCAGCAGCGGTTCCGATCCAGCGCAGCGGCGGGTTGGAGCGCGGACACGTCCTTGAGGTGAAAGTAGCCGATGCGGACGGACGCCTGACGCGAGGGACCGTGTCCTTCAGTAAGCTGAAAGCGACGGCGGACAAACGGCCGGTGGCGTCGGTTGCCTCGACCGGCGCGACGATCGACATCTCGTCCGATGGGAAGAAGGTTGTCGTCCAGCGGGCCGGCGGCACAATCAACCAGGCGACGCGGACCATTGCGACGGACGCGGTTCGCCACCTGCTCTTCGTGAACCGCCAGGGTCTCACCGAGACGCTACGGGTGCCGGCGATGCCCAGGGCCGGCGACCAATGGCCGCTCGCGCCGCAAGCGCTGGCGCGATTCGCCGCGGACGACCTCGACATCCAGCCCGCCTTCGCGAAAGGCCAGGCGCACCTCGTGCCACCCGCGACCGGTCAGGCCGGCGCCTCGCCGCTCCAGTTGGTGATCGAGTGGCAGATCGACGGGCACGACGCTCCGGTCGAAGGCTGGAAGAGCGAATCGTCGAAACGAACAGGCCTCCTGCGCGTCAGCCAGCCCACGGACCCCCTGGCGAAACAGGTGGGAGAGTGGACGGCCACGCGCGAATCGACGGTCGTCGGAACCGGCGCCGACAACCGCGACAAGAAGATGACGCGTCGATACCAGACGACAGGCCACCTGGAATGCCGCCCTGCGGGTGCCGCCGCGACATCGGGCAGCCCGGCGAAGAAGTGAAGGGAGGGCCGACGGGCGGATACGACGCGCGGAAGACGTCGAGATCGTGGACGACCATGAGAGGTGACGATGCGGACCCCGACTTGCGCCTGTGCAGGTTTTTCGGTCTGTCCAACGGCTACTGGCTTCGTGCTCAGGCGGCCTACGATACGGAAGTCGCCGAAGAGGTTCTCTCGAAGACGCTGCAGAAGATCAAGCCGTGGCACGGGATCGGTGCCCCGTTGGGTCACACGGCCTCGAGCCACGCGCTCTCCAGCCTTTCACCGTCGTGGATAGTCGGTGTTCGCGCCGAAGTATGAACGGAAGAACAGTTCGGGATCCTCGAGGCCTGAGCGCTGTCGAAGGCGGACCCTGGGGCCACGACGTGGCGGGCGGCGATGGACGGCGCCAGCCCCCCAACCAAGCCCCTCGCGTTCAGGCGGCCATGATTACCTCTGCCACTCATGCACCCTGGCCGCTGGATTGCGCGATCAGCGACGTGTCTGCCTCCGGCCTGCCTGTGGCCTCTGTGATTCGCTGGAAGTTGTTCACGCTGGATCAGCACCTGATCCGAGGGGTTTTGGGCCGACTGGGTGAGGCTGACGCCGCAAACGCTATGGCGGCGCTAGGACGGTTGTTGGGCTGCCAGCGTGCCATCAGCACGAGGAACTCGACACCACTCCCCGAGTAGAGCCACCTGGGATGCCTGGCTGCTGAACCTCCCACGGGCGATGCATCCCGCGCGCGCGCCGAGCCAACGTGGCCGGCGGCCGGAGGTATGCAATCGGGCAGAATCGCACCTGTTTCGTCGAGCTCTTGTGATAACATGATTTAACACTCTGCCATCATTGAGGTATCACATTGGTCCGTACGCAGATTCAATTGACCACCGACCAGGCCGCGCAGCTGAAGCGGTTGGCCTCTGCGTCCGGCCGGTCAATGGCTGACTTGGTCCGAGAAGGCGTCGAGCGGTTGCTGCGGGATCTGTCCGGGCACAGCCGAAGCGAACGGATGCTGCAGGCCGCCCGCGTCTTCGGTACGTTCACGTCGGGGACGCGCGACCTGTCGAACCGCCACGACGACCACTTCGCTGAGGCGGCCGTCGAACGCCGATGACCACCTTCGTCGATACGTCAGCGTTGCTGGCGCTGCTGGATGCCGGCGACGACAACCATGCGGCGGCTGTCACCGCGTGGCAAGGGCTCGCCGCGCAGTCGGCCCGGTTGTTCACGACCAACTACGTTGTGGTCGAAACCACGGCGGTGGCCCAACACCGGCTCGGGGTCGATGCCGTCCGCGCCCTCGTGCGCGACGTGATGCCCTTGCTCGACGTCGTCTTTGTAGACGAAACGACCCACGCCGCCGCTATGGCCGCGTTGCTCGCCTCAGGCCGGCGACACCTCAGCCTGGTCGACTGCGCCAGCTTCGGGGTGATGCGCGCGGCACACGTCGTCACAGCCTTTTCCTACGACCGACACTTCCACGAACAGGGATTCGAGCTGCCTGGACGGGAGTGAGTCCTCTCTCGAGGTTGAGCGACATCCACGCAGCCGTTGTGACGTCCGACCTGTTCGCGGTTCCGTCTGCGCCCAGCGGAGGTCGCCCATGAAGTACAAGCTCTCGAAGGGGTCGTCCTTGACAGGCACCTTCCAGGTCACGGACTGCGGAAAGACGACCTCGGCACAGTGGTCGCCTCTACGCATCTGACCAGGTGGAAAAGGTTCCACGTCGGTTGGCGGATGTGACCTGTGCGGCCTCAGTCGATCACCAGAGAGACGCCGGCGAGGCCCAAGTGGCGGTGGCGGCCTTCACGAATCCCTCCCGCGTTCGCTGCCTGTGCAGCCGCACAGCAGCAGATAGGTGATTATCCTTGCCTCCGGCAAGCGGACGACGGTATCGTCGTCTTCTCGCTTGCCGGGTGAGGCTGTGTTGGCAGGAATTGATCCGCACCAGGGCTCGCCGGTCGCGGACTTTGCGACAACGGAACGGTCCAGGGCACACAAATCGCTGATTCGTTTGGGTTTTCGCGTTGGCACGCGGCGTGCTGTGATCTCTGACGCTGGCCAGTCAACCATAAGCAAAGCGAGCGCGTTCTGCCATGACCACAAACGAACGACAGGAGTTGCAGGCCCACGTTGACGCCGGGTTTGGGCGCCTCGAGGTTCGGCTCGACGCGCACGACGCGCGCTTCGACGCCCACGACGGGCGCTTCGACAAACTCGAGGCGCACATCGAACAAACGACAAGCTCTCTGCTCGGGATCATCGAGGAGCATCGCGAGGAGAATCGCCGACAGCACGCCGACACCCGCCGCTACATGAAGGTCCTCGTGGAGGCCCTCGAGGACAAGATTGGGTTGGTGAGCGGCAAGAGGCGAGGTTCCATGCCTGCATGACAGCCACCGGGTGCCCCGTGCGCTCCTGGCGAACCAAGCACGGCAACACTACAATGCACCTCTATGAGCGAACGTAAAGGCATCATCCTGGCTGGCGGAGCGGGCACGCGACTGTATCCGGTGACGCAAGTGGTCTCGAAGCAACTGCTGCCCGTCTACGACAAGCCGATGATCTACTACCCGCTGACGACGCTGATGCTGGCGGGAATTCGGGACATTCTGGTGATTTCGACGCCGCGGGACACACCACGCTTCGAGCAACTGCTTGGTGACGGCGCGCAGTGGGGCATCTCGATCCGCTATGCGGTGCAGCCGTCGCCGGACGGCCTGGCGCAGGCGTTCATCATCGGCCGCGCGTTCATCGGTGGTGATCGGTCGGCCCTCGTCCTCGGTGACAACATTTTCTACGGCGACCGGTTGCAGGCGACACTGACCGACGTGTCCGCACGCGGCGAGGGCGCCACGGTGTTCGCGTACCACGTTGACGACCCGGAGCGTTACGGCGTAGTGGCGTTCGACGAACAGGGCTGGGCCAGGTCGATCGAGGAGAAGCCGAAACAGCCGAAGTCGAACTACGCGGTGACGGGACTCTATTTCTACGATACACAGGTGTGCGACCTCGCGGCCGCGCTTCGGCCATCGGCGCGCGGCGAGCTCGAAATCACGGATGTGAACCGGGTGTATCTGGAGCGCGGGGCGCTTGCGGTGGAGCGCATGGGGCGCGGCTACGCGTGGCTCGACACGGGTACGCACGAATCGATGCTCGAGGCGAGCCTGTTCATCCAGACGATCGAGCGGCGGCAAGGGTTGAAGATTGCGTGTCCCGAGGAAATCGCGTATCACCAGGGCCTGATCGATGCGGCCCAGGTGGAACGCCTGGCGCACGCGCTCGGCAAGAGCGACTACGGCAGGTACCTCGAGAAGCTCCTTGCCGAGGCGTGATCGAGCCCCGAGCCACAGAGCCCCTGAGTGCGCCCTCTCATGGGTCTGAACTGACCCCGACGGCGTGGAGGCGGTCGATCCAGAACGGCCGGCCGCCAGCCCGGGCAGGACCCGGGTCGTGTCAGATCGGCCATGAACCCGCCCCGCACTCTCGCCTCGCATGACCCGCGCCTTGCCGCGCCATGCTAGAGTTCAGGTGCGATCCTTTGGCGCCTTCCCCCACTTCGTCGCGCAGGGCTTCGAACCACTCCCGGAGTAGAGCGGGAGTGTTCAATCGCCTGTAGAATGTCAGGTGAACGACGGGCACGGGCTGAAGCCCGGTGCCATGGAAGCACAATGTCCTGTCGCACCGAAGAGTTGTGAGTTGGGTCAGCCATGCCAATCTACGAATTCGAATGCCGCGACTGCCACCGCAAGACCACTGCGCTCGTCATGGTGCGCGAACGAATCGACGAGATCCGCTGCAAGAAGTGTGGGAGCGCGAGCCTCGAGAAGCTATACTCGCGCTTCGCGTCGCCGAAGTCTGAAGACGCGCGGCTCGAGTCGATGGCCGACCCGTCCGCCATGGGCAACATCGACGAGAACGATCCGAAGAGCGTCGCCCGGTTCATGAAGAAGATGGGCCAGGAGATGGGCGAGGATTTCGGGGGGGATATCGACCAGGCGATCGAGGAGGAGATGACCGGCGGCGCCGGGGAAGCAAACGGCGGCGGCGGCGGAGAAGGACTCGACTGACGATGTCCATCAGAATGGCCTTCGACTGCGATGGAGTGATCGCGGACCTCGACTCGGCGCTCGCGGACATTGCCACCCGGCTGTTTGGGGAGGCGCCGGAGCCGACGACCAGGGCAGACGGCGCGCCGGCCGCGGGCCCGAAGACTGGGGCCACATCAGCTGCGACGCCCATCGCGACAGCCACCGCCGCCGCACCAGCGACCGACGACGGCCCGACCGCCGAGGAAGAGCAGGTCGAGCCGCCGCGCTATCGCACGCTCACGCGCCGCCAGCAGCACGACCTCTGGGAAGCCGTCAGGAACACCGAGAACTTCTGGGAGTCGCTCAACGAAACCGAGCCTGGCGTCATCGCGCGGCTCGCTCAGATCGCCAAAGAGCGCCGCTGGGAAGTGATCTTCATCACCCAGCGCCCCTCGAGCGCCGGCGACATCACGCAGCTCCAGACGCAACGTTGGCTGATCAAGCACGGCTACGATCTTCCGAACGTCTACGTCATCAAGGGCACCCGCGGCAAGGTCGCTGACGCCCTCTCCCTCGACATCGTCGTGGACGACCGCGCCGAGAACTGCCTCGACGTCAAGCTCGAGTCGCGTGCCCGCGCCATCCTGATCTGGGGCGGAGACGTCGCCACGGTCCCGCCGAACGCCCGCCGGCTGGGCATCGAGCCGGTGCCAGGCATCGGCGCCTGCCTCGACCTCCTGACCTCCGAAACCGCCAGCAAGGTTGCACTGCTGAAGCGCATCAAGCAGTTCATCGGCGCCTGACATGCTCGTCATCGAGGACGCGGCCACTCACAACGATCTCACTTGACCCGGGCCACGCAAGGCCGCGAATGAAAGGCGCGTCGCAAAATGCTATCATCTCGGCGGTCTTGCGCCCGGCGTCGCCTGGTGTCGGCAAGATTGCTACATCGTTCGGCCGGCCGATGAAACTGCCGGCCTACATGCGGGGAAGTGCCGCTCAGTATGGGGTTGGCCCCCGGGGAACGTCACGTGCTCAACTGTCCCAAATGCGGTTCGCCCCGCGTCCACCGATCCAAAACCCGGGGCTTCTGGGAGCGCGCGCGCAAGAACTTCACGCACGACCGGATCCACCGCTGCCACGGCTGTGGATGGCGAGGCTGGGGTCCGGTGACCTCCGAGCCGGTGCGCGCGAAGGACGGCGCCGACCACGTCCGGCCTGCTCCAAACCTCGAGGCGATCGACATCGCCGTGTCCGAGGGGCGCAACCGCGGCGCCGAATAAGGGGTCGGGTGCGTGAGAGGTTCGGGGGACGGATCTTGGGGCTATTGCCTGGCGATCGTCACGCCCCCGTTGGTCGTCTGGATGATGATCGGCGCGCCGCCCTGCCCGAGATCGGTTGAGAGTTCCCTGCCGACCGTTCCCTGCACCGTCACCGGGAAGGCGCACTGGACGCCACCGTTCTTGGTGCTGGCTTCCAGGTGCGCCGAGTAGCCGTCGGGAACCACGATCTTCACGCCGCCGTTCCGGGTCCGGACGTCGAGGCCCTGTCCGTGCCACCCGTCGCCCGACAACTCCACCTTCACGCCTCCATTGGTGGTGTGGCCGCGCAGGTCACCGTTCACGTTCTTCAGCGTGATTCCGCCGTTGGTCGTGGCCAACTCGATCCGGCCGCCCACGTCGGTCAGCGAAATCCCACCGTTCCGCGACTGGAGGTCGAGCCCGCTGTCGATCGGGACCATCAGGTCGAAGCTCACGCTCCAGCCGCCGTGAACCGTCACGGGCGGACCGTCGCCGCGGATCCTGCCACCGTCGGTGAGCACCCTGATCTGGCCGGCCAGCGCATCGGCCTCCTGCTGGGTATCGGCGTTGGCCATGACCTTCGCCCGAAGCTGAATCTCCTGCCGGTTCCAGCCGTGGACCGTGATGCCGCCATTCGGAGAAGCATCGACCGCGAGCGGGCCTCCGAGGGCCGACAGCATCTGTTCGCGAATCTCGCAGTGACTCGGGCGACCTGAACGCCCTTCATCCGGACACGGGGACGCCTGCCCCTGGGCGGCCAGGACCAAAACAGGTGCCATCAGGGCGGCCAGCGTGGCCGCGACACCGAAACAAGTAGCAGCGTTCAACAAACTCATGTTGGCCTCCGTCGGCAGGATCCGACCGCCAGGATTGGCATCGGCCTGCCTGGTGACTTGGACGATGCGGTTGCGGCCAGCGTTTGCTGGCGGGCCCGGCGCCACCCGCCCCCGGCCACCGTGTCCACTCAGTTGAGCTGTGCCATCCTCTCCGGGGATTCTATGATCAAGTAGTCGGTTCTGACGATGAAGAGTCGGAACGGACGATGAAGAGTCGGAACTGACGAAGAAGGGTCGGTGCGGACGATGAAGAGTCGGGTGCTGACGATGAGGGGTCGGAACGGACGATGAAGAGTCGGAACTGACAAAGAAGGGTCGGTGCTGACGATGAAGAGTCGGTGCGGACGCAGATCGGCGCCGAGCAACGGGTGGCGGTGTGGCGTGGGGCTTCAGCCCCGCGAAGGGTCGGGAACGGACGATGAAGAGTCGCTGCTGACGATGAGGGGCCGGAACGGACGATGAAGAGTCGGGAACGGACGCGGTCGGCCGGTCCTGACCGCGTCCGTCCTGGCGGTGTGCTACCGCGGCCGGAGCTGCGGCTTCTTCGTCTTGTGCGACGGCGCGGGCGTTCCGGGCTCCGCTGGCGGTGTCGCCCGCTCGGGCGAGTCAGGGAGCGTGGGCGGCCGGTTCTGAGCCGGGACGTCGGGCGACGGCCGTGGAGAAGGCGGCGGATTGTGATGCGGCGCCGGCTCCCGGTCCTCGCGGGGCGCATGCCGAGGCTCGGAGGGTGCGGACGGCGGCGAAGGACGTTCATGCTCGTCGCCGGGTTGGTCGGTGCGGGGTCCGCCGAGCGGCCCCCGGCCTCCTGGGCCTCTGGGGCGATCGAAGCCGCCACCGCCGGGTCCCCGCGGACGATCGAAGCCGCCGCCTTGCGGGCGGTCGGCCGGACCGCGGCCTCCGCCGTAGCCGGAACCGCCACCCTGCGGCCGGTCGCCGTAAGGCTTTCGTG
>JANYLG010000102.1 GCA_025363775.1 Acidobacteriota bacterium | reverse complement strand
CATGTGTCCCCCTGGAGATTGGCGATGAGCCTTTCTTTGATGATAGCAGACCGCTCGGCGCCCAGGGCGAGACTCGAGCATTGACAGCCGCGCAAAGGCATGTTTTCATCAGGCAGCCGCCCATGACGCAGACCAGACATCCGAGTGTCGATCGCTTGCTCGCCGCCATCCGCAAGACCGGCGAGTTCCCGGCTATGGCGAAAACGGTCGAATTGATCAGCTCGCTGACCTCCTCGGAAGCCACCTCGTCTGGCGTACTGGCCGACACCATCCTCCAGGACTACGGCCTGACGCAGAAGGTGTTGCGGTTGGTCAACACCGTGGCCTACGCGCAGTACGACGAGATCACGACGATCACCCGCGCCGTCCTGCTGATGGGCTTCGAGCGCATCCGTGCCATCGCGACTGGCCTGCTCCTGTTCGAGCACCTCCAGAAGCAGGCGCGGACCGAGTCGCTGGTGAATACGCTGAACTTGTCGTTCTTCAGCGCAGTCCTCGGGCGGAACATTGCCGACAACTCGGGGTTTGCCGACACCGAGGAGGCGTTCATCTGCGCGCTGTTTCACCGGCTCGGGCGCCTGCTGGTGACGTTCTACTTGCCGGAGGACTACAAGATCATCCAATCGGCCGATGACGGGAAGCAGGATCTGAAGGCCTGCCAGGTGCTGGGCCTGACGTTCCAGGAAATGGGCGTCGCGGTCGCCGGCGAGTTGAGCCTGCCGCAGAAGCTGAGCGACAGCATGGTGAGGGTACCGGGCTCGAAGTCGCGAGGGATCCTCAGCCCGGGCGAGCGCCTGGGCTGCGTGGCGACGCTGGCCAACGACATCACCGACGTGCTGTCGGCGCCGGACGATCCGCAGAAGAAATGCGCCGAGATCGACCGCCTGGTCGGCTCGTACGGCTCGCAGATCACGATCACCGGGAAGATCGACGACCTGATCGCCAAGTCCGTGAAGGAGTTGAAGGAGTCGTCCACCGCGTTCAAGCTCGACCTGCCCGGGAGCCGTTTCATGTCGGGCCTTGGCGAGTGGCGCGTCGCCTCGCTCGTCTCGCCGGGCGCGAGTGCTGCCGGCCTTGCCACGTTGACCCCCGCCGTCCTCAACGATCTCAACGTCCCGCGCGACCAGGCGATCTTGCCATCCGGCGAGACAGCCGGCCGGCCCTCGGGCCGCCGATGACGCCGCCCCGGCTGCTCGTGATCGGAGACATTGCGTGGGACGTGCTGATGCGCCCGTCCGGCGACCTCGTCTGGGGCGCTGACGTCTACGGGCACGTCGATCTGCTGGCCGGCGGCTCCGCGGCGAACGTCGCGGTCTGGGCGAAGCGCCTCGGGGCGTCAGCCACGCTGGTCGGCCAGGTGGGCGAGGACCGGCTGGGCGAGCTGATGCTGACGCACCTCCAGTCGGAAGGCGTGGCCGATTTCGTGCGCGTCGTCGCCGGCGGGCAGACGATGCGCATCGGCGTCGTGGTCCGACCCGACGCCGAGCACGCGTTCATCACGGACCACAGCCAGCCGCTGCGCCTCACCGCAAACGATGTCCCACCGATGCTTCTGGACGGCGTGGACGCGGTGTTCCTGAACGGCTACGCGGTGTTCATGGCCGGCTCCGCCTCGTTTGCCGTGGCGCTGCTGGCCGAAGCGCGCCACCGCGGCATTCTCGTGGCGTTCGACCCGTCATCGTTCTCGCTGATCCGCGCGTACGGCCCGACAAAACTCCTTGACGAAATCGGGCGGCTGGATATCCTCCTGGCGAACGGGGACGAGGCCCGGGCGCTCCTGCCCGGCGAATCGATGTCGGGCCTGCTGGCGCGGGCGGCGGTGGCGGTGGTGAAGCAGGGCGGCCAGGGTGCCACCGCGCTGCACGCTGAGGGCACGGTTTCGGCTGCCGCCGATCCAATCACGGTCACCGACACGACCGGCGCCGGGGACGCGTTCGATGCCGCGTTCCTCGTGGAGTATCTTGCCCACCGCGACCTTGCGCGCGCGCTCGCCGCCGCCAACCGCCTCGGCGGCCAGGTCGCGTCCCGCCTCGGCGCGCAGACACGCTGACAACCCGTCCACGGCGCACCGGAGATCACCAAGATCACGGAGGACGGAGTTGCGCGCGGCACGCCTCGACAGCTCTTCTCTGGGTTCTTTGTGTGCTCCGTGGTTGTCGATCCGGGGTCAGAACTGGAAGTAGATGAACTGGGAGCCCGCGAAATCGCCGAACAGCACCGTGAGGTAGAGCATCGCCGCGTAGATCGAGTAGCGCACGACGACGGGCAGCGAGAAGACGGCGGACAGGTCGTCCTTGTAGGCCTCGAACGCATGCACCGCCAGCAGCGGCCCGGCGTAGAACAACAGCGGGAGGCCGTTGGTCTCGAGCGCTCCTGGCGTGGGGTCGAAACGCGTGAACAACGCCGCCGTCAACTGCCCGATCTGACCTGCCGATTTCGCCCGGAAGATCAGCCAGCCGTAGCAGGTGAGGTGAAACATCCCAACCACGCCAGCCGCGGCGGCTACCCGCGCCAGTGGCCCGCTGCGCACGCGGTCCGTCCGACCCCGCTGCCGTCTTCTCCCCCACTGGTGCGTCAGCGTGAACACCACCAGCAATACGCCCTGGTAGGCGCCCCACAGCACGAAGTTCCAGGCCGCGCCGTGCCACAGCCCGCCGATCACCATCGTCCCCATCGTGGCCAGCACGTAGACCCAGACATCGTCGCGCACACCCAGCCAGCCGACGCGGTCGATCCGACGCGAGAGGGCGTAGCTCATCGGGAGGAACAGGTAGTCGCGCAGCCACGTGGAGAGACTGATGTGCCAGTGCTGCCAGAACTGCTGCGCCGTCCGCACAAAATACGGAAACCGGAAGTTGAGGTTCAGCTCGATGCCCATCAGCTTCGAGGTGCCGCGCGCCATGTCCGAGTAACCCGAGAAGTCGCCGTAGATCTGGAAAGCGAAGGCATAGAGGCCGAGCAACACCTGGAACCCGGTGGGGTGCGCCGCGCCGAAGACGCCGTCCGCGAGGTAGGCCAGGTTGTCGGCGACAAACACCTTCTTGAAGAAGCCGTAGCCGACGAGCCACAGCCCCTCGACCACCTGGTCGCGCGTGACCAGACGCGGCCGGACGATCTGCGGCAGCAGCACGGAGGCGCGCAAGATGGGACCGGCCACCAGGTGCGGAAAGTACGCGACGAACACCGCGAAATCGCGCAGGCTCCGCGCCGGCTCGATCTGCCGGCGGTACACGTCGATCACGTAGCTCATCGTGATGAACGTATAGAACGAGATGCCGATCGGCAGCAGCACCCGCAGCGTCACGACATCGAGCCGGAATCCGAAGGCCGCGAAGACCGCGTGCAGGTTCTCGGCGAAGAAGTTGAAGTACTTGAAGAACCCGAGCATCGCGAGATTGAATGTGAGGCTCACCAGCAGCGCCGCGCGGCGCCTGACCGGCGCCTCCTGGCTCGCCATGAACCGGGCGCAGTAGAAGTCGATCACCGTCGTGGCGACCAGCAGCCCCAGGAACCGCCAATCCCACGCCGCGTAGAAATAGTAGCTCGCGAGGAGCAGCAGCCAGTTCTGCCCGCGGTGCGGCAGGGCCCGGTAGAGGGCGTAGACCACGACGAAGAAACCGGCGAAGTGAAGGGAGTTGAAGACCATCGGCGCTTCTGGGCCGCCTCGACCTGGACACCCGCCTCGAAGAGGCCGAACTGCAGCGGCAGGATGGCTACCCTGCCGAGCGAAAAGAGCAGCAGTGTACCACAGGGATAACAGGGGGAGGATCGCGACAGTGGTCAGTTGGTCAGCCGGACGACACGCGTCGTCAGGGCACAGCGTGCCATGCCCCTACTCGTATCTCAGCGCTTCGATTGGATCGAGCCGCGAGGCTCGGAACGCCGGCCACAGCCCGCTGACGAGTCCCGTCAGCGAGAGAATGGTCGTGGCCGTGACGAGAATAGGCGCCGACATGAGCAGGTGAATGTCCGTCGATCGCGAGGAGTCGCCGATCAGTCCCGCAATGAACGGCAGCACGCCGACCGCCTTGACGATGGCGAACGAGAGGACGATTCCCACCAGCCCGCCAGCGAACGTGATGGCGATGCCTTCCAGCAGGAACTGCACCAGGATGTGCCGGCGCCGCGCGCCGAGCGCCTTCCGCACGCCGATCTCGCGTGTCCGCTCCTGCACCGACACCATCATGATGTTCATCACGCCCACCCCGCCGATCATCAAGGTGAGCGAGCCGATGAATACGAGCACGACCATCAGGCCGCCCGCCATTCCGTCCACCACGGACATCATCTCGGCGCTCGTGTCGGCGCGGACCGCCCGCTCGTCGCGAGCGTCGAACCGGTGCCGGGCCGCGAGCACCTCCCGCACCTGCCGCAGCGTGACGTCCTGCGCCGACGGCTGCACCGCCTCGTAGACCACGTAGTCGCAGTACTCCTGCGCGAACATCGACTTCATCGTCGTGTGCGGAATGAAGACCGACATCGAGTCGGGGTAGAAGTACGAGGAGAGCTGCGCCTTCTGCGCGAGCACGCCCACCACCTCGAATGACAGGCCGGCGATGCGGATGGTCTGACCGACAGGCGGGATGTTGCTGAACAGCTTCTTCGCCACGTCGGTGCCCACGAACGCCACCCGACGGTGCTTCTCACAGTCCTCGGCGTTGATGAACCGGCCGTCGCCGGCCGTCTCGCTGCGCATCAGCCCGTATTCGGGCGCCACGCCCCGCACCCCCGCCGTGGTCGCCCGGGTCCCGTAGACGAGCGGCAGCGACTCCAGGTACTCGGGGCTGACGTACTTCACCGTGCCCAGTTGCCGCAGCGCCTCGACATCGTCCTCCTCGAGCAAGATGCGGCGTCCCGCCCGCTCGCCTCCCACCTGCGAACTCGTCTGCCCTCCCCGCAGCCGCGCCGTGCCGTCGGACACCGCGTTTCGGAAGCCGACCACGAGCGCCATCCGGAATCCCTGACCGTAGGCCATCAGGATGACGACGGTCACGATGCCCCAGGCGATCCCGAGCATCGTCAATCCCGCGCGAAAGCGGTGCTCCCAGATCGCGGCGGCGGCCTGCAAGAAGACTTCTTTGAAAAGCACAGCGACCTACATTTCGTAGCGCAACGCCTCGATCGGCGGCAGCAGCGCGGCGCGCCGCGCCGGGTATGTCGAGGCGGCCACCCCGATGAGCGACAAGACGACGATGGCGGAGGCCGCCGTCTGCCACGTGGTGACCATCCCCGCAAAACGCTCTGGCATCGGCGCGAGGTTGACCAGCGCGCACAACCCGACGCCGATCGCGAAGCCGATCGCCCCGCTCGAGAGCGTCAGCGCCAGCCCCTCGCTGAAGAACTGCCACTGGATGTTGCGCGACGTCGCGCCGATGGCCTTGCGAACGCCGATCTCCCTCGTGCGCTCCCGCACCGCGATCAGCATGATGTTCATCACGCCGATCCCGCCAAGCGCGAGGGTGATGACGCTCACCGAGACAAAGAACGTGTGCATCCCCCCGATCATCTTCGCGAACATCACCGCCTGGATCGCCGTGTTCCACATCGACACCGCTTCCGGGTCGCGAGGGTCAAAGCCGTGCCGCGGCGCAAGGACGGCCCGGACGTCCATCTCGACAGGGCCCTGCGCCTCGAGACCGAGAAAGCCGCCGAGCCCCTCGCGCTCGAGCCACTCTTCCATCTGCCTGGCGACGTCCGCGCGCGGCGCGGCA
>JANYLG010000098.1 GCA_025363775.1 Acidobacteriota bacterium | reverse complement strand
AACAGCAGGCCGACGCCGACCACCCAGTTGAACTCGCGCGGCGCCTTGTACGATCCGGTCAGGAACACGCGGCACATGTGGAGGAAGACGACCGCGACCATCGCGTGCGCCGCCCACCGGTGCATGTTGCGCAGCACGATCCCGAAGGTGACCACGAACTGCAGGTCCTTCATGCTCCGGTACGCTTCCCGCGGGTACGGGACGTAATAGAACATCAAGGCGAGACCGGTGACAGTGAGCACGCCGAACAGCACCGCGGAGATGAAGCCGAGGCCCAGCGTGTACCCGGCCCTGAGGCTGTGCCGGCTCACCCTCGCGGGGTGGATGTGCAGGAACAGGCTCGAGATCATCGCCGCCGCGCGGTCCTTGTCGGTTTGTGGCCAGCCGATCCTCCACACCGACCGGCGGACCCCGGTCAACCACGCGACGATGGCTCGGGTGCGCCTGTGCGCCACTGGTTGCTCCATGACCGGGCCGCGTCCGCTACGCCCTCACCCGGAAGTCGGGCCCGACGAGACGGTCGAGATCGAGAACCAGCTCGCCTCGCGGCGACAGGGCGAGGCTGTACCACGCCAGCGGCGCGGGGGCCGGCCCTTGCACGACGCGCCCGTTCTCATCGAACCGGCTCCCGTGACACGGACAGGCGAAGCCCCGGCCTTCGTGCTTCACGTTGCACCCGAGGTGCGTGCAGACCGACGAGATTGCGTAGAACCCGTCGGCACCGTGAAAGAGGAAGCAACGCTGGTCCGGAAGGAACGTGACCAACCCCGGCGGGTACTGGTCCGGGCTGCCTACCGTCACCCGGCGCGACGGCTCATAGAGCACGTTCGGCACCAGGAACCGGAACGTGCTCGCCACGAAGCCGACCGATGCCACGGCGATCGCGATGCACCCGGTCACGAAGAAGTGGCGACGCGGCGGTTCCTGCTCGTCCTGCGCCCCTTCAGCCACGTTGCACCTCGCCCATCCGTTCGTGGAAGAGTCCCAGTGCCGTCTGCGGCGATTCGTCGAGTTCCAGCGCCTCCATGGTGATCGCGCCGGTCGGGCACCGCTCCATGCACAGGCCGCACCGGATGCACCGCTCCTCGTCCTTGACGATGGCGCCCGCCCCGGCGTCAGCCCCGAGCGCCGCGCGGACCGCGTCGAGTTCCGGTCCGCCCGTCAGCCGCGACACCGGGACGAGCGACAGGCAGCCCTCGGGGCAGATGTCCACGCAGCCGCTGCACAGGATGCAGCGCTCTGAGTCGAACACCGTTTCGACGTTGCACGTGAGACAGCGCGAGGCCTCGATGCGCCCCTGCTCGTCGCCGTACGGCTCCTCGACCTCGCGGAAACCCGTCCGCCGCTGGACGGCCACCGTGGGAATGACCTGCCGCGGGATCCGGTCGTAGCGATCGCCGCCTCTGTTGAGGCCGACGTCGCGGAAACGCCCCCGCGATCGCGGCACCGCCCCGCCGCCCAGATACTCGTGGATGGCCAGCGCTGCGCGCTTGCCGTCGGCCTCGGCCTCGATCACGATCCTCGGCCCGAACGCCAGGTCCCCGCCGCAGTACACCGCCGGCATCGAAGTGGCAGCGTCCTTGGGTCCACCTGCACGAGGCCGCGCGGCGTGATCGTGATATCCGGATCGCCTGAGAGGCACTCGGTGTCGGACTGCTGGCCGACGGCCAGGATGATGGTGTCGGCCTCGATGCGCTTCTCGCTCCCCGGAACGAACGTGGGGTTGAACCGGCCGTTGGCGTCGAATACCGACGCCACGTCGAGCGTCTCGAGCGCGACGACGTGGTTGTCGCGGCCCAGGATCGCCTTCGGCCCGCGGCCCGGCACCACCGCGATGCCCTCTTCCTGGGCCTCGCGCACCTCGTCGGGGTGGGCGGGCATCTGCCGGCGAGACTCCAGCGAGACCAGCTCGACATGCCGCGCCCCGAGGCGCACCGCGGTCCGCGCCGCGTCGATGAACGCGTTGTCGTACCCCCACGTCTGCAATACTTGCTCGGCGCCTCCGGGCAGCGCGCCCTGTTCTCCCCCGGGCGGATATCGCAACGCGGTCCGGGCCACATCGATCGCCACGTTCCCGCCGCCGATGACGATCACCCGTTCGCCCAGCGCCACGCGGTACCCCAGGTTGGCGTTCAGCAGGAAGTCCACGCCGTTGATCACGCCGTCGAGGTCCTTGCCGGGGATGTTCAGGTCGCGGCCCTTGGTGGCGCCGAGCGCCAAGAAGACGGCCGCGTAGCCGTTGCGTCGCAGGTCGCCGACGCCGAAGTCGCGCCCGAGGCGCCAGTTCAGCTCGAGCTCCACGCCCATGGCGAGGATCTGATCGGTCTCGGCGCGGATCAGATCGCGTGGCAGCCGGTACTCGGGGATGCCCTGGTACAGCATGCCGCCGACCACCGGCGCGGCATCGAAGATCGTGACCTGGTAGCCCAGTATGGCCAGGTCGTGCGCGCAGCTCAGCCCCGCCGGCCCGGCGCCTACGACGGCCACGCGCGCCGGCGCGCCGCCCTGCTCCACCGCGAGGCGCAGGCGCTCGGGCGGGGCCATGGTGGCGCCGATCGTCCGCTCGACGCCGTGGCGCTCGGTCAGCGTTCGCTTCAGTGCGCGAATCGAGATCGGCTGATCGATCTTCCCGCGCCGGCAGGCCGTCTCGCAAGGGTGAGCACAGATCCGCCCGCAGATGGAGGTCAGCGGGTTGGGCGCCCGTGCGATCGCGTAGCCGCGTACCGTGTCCCCTTCGGCCACCGCGCGGACGTAGCCGCCCGCGTTGGTATGCACCGGGCAGGCGGTCCGACACGGCACCAGGTCCAGGAAGTACTGCAGCGTCGGGACGACGGTGGAATACAGCCGCGGAGCCATGGCGGCCCTACCTGGCGAGCGTGAAGTCGACCACCGCCGACTTGCCCGCCTCGACGACCACCGGTTTGGGCTGGCCCTTCAGCTTCGGGTGCCACACACCCACCGTGTAACTACCGGGCGGCACGTCCTTGATCTCGAACTTCCCCTCCCGGTCCGACACCCCGAAGTACCGGTTCTGCAGGACGACGATGAAGCCCTCCATCTCGGGGTGAACCCGGCAGAGCTGGGTATAGGCACAGGGGAACTTCGTGCACTTGCTGAAGACGTAGTCCTTCGACTGCCCCTGCGGCCAGGTCCCCAGGTTGTACTTCTCGTTGTCGGGCGAAAACACGTTGTGCGGTGTGGGATCGCTGTTGAGGAATTTCACCGTGGAGCCGGCCACAACGGCCATCACGTGCGGGATGAACTGCATCTTCTTCTGGTCCATCGTCTCGGTCGAGGGCGGAAACGTTCCCGGGGCCTGCTGAAGGTAGACGACGGCGCCTGCGTTGGTCGAGAGGCCGGACGCCTTCACCGTGCCGGTAATCAAGGAGCCCGCCGCCCCCGGGTGGACGAGGAGCGGTCCCATGATCATGACGAGGCCAGTCAGGCACGCCGCGCTGGCGAGATTCGATTTCATGCAGTCCTCCTTGTGACGGCTCAGAACGCGAACCGCATCACGCCATTCAGCGAGTGGTTCTCGCCGTGGCGCAGGTCGCGCCGGTACTCGACGATCGCCTTCACGTTGGCGCGGATGAGCGCGCTCGCGTTGAAGACGGCGGTCCTCAGGCTGGGCTCGCCCGGATCGCCATTCGAGACGGTCTCGTAGCGGAAGGCGCCGTGCAGCCACGGGTAGAAGACGTAGTCGGCTTCCGTGAACCACGCGTGGTAGGTCGCGTCGACGACGGCCAGCGGGACGGCGGCTTCGTCGAACTGGCTCAGCGTGTCGTTGCCGCGCACGTAGGCGGCGATGACGTTCAGGTCGCGCACGTACAGGCTGGCGTACAGCCCGGTGCGCAGGAAGTGCGTGTCCTGGATGGTGATGGCCGAGCCGTCGGCCAGCGTGAACGGGAAGTTGATGTGGCTGCCGTCGCCGCGGTAAACGAACGCTCCGACGCGCAGCGAGTCGTCGCGCCAGTTCTGCGCGGGAATCTCTTTCTGGCCGCCCGTGTCGCCGTCCAGGCCCATCCCGCCCAACTTGTAGTCGAACCGCGCGTACACGTCCTTCGCGTTGTTCCCGTCGAACCGGCCGTTCGTGCCCGGCGAGATGCCGTTGGCCACCCCGGCCACCCACATGGCGCGGTGCTTGATGATGCCGTATCCCTCGATGCCCCGGACGCTCACGGGGAGGGCGATGGGCGACGGGCTCGCGTCGCCCGCCAGTCCGGTCCCGCCGTTGGGCCCGATCGGGTTGTAGGCGAACAGCGAGTCGATGCCCGCGCCGGTCATGATCTGCATTTCCTGGAACCCGTCCACCACGTTCGGCATCATCTTGCCGATGCGTATGTGCAGGAGGTTCTCCGGGCCGAACGGGGAATCGAAGGCAAGGTTGGCGTGCTCGATCGCGACCGTCACGGACGTGTCAGGGTTCTCGACGAACGTCACCTCCGCCAGGTAGGAGATGTGGTCGCCGAGCGTACCTGCGGCGAACATGTTCAGTTCCTGGGGGAACTGGAAGTCGTGGTTGGACGTGGCGGTGCTGCCGTCCCCGTTGAGCGCGGAGGTGTTGACGTAGGCGAACTTCACGTTGAGCGCGAGCGGCACGGCGCTGGAGATCTCGCCGGGCCAGACGGCGTTCGGCCAAAGCTTCTTGTAGGCCGGCGCGCCGAGGCTGACCGGCTTCTCCTTGACCATCTCCTCGGTCTCTTTCGGCATCCGGTAGCCGCTCAGCCGGAACGCGACGCCGAACGCGTTCAGCTTCGGAAAGATCGAGTGGCAGGTCTGGCAGCTCGTCGCGTACTTGCGGGCGAACGCGGGAATCGCGCTGGCCGTCCCGACGTCCCAGGCGCAGACGCCGATCAGCGTGAGTGCAAGCGCGCGCAGTGCGGCGCGCCCACCGAAGCCCAACAGATCAGCCATGATATCCACCTTCCCACCTTCCAAGTGGAAGGGCACAAGTTTTCGACAACCGACAGTAGCGCTGGAGTACCATCTCGCCGGATCTCGGGCTCGTAGCGCGCCAGCACGTGCCTGAGCTGGTCGCAGAGATCGACATCGTCAGCGACAACGAGGACGCGCGTGGCGGCCGCGCCGCGCCGGGTTTCCCCACGGCAACACTTCTAGCTGAATGCGTTGAACCCTTCAATCCATAATACTCCTCTTCGCCTGGCCCAGTCCGACTTCAGCACCTTGGCATCCTGCCGCTCGCCCCCGGGTCGGCGGGCTGCCTGGTCTGCAGCCTGCAGCCGTTCTACGACGACGGGTCGATCGCATTCGATGAGGCGCTGGTCGGGGAATTGGAGAGCACGGAGGACAAGACGCGAATTCGTGTGGATCGCGCGGAGTGGAAATCGTATAGACTAACCTGTACTTCCCTGAGCAGCCCGGTCGTCCTCACCGGGTTTCTCACCCGCGTCGGCGAGGGCCGGGTGTTCGACCTGACACCTGGCCGGCCCCTGGATCCGGTAACGCTCTTCATACCCGCGCACGTCGCCGTGCGAGTGCAGGTGCTCGGCGACACCTTGACGGTGACCGGGTTGGATGACGACTGGTTCCTTCACGAGTCCGGGCAGGGCCGGCTGACCAGGCTGCGCCCATCGCTCGACAGTCGAAAGAACGTCGTGTTGACGGCCGACACCGCAGCGCTCAGGGCCTGGCTGGCCGCGTAGGCGCGCGACGGGGAGATATCGGCGACGCAACCAGGTGACGTGCGCAAATCGCGGTAGAGCCAGGACGCGGGCGGGAAGGCGTGCCCGCCAGCGTCGTCCGATCGGGCACACGCCATGCGGCCTTTCGTGGGGCATCGTCCTCCGCGCACATCGCCAAAATGGTCGAGAACAGGCAAGCTGGAGAGTTGCGACCCCGCGAATGGCTTTGCTACAATTCCATGATCTGCGCGAACCCATCCTATCCCGCCAGTGGAATCTTCGGGGGCTTTCATGCAACAGTGCCGGCTTCGGCTGGGTGACGTTCTGGACGACTACTGTCCGCGGGAGCGCCGCCTGACCAATCACGCCATCGTCGCGATGATCGACGATGAGATCAAACAAACGCGGTGCACGACCTGCGACACCGAGCACGAGTTCAAGCGAGGGAAAATGCCGACGCTTCGACGCAAGAAGGACACGGTTGCGACCGCTTACAAAGAGGTGCTGGAGGCCGTGAAGGCCCCGGTTCCCGCTGGTCCCTCGACAGTGCCGGCGCCGGGGGCCGAACCGCTTGGCGTTGTCGAGAACCAGGAAGGCCTCGAGAACGGGACAGGCGAGAGTCCGCAGTCCGGAGAGGCTGAGGGAAGCCGCGTCCACCGCCGCCTGATTCGCGCGACGCTGCCGCGTCCTGAGAACCAGCAGGTGGTGCGGCCCGTTCCCGAGTTCACCATGCGGCAGCCCACGGGGCGGCCCGGGAAGTTCCGCGGCGGGGTGTCGCGGGGCACGGGCGCGCGCCCTGGCGCTGCCGGCGGCGGGCGCGGCGCGGGCAACGAGAACGGCAACATGCGATCGCCGGCGTTCGGCCGGCCTGCAGGAGGCCGGGGCGGAAGCGGCGGCCAGGGAGGCCACATGTCGGGTCGCACCGAGGGGCCGCGTCCGTCGCGCGGCGGCCAGCCAGCCCGCCACGGCAAGAAGCACTAGAAGTGAAGGACAGGACGGGTCGCGATCTTCCAACTTGACTCCCGTTTCGATCCCAGTCCCAGCGACCGCGCACGCAGAGTCCCTGGCCTCACCCGTCAACGCCCGCTCGAGGCTCCTCATGATCTGCGCGGCGCACGCAGCCGCTCATGGCGCGACAAGGCGGAGGCAGCATCGTGACGCTGCCCCTCCTCGGCAGCGAGCGCGTGTTCTCCAATCCGTCAGTCCGCGACCGCCGGGTCGTCGGCCCAGTGCTCGGTCCTGATGTTCGTGCCGGGCACGCCGCCGTCCGCGAGAAGGCGAGGCACGCCCTCGACAAGCGAGTCGGGACCGCACACGAAGCACCAGGTGTCGGGTCCGTCGATCAGCCGCGCCAGGTCGCCCTCGTCAGCTCGTCCCCGCTTGCCCCGCCATGACGCGGGAGCCTCCCGTGTCACCGTTTCGACCAGCTCGATCCTCCCCGCCTCGGCCAGACCTCGAAACTCGGTCGAGTACGCCAGCTCGTCGGGAGTTCTCGCGCTCTGAAGGACCGCCACTCGCGTTCCGGGTGACCCTGACAGGATTTCCCACAGCATCGCACGCAGCGGCGCAATGCCCGTGCCTCCGCCGATCAGCGCGACTGCGCGCGGGTGCGCTCCGCCGGGAAGAACGAAGGAACCCGAGGGTCCTTCCAGGTCAACCAGGCGGCCTTCTCCAAGCGTGGCGAGGTGCGATCCAGGGCTTTCGCCATCGACGACCTGGATGAGGAACTCGAGTTCGTGGTCGAGCTTCACTTGCGCAGGAGCGCAGGCGATCGAGTAGGGTTTCCTGAGGGGCTGTCCGTGATCACCGAGCAGGGCGTACTGCCCCGCTTCGAACGCCAGGAGGCGGTTGCCGAGCGCCACCCGCACGATACGGCTGCGCGGTGTTTCACGGATGACGCGTGTGATGGGACAGGTGAGAATCGCCACTCACCCGATCTTACCGTGGGGTCAGATCTTGAATCTTGGCATTTTTCACGTCTGACCCCGGCAGCCACTTCCTCAGTTCACCCGCGTGCTCGCCGGGGAGGCCAGCGCGAGCGTGCGGCTCTCGGGAAGATCCTCGAGGACCAGAGACTCCCGTTGCCTAGAAGCCCGCGAGCGGCTGCCCAGGCTCTTGCGCGACTTCTTGTCCCGATACATCCGCCCATCGGCCGTGGCCAGCAGCGCCTCGTAGGTGTCGCCGTCCCCGGGGAACACCGCGGCGCCAATGCTGAGGCCGATACGAACCGGGCAACCCGGCGCGGCCTCGAAGATGACATCGTCGATGGCCTGCTGCAGTTCCAGTCGCTTTGCCTCGACCTCTTCCAGTCCACAGCCGGCCAGGACGATGATGAACTCGTCACCGGCGTAACGGACGCACACGTCGTAGGGCCGAACCGTTTCCCGCAGCACACGGGCCACCTCGCGCAGCGCGCGGTCACCGACGTGATGGCCGTGGGTGTCGTTGACCTCCTTGAAATCGTCGAGGTCGAGGACCAGGATCGCGACCTCGGTGCCGAGCCGCTCGGCGCGAGCCAGCTCCCGAGTCAGGTGGGCAAACATGTAGCGCGTGTTAGGCAGGCCCGTCAGCGCATCGCTCAACGACGCCTCGCGCGTCTGCTCGTACTCGATCGAGTTGGAGATGGCCGCCGCCGCCTGTCCCGAGATGCGATCGAGGAGCCGGCGATGCTCGTCCGAGTAAAAGTCCTGATCCACGTGGTAGAGCGCAAGGCCCCCGACAACCCGGTCGTTCGAAATCAGCGGGCAGACGAGCGCGGACCGGAGGCGCGGTGCGGCCGGCGGCATGTCGGCCGCCTCGAAGTCCGCGGCAGGCCTCGCGTTCACCAGCGACCGACGGTTGCGCATGACCCACCCGGCCAGCCCTCTCCCGGGGCGCAGCGCGATGCGCTGGATGTCGTCTCCATCGACGCCAGCCGCAAACCGGCACCGCACGCCCCCGTCTTCGTCGCCGACGAAGAGTGCGCAGCAGGAGAAGGGCACCAGCGCCGTCAGCTTACCGGCAATCAGCGCCATCGTGTCGGCCAGGCCCAGGCTCGAGCCGATGGCCTGGGCAATCTCATACAGCGCGTAAATCTCCTGGTGAGCTCGCGCGATGTTGGCAAAGGCGGCCTTCTCCCCGTTCTCGAGCAATCGACGCGAGCGCGCCAACTCGTGCGTATCGTGCTCGCCCGACTCCAGCGTCTGGTCCGCGAGCGGAAGCGTCGGAAGCAACTCCAGGAAGACCGACACCAGGGTCGGATCGAGCGCCTTGCCCGATTCCTGGCGCAGGAGAAGCATCGCCAGATCGTCCGACATCCTCTTGTTGTACGGACGGTCGCGCGTCACCGAGTCGAAGTAGTCCGACACGGCAAGGATCCGCGCGCCCAGCGGGATGTCGTCGCCGCGCAGGCCGAGCGGGTAGCCGGCGCCATCCCAGCGCTCGTGGTGACAGAGCACGAGCGGAGCCACCGGGTACGGGAACGGCACGTGCTCGATGATCTCGAAACCGACTTGCGGGTGAATCTTGATCTTCTCGAACTCCTCGACGGTCAACGGGCCGGGCTTCGACAGGATGTGTTCGGGCACCGCCAGTTTGCCGACGTCGTGCAGCAGCGCCGCCGTCGCGATCCCCTGAACCTCATCGCCGGAAACGCCGACGGCGTGAGCGAGGGCCCGCGCGAACGACTGCACGCGGCGGATATGACTGCCTGACGTCTGGTCCTTTGCGTCGATCGCCAAGGCAAGTGCCTCGATCGTCGCCATGTGCAGCCCGGACAGTCGATGCTCCCGTATCGCCGCCTCGGCACACCCGCGGCCCCGGCGATGGCCTTCCCACCAGGCGACACCGGCAAACAGCCACAGCCCCCCGGCGTCGGTCGCCCGGCCGTTCGCCGCCAGCAGGGAGCCGACGATTGTTGCCAGGAGGGCGATCGGGTAGATCACATCCGGGACTCGATGGTGCCACCGCGCAATCCAGGTTCCGGCCGTGCGGGAGCGGGCGAGCCCTCGAAGGGGCTTCAGCGCGTACTCGAGGGTGGCGCGCAGGCGGACGGTGAACGAGATCTGTGGACGACTCACTGCACGGCACGATCGCAAAAGCACTGCCGTTACAGCGCGACGGTCGCAAAAACGAGATAACTCTTTTTATTTCAGATGTTTAATGGAACACATCAGAATCTGTGTGGCGGGTGAGAACCAGCTGATGTGTTTCATTATGTAACAGGAAGGACGGAACGGTAAGGCTAAGGGGTTGAAAAGACAGTGCTTTAGGGATGTTCTTGAAGTGTTCTATTTTAGCGCTGGCGCAGTTGCGGTATTTTCCTTTTCAAATTCAGCGTATCTTCTGGTCTGGGGGCGCCGATGGTCTGTTTTGGTACATTCCGGCGCGGGTCGGTGCAAGGCCATACTCTGTGATCTTCCGGTACAACGTCCCTCGACTGATCTCGAGCACCTCCGCTGCTTCCTTCTTGTTCCAGCCGACGGCGTCGAGCACCCGGATGATCTGGGCGCGTTCGGTTTCGCGGAGCGACTGAAGGCGCTCACCGGTTGCTTCCCCGGGCGCGGCGTTCGCGTGCAGGAAGTCGACGTCGGTGCCGCGGATCGTTCGACCGGGCGCGGACAGGGCCGCGCGCGACACTGTGCTCTCCAGTTCGCGAATGTTGCCTGGCCACGCGTAGCTGGTCAGTTGCTCCAGCGCCTCGCGCGAGAAGACCTTGCTGTCGATCGGCAGGCCGTTTGCGGCGCAGTAGCGGGCGAGGAACCGTTGCGCGAGCACCGGGATGTCCACCTGGCGCTCGCGGAGCGAGGGGAGGCGAATCGAGAAGGCGTTGACGCGATAGTACAGGTCTTCACGGAACCGCGTCTCGCGGACGAACTGCTCGAGCGGCCGGTTGGTGGCGGAGATCAGCCGGAAGTCCACCTCGATCGTTCGGTTCCCGCCCAGGCGCTCGAACCGCCGCTCTTCCAGCACGCGCAGGAGCTTCGCCTGCGCGACAATCGACAAGTCGCCGATCTCGTCGAGGAACAGCGTCCCGTGGTTGGCCAGCTCGAGGCGCCCCGGCTTGCGATCGTGCGCGCCCGTGTACGCGCCCTTCTCGTGACCGAAGATCTCCGACTCGAACAGCGTGTCCGGCAGCGCGGCGCAGTTGACGGCCTGGAACCGTCCGCTGCCCCGCCGGCTCAGCTCGTGGATCATCCGCGCCACGACTTCCTTGCCGGACCCTGTCGGCCCGAGGACGAGCACGGCGATGTCCGACTTGGCGGCCGTCCGGATCCACTCGAAGACGACCAGCATCTTCTCGTCGCGGCCGATCATCTCGCGGAACCGCTGCACGGACAAAGACTGGTCCTCGGGGCTCACCGTCGCCCGTCGCTCGAGGAAGTCGTCGAGCATCCCGGCGACCCCGCCGCTCTCCGGCCGGCTTGCCGCGTAGAGCGTGGGTGTGCCGGGCAGGCGCCGCACCACCCCGAACGCCACCAGCTCTCCGACGCAATTGTCCACGTCGAGGCGCATCCGGCCGAACACGCGCATCAGCGACTCGACGTCGAACCCTGCGGTTGGCTGCGAGAAGAGATAGCGGAGGATGCCGGCGCGCAGCGGTGACTGCACCAGCGTTTGGAATCGAGCCTGCAGATCCCTGCCGCCGGACTCGACGCGCGGGGAGGGATCGGTGGCTTGCCGCAATGGGAGCGTCAGCTCTTCGCCCACGTCCAGCCTGGATGGCCGGACCAGCCCGGCTCTTTGTCTATCGGCCTGGCCCGGTCACCTCAACAGGCCGAAGGACGCTGCGTTCGAGGCCTCTCACTCCCGTCGAGCCGGGACGGGCGAGGCCGGCGCAGCCGACAGCGGCGACCTGAAGTACTCGGTCTGATACCGATCGATCAGATCCTTGATCCGCATCGCATCCCGCTTGTGATGGCCATAGCAGCTGATCGGGCTGACGCCCCCGCTGGTCTCGATGAAGACGTCCGAGAAGAGGAGCTTCGTGTCGATCCGCACCGACGCCACGTGGGCGATATGGATGGTGTGTTCGAGCCGACCGATCCACTGGGGCGTGTAGTGGGCGACAAAGGTCGGCGTGACGCGCACCTGGGTCGGAAAAACGCGATTCCCGCGACTCAGGCGGCTTGCGCGGAACACGTCTCCCGTCCCGAAAGGCCGTCCTTTCCGGAGCACGACGAAGACCAGCAGGCCGAGAATGGCCACGACGATCGCGCCGGCGATGAGCAGTGCCACCATGGCGCCTATTGTCGTCGTTCGGCATGTCTGGTGCAATGCGCCCGCTGCTACTCTCTTGAACCTTTGCGGCCCGCTTCCCGTCCAACTCGAACAAAAGGACAGTGCAGGGCGATGCCGGCGTCACCCCTACCCCCGCGGCGACGCCGCCAGGTACTCCGTCGGATCGGCCACTCCCGCAGCCTCGAACCCGTCACGCCGTTCGCGGCACTTGCTGCAGAGCCCGCAGTGTCGTCCGCCCGACGGGTTCATGCACGAGAGCGTCAGCTCGAAGGGGACGCCAAGCGACGCGCCCAGCCTGATCACGTCCTCCTTGTGCATCCCCGAAAACGGCGCCTCGATCCGCAATTCGTGCGCGAGGCCCATCGAGAGCGTCCGCGCCATCGACGCGAAGAACTCCGGCGTGGCATCCGGGAACGGGTTGCCGGCCAGGGGGCCGATCACCAGGCGCGGGATGTGGTGGAGTGCGCAGAGCACACCGGCCTTGGAGAGCAGCAGCACGTTTCGCCCGGGAAGGTAGACGTCTTCGTCCGGCGTGTCGTATGCCGGCGGGGCGCCGCGGCGGGCCCAGTGCGTGTCCGGATAGATGTCCGTGACGTTCAGCGACAGGCGAATCAACGGCAGCACGCGGGACGCGAAAGGACGGCCTTCGAGCAGTCGGACCACGAGTGCGGCCTCTTCCGTCTCCCACGAGAGGCCGGCGCTCACGTACACCGGTTGCACGGTTCCGGACCTGGCAGCGTGCGCAACCAGCACCGCGCTGTCGAGTCCTCCGGAGAGGAGCACCGCGATATCCGCCACTGGCGCCTCCTTTCTACGATTTCCGTTCCCCGACGTCGAAGATGTTGCGCATCAAAGCCTACTGTACAATCGCAGCATGTACTCAGTCACTAAGCGCATCGAGTTCTGTTACGGCCACCGCCTGCTCGACTACGGCGGCATCTGCAAGCATCCCCACGGGCACAATGCGCTGGCCGAGATCGAGATCCGCACCGACATGCTCGACACCCGCAACATGGTCTGCGACTTCAGCGACATCAAGCGGGGGGTCAAGGGCTGGATCGACCGCGAACTCGATCACAAGATGGTCCTGCGACGCGACGATCCACTGGTGCCGCCGCTCCAGGCGCTTGGCGAGCCGGTCTACCTGGTGGACTCCAACCCCACCGTGGAACTGATTGCGAAGCTCATTTTCACCTGCGCGAAGGAACAGGGCTTCAACGTCGTGAAGGTTCGCGTCTTTGAGACGCCCACCTCGTTCGCCACCTACGTGGGCGAATGACGGGAGGCGTGATGTTCGTCGTCTTCGATCTCGATGGTACCCTGATCGACTCGATCGGCGACCTCGTTGTCGCCGTCAACCAGCTTGTCGTTGAGCGCGGCGGGCGTGTGCTCGCGGCCGTCGAGGTGTCCAGGATGGTGGGCGAGGGAGCGAATCTGCTCCTCTCCCGGGCGTTCGACGCGGCCGGTGTGCCCGGCGATCCGGGTGAGGCGTTGCCGCGATTCCTCGAGATCTACGATAGCCTCCTGCCCGGCGAGACGAGGCCTTACCCCGGGATTCCCCAGATGCTCCACGCGCTCGACGAGGTGGCGGCGCTTGCGGTCTTGACCAACAAGCCCACCGAGGCCGCGCGAAAGGTTCTGTCGCTGCTCGACCTCGACAAGTTCTTTCGGGGCGTGATCGGCGGCGACGGCCCATTCTGCCGCAAGCCAAGTCCCGACGGCCTGTTGCACCTGATCGCCGAAGAGGGCGCCGACCCCGCCCACACCCTGATGGTGGGCGATTCCACGGTCGATCTCCTTGCCGCCCAGGCCGCCGGCACCCGGGCGTGCATGGTCCGCTACGGGTTCGGCTTCGCGGGCTTCGATTGCCAGTACCTCCACGGCGACGAGGTGTTCGTCGATCGTCCATCTGAGATCGCCGCCCTCGTCCTGGGGCGCCGACGTGCAGGTTGACCAGGCGGCGTGGTCGGGCGACGGCGACTTCACGATCAGGCTGATTGCGGCGCTGCAGCAGATCGACGAAGTTGTCTACCTCCGGGTCGAGGACGCCCCAGCCAGCCGATCGGGCGAGGGCTACAACCTGCTGGCCAATGAACTCTACGTCGTGTTTGCAACCGAGCCCAGGCCCGTCGCCAGGCGCTGGCTCGGCATCCTCCCGCGCGCTCGGCTGGTCGAGACACGGATGCTGACGCTTTCCGGTCTGGAATCGAGGCTGGCGGATCTCGAGGGCATCGGCCAGGCCGACTACGTCGATGGCGGGATGGTGCAGTACCTCCGGACTGAACGGGTCGTCCCGCCGTACCAGACCCGCGGCTACAAACTCGTGGAACTGGTCCGCATCTACGAAGTGCGACCAGACATCTTCCAGGGCTGAGATCGCGGCGGTTCCAGACCGACGCTTCCATGGTCGCCCGGGCACGGAAGCTAAAGGCGCCAACCCATCTGACCGACACTGAGTGAGAGAGGCCGTGCCCGGTGGCGCGGCCAGCGGCCGTGGCGCAAGGAGAGCCACTCACTTGGTCAACTCGCTGTTGACGGCCATCGTCCGGGCGGATGGCGACGCGCTGGTCATGCACGTCGGGGAACAACCCTACGTGGTGGCGCCGGCAGGACCGGTGGAACTGTCGGCCCGCCCGCTCACGCTCGAAGCCGTGGCGGGAATGCTCGGGCAGTTGCTGCCAGCCGCCAGCCGACGCGCGCTCGATGAGCTGGGAGCGGTCGAGCACGAGTTGCCCACGTCGAGTGCAGTCGACGGGGAGCGATTCACGGTTGTGGCGGCCCGTGGCGGCGACGACATCTGGATTGAAATCCGTCGTCATCGCGGGATGCACGTTGATGTTCCGCTCGAGCTTCCTGCCAGGCCAGGTGCTGAACCGACGGCCACCTCGTCAACCGAACCGCTGGCTGTCGCTGCCGCGCCATCGATGGAACTGGAAGTGCCCCTCGACCTGGCGGACTCGTTCGATCTTCCCGACGGTCAGCCTGAGGCGATTGACGTCCCCGCGGTGGCCGCACCGCCCCCGATCGCCGCATCGCCCGCTGTGGTCGCGCCGCTCGCGGTGGTCGCGCCGCCCCCGATGGTCCCACCGCCCGCTGTGGCCGCACCGCCCCCGATCGCCGCATCGCCCGCTGTGGTCGCGCCGCCGCCCCCCGATCGTCCGACGCTCGTCGCTCCCATTGCTCCTTCTGCACCTCACCTCATGACTGAATACTCCGACCAGACACAGAACGAATCGAGCCAGGCCGTCGTGCTTCCGCTCGCCCGCAATCCCATCCGGCCCGAGGCGCCGGCCCGCCCGACGCCGCCGCCCCGCATTGCCGGGCTGGACCGGCTGTTGAGGCTGGCGGCTGCGCGCGGCGCAAACACGCTCTACCTGATGTCGAGCGGGCGGCCGTCGATCCGGGTGGACGGCGAAATTGCCGCCCTCGATGGCGAACCGCTGTTGGCCGCGCCGGAGGTGGAGTCCCTGCTCCTCGACCTCGCGCCTGAGAGAAATCGCGAGGCGCTGAGGAACGGCGAGGGTACGGAATGGATGTCCGACGTGCCGGAGGTGGGGCGGTTCCGCTGCCAGAGCTTCCGCGACCACCGGGGCCCTGGCGGGATCTTCCGCATAATCTCGACGCGGCCCGCCTCGGTGGACCAGCTTGGGCTGTCGCGCGAGATCCAGGCGCTCTGCGCCGAACGTGAAGGCCTCGTCCTGGTGGCCGGGCCGCGCTCGAGCGGGAAGTCCACGCTCATCTCGGCGTTCGTCGATCTCATCAACCGTGCCCGCAACGACTACGTGGTCACGATCGAAAGCCAGATCATGTGCGCGCACGAGAGCCGCGGCTGCCTGATCAGCCAGCGCGAGGTGAGGGGCAGCGACGAGGAACTTGCCGCCGTGGTGCGCGCTGCGCTCCGCGAGAACCCGGACGTGCTGGTCATCGAAGACCTGCGGTCTCCCAAGGTGGTGGCCCTTGCACTCCAGGCGATGGAGTCGGGCCACCTCGTGATTGGCGCGGTCTCCGCGCACACCACGACGACGGCAATCGGGCGCATCCTGGATCGGTTCCCACCCGAGCGGCGCGACCACGTACAGCGGATGCTGGCCGAGGGGCTCCGTGGCGTGGTGTCGCAGGTCCTGCTGCCAAAGACGGGCGGCGGGCGAGTGGCCGCGCGCGAGGTGCTGCTCAACACGTCGGCGATCGCCAGCCTCATCGCGGAAGGACGAATCAGTCAACTGCCGCTCGCGCTCGACAGCGGGCGGAAGCACGGCATGGTCCCGCTCAACGACGCCCTGGCCGGCTTCGTCCAGCGCGGTATCGTGGACGTGAAGGACGCCTACCGGAAGGCGTTTGAACGCCAGGCCTTCCTGGCGGTGCTGCGCCGCGAAGGCATAGACACCTCGTTTGTCGAGCGCCTGGCCTGACAAGATTCAGGAGCTATCGTTCCACCAGCATCCCTATCTGCGACAGGAGGAAGTCGAGGACGTCTTCGTCCGTCACGCCGTCGATCGGCGCCTCCGGCCGCAGCAACCCCTCGCTCGTCGTGACGTTCCGACCGCGCGAGCGGTTGGCGCGCGTGGCGATCTTCGGTGGATCGAGCGACGTGTCGAGCCAGACCTCGAGGTAGTCCTCGCCGTGACGTTCCGAGACAAGGCGCACGCCGTCGGCCGGCGTGAACACCGTGAAGCCTTGCCCGTCGGCCTTGGCCACGTTGGCGACCGTGCGGAAGACCGGCGTCGCCACGTCCCGCAGGAACGCGGCGTACGCCGTCGCCGCCAAGTCCGCCCGCGTCCGCCGTTCCGTCGTCGCCGTCCGGGCCTGCTCGAGCGCCTGACGCAGTCGTCGCCTGATGTCGGAGGTTTCCATATCTGTCAGCATCGTACAATGGATCGAGCAGCCGTGGCGCGGAGTTCCAGACGAACGAGCCACTCCGGCCGAGCCTCTGTGGTTCGGGCTCGACCAGGGTGTGCGGGAGGTGACGCGATGGCAATCACGGTTGTGCCGGGTTTCTGTAATCGCGTGCAACCGCGACCAGGTCTGTCACGAGGGCGTACGCCGTCTGGGTCAGCCCCCCGCCCAGCTGCACGACGGCGAACTCGCCGAGCAGGTCGGTCTCGAGCAGCAGCGCGTTTTGCTGACCGCCCAGCGTTGCGAACAGGTGGTCGGCAGGAAGTTCCTCGACGCCCACCCGCACGACGACACGGCCTTCGCGCCGTTCACCCCGCGCAACCAGCTTCATCCGGCGGCCCAGGTTCACGGCAGCCCTGACGTGTGCGCCTGTGAGGTGGCCGATGCCCGTCCGCTCCACCTGCTGCGGCGTCATCCTCGCGCCCATCAGCACGTTTGCCAGCGCTGACGCCTTGGCCGCGGCGTCCCATCCGTCCACGTCGAGCGACGCGTCGGCCTCCGCGATGCCCGCCGCCTGCATCTCGGCCAGCGACGCCGCGAACTCGCGGCCGTTCTCCATCGCGGTGATGATGAAGTTCGTCGTGCTGTTGACCACGCCGCTGAACCCGTTGATCGTCACCGCCGGCAGCGTCTGGCGGACCATGTTGAAGATCGGGATGCCGTCCATCACCGCGCCCTCGAACAGGAAGCCGCGGCCAACCGACCTGGCAAGCGCGTCCAGTTCGGCGTAGGCACATGCCACAGGACCCTTGTTGGCCGTGACGACGTGCGCGCCGGCCCGCAGCGCGGCCCGCACGTGATCGACGCCCGGCTGGCCGCCCGCGATGTTCAGCACCGTGGTCTCAACGACGACGATCGGGCGAGTGCTTCCGGCCTCTCGCGCGGCCTCTGACACCTGTTCGATCAGCTGGACACCTGACGGGACTGGCGCGCCGCGCTTTCTTCCGGCCCATTCCGGCGCGTCGATGGCCTCGAGCGACTGGCCTCGTTCAACGAGGTCCAGCGAGCGCGCGACGTCCAGGCCGCGCAGGTCCCGGGCGCTGCCATGCCGCGCCGTCGCGATGCCAACCACGCGCCAGTCGGCCAGGTGAGCGTCGCGGAGCTCGGAAGCGCGTTCCTCCAGCAGGCGGACGAACCGTCGCCCCACGTTGCCAAAACCGACCAGGACGAGATCTGGAGAGAACATATCAGGCTCCAGACCGGCCGCCTTCCGACCAGTCAGCGCAAGACCCGACCCTTCAGCGTGAGCTCAGACCCCTGAGCGTGAGTTCCGACCCGTCAGCGTCAGTTCCGACCTGGAGGATACTCTCGAGTCGGGAGAGGCCTTCGAACAACTCGTGCGCGGGGCCGCCAAAGCCAATCCTCAGGTATCCATCCATCCCGAAGTGATCCCCCGGCACCATCAACACACCCTTCTCCTCGCGCAGTCGCGTCGTCAGGGTCGTCGAGTTGACCGGTCTGTGGTAGCGCGCGTAGACAATGGCGCCGGCTTCAGGGGGCGCGAACGAGAAGAGTCTCGAGCGCTGTGACAGCCAGGTGGCCAGCGCGGGCAGGTTGGCGTTCAGGATGCCCCGGGTGCGCTCCAGGAGGCGTGCGCGGCGCGAGGGTAACAGCGCCAGCACGGCCAGGCGGTCGTTGACCGCGCCAGGAGCGATGCTCGTGTAGTCGTGGCAGGCCCACGTGTTCGCCACGAACGACGGCGGCCCGACCACCCAGCCGATGCGCAGGCCAGGCAGCCCATACGCCTTCGACAGTCCGCTGGTGACAATTGCGCGATCATAGCGACCCCAGATCGACGGTGTCTCGTGGCCATCGAGCTCGGCGCCGCGGTAGATCTCGTCCGACAGCACCCATGTGCCGTATCGCCCCGCTTCGTGGCAGATGGCGTCGAGTGTCGCGCCGTCCAAGCACGCGCCCGTCGGGTTGTTGGGATTGCACAGGAGCAGCAGTCTCGTGCGGGGCGTGAGCAGCGATCGGAGCCGATCGACGTCCGGCCGCCAGCGGCCGTCGCGTTCGCGCAGAGGCCACTCGAGCACCGTGCCGGCAAATGCGCGCGCGAGGCCCCACGTCTGCATGTAGTTCGGCGCCATCATCACCACCTCGTCGCCCGGCTCGAGCAGGCTCCAGGTGGAACAGAAATTCGCCTCCGACCCGCCGTTGGTCACCTGGACGTGGTCTGGCGTGGCGCCGGGGTACATCGCGGCGATCGCGGACCGCAGCGGGATCGTCCCGTTGGTCTGCGGGTAGCCGAGCCCGACCTGGAGCAGGCTGTCGCGGTCGTCCTGTTCGTCCACCAGCTCCCCCAGCGTGAGCGGGTGCACGCCGCTTTCCGACAGGTTGATCTCGACCTGGTTCTCCCAGGTGGACTGCATCCGTTCCATCTCGAAAGGCAGGATCTTCACATGGTCCTCCGGCGCGGCCATGAACCGCACTGCTGTGTGCGGTATATGCTACCCCGATGCTGACCTCGGTTGACGCCGTTCTCTTCGATCTCGATGGCACGCTGGTCGATACGATCCCGCTCATCTTCGCCTGCTACGAGCATACGGTGGCGGCGCACCTGCCCGGGTACGACCCGGGCCGTCGCGTCATCATCGCGAACCTGGGCCGCTCCCTCGACGACATCCTATTCGATTTCGCGGCGGCGGCCGGGGTGGACGACCCGGCGGCGATGTCGCGGACGATGCTACACACCTACCGGTCGTTCCAGCGCGTGAACATGGACCGCCTGATCCGGCCGTACGACGGGATGCGCGAGGCGCTGGCCGGCTTGCGCGATCGCGGGCTCACGCTGGGCGTGGTGACGAGCAAGGTGGAGTGGGCCGCTCGGGAGTGCTACGAGCATTACGGCCTGGGCGAGTTCCTCTCGGTGCAGGTGTTCCACGACGACACCGAGCGTCACAAGCCAGATCCAGAGCCGCTGCTGCTCGCGGCGTCCAAGGGTGGGCTGACGGTCGGGCGCACGGTCTACGTCGGTGACAGCATCCACGACATGGCGGCCGGCCGGGCAGCGGGGATGCAGACGATTGGCGTGCTCTGGGGACCGTCGGCGCGGGAAGAACTGCTGCGGGCTGGCGCCGACGAACTGGCGGTCACGCCGGCGGATCTATTGGGGATCGTGCAACGGTAGGAGCAGTGGTCAGTTGGCAGTCAGAACCTCGTTCTCCAGCCTACCGACAGATTCCGCCCGGGGGCGTCGATGCCCCAGGCGATGCCGCGGTAGTTCACGTCGCCGACATTCTCGAAATCAATCGTCAGCTCGTGGCGGGTGCCGATCCTGATTCCGCCCCTGAAGCCGACGGTGACGTACCCGGGCACCTCGGTGACGAGCGGCGCGGAGTCGAACGTTCCCAGCACCCGGCTCTGCACTTGCGCCAGCGTCTCGCCCGTGGCCATCAGGATGTCGTCCGCGTTGCCCGCGATCCCATCCGCGCCCGACGTCACCCAGCCCCTGGCCGTAGCGCCGTAGTAGAAGAAGTTCTTGATGTTGGTCCGCGTCCGGGTCGCGCCCGTGCGTCGATCTTCGAGGTCCAGCGTCGAGAGCCGATCCTGGCGCGCCGCGATGTGCAGGTAGGGTTCCGCCCACCACCGGCCCGACGGCGCCAGGTAGCGCACCTTCACGTATCCATCCGGCGCCGGCGTGCCGCCTTCGATGTTCGGCGGCGCCGCGGTCGTCTTGTCCGCGGCGTGCAGGTACGTGAACACGGTGTGCAGCGACCACGCGCGCGACGCCTTCCATTCCGACGTGTGCTCGAAGCCGTAGATGCGCGCGTCGCCGAAGTTGGTCCGCACGAGTACCGGTGACGAGCTGGCGGCGACGTAGACGACGCCGTTCGCGTTCTGTGAGGTGATCGCCTGGTCGCCCAGCGTCTTGCCCGCGGCTCCCGGCGGCAGGATCAATGCCTGGTAGGCGACGTTGTCGTAGACGTCGTTGATGAACGCGAAGAAGTCGGTGCTGAACGACTTGGCGCGGTAATGGATGCCGCCTTCATAAGAAAGGCTCGTTTCCGGCTGCACCGGATCGACGGGCTGGGCCGTCGAGACCGCGTTCGCACCGGCCGTCGATCCCACCGTGGCGTTCATGCCGGCCACGCCCGACGCAGACACCTGGAAGCCCGACCCGGTCAGCCCCACGGTGCCGAGGTCCGTGATGTGCGGCGCGCGGAATCCGCGACTGATGTTCCCAGTGAAACTCAGGCCCTCGACGCCCGGCCTCACGACCACGCCGGCCCGGAACGTGCCATTCGACACGGTCTGCGAATCGTCCGGCCAGAGCCGCTTGCCGTTCACCAGCGGGCTGTCTGAGGCGAGCGAGTCGTATGATGCACCGCTGTAGCGCGCGCTCAGCATCACCTGCAGGCGGCCGGGGATCGCCTCGAGAACATCCTGGACGAAGCCCGCGCCGCTGCGGTAGCCGGCGTTGTCCGGCACCCGGCCGCGTCTCACCGCGAGAGCCCCGTTGACCGGGTTGTACGAGTAAGACGGCGCGTGGATGCGTTCGGGATAGAACTCGCCGCCGATCAGCAGGTCCTGGCGGTTTCCGATCCGCTTGGTCACCTGCGCCTGGAAGCCGTTCACGTTGGTCCGCTCGAATTCATGGGTGATCGACGCCTTCGTGTTGCCGTTTCCGCCCTGGTTCACCCGCTCCTCCCGCTGCGAGTTGTACGAGTAGGTCGCCGTGAACTGGTCGAACCAGCCCAGGCCCACCCGCTGATACTTGGCGTAGAAGAAATCGAGCATCAGGTTCCGGAGGTCGGCGATCAGGTTGCCGTCGCCCCCCAGCAACTGGTCGTACCGCTTCCCATCGTCTTGCTGCGAGCGGCTGTAATAGAGCATCACTTGTTGGTTGGCCGTCGGCGCCCAGTTGATGCGGAGCATCCCGCCGTACTGTGTGAAGTCGGTGTCGGGCAGGTGCCCGGGCATCAGGCGGTCAGACGAGAGGCCGAGGAAGCGGGTCACAGCGGCGTGTGAGTCTATGCCTTTGCCGGGACGCAGGTCGTTGATGCGGCGTGCCGCGACGTTTGCGAAGAGGCCGAACCGGCCGGCCCGATAGCCGGCTGCGAGGTTGGCGCCGGCGTTGCTGTCGGCCGTTCCCCCCCTGGCCGAGAACAACCCGTGCAAGGCCCGGTCGCCGCCGCCCGCGAACGACGGCACCTGGGAGAGGAACTGCACGCTGCCGCCAATCGCGTCGCTGCCGTACTGCGCGGAGTTGGGTCCGCGCAGCACCTCGACGGCCTGCAGGCTGGTGGGTTCGATCAGGTCGAGAAACGTGTTGACGCCGCCACGGGCCGATGCCGTAGAGTAGCGGACGCCGTCCACGAACACGTTCACCTTGTTGCCCGTGAGCCCGCGAACGTAGATGCCGGCCATGGTGGGGCTCGTCCGCAGCAGGTGAACACCAGTCTGCTCCGCCACGGCCTGCGCCACGATTTCCTTGGTGTGTTTCTCGATCTCGGCCGCGTCGATCACCGTCACCGCCTGCGCGATGGCCGCCGTGTCCTGTACGACGCCTCGCGTCGCCGTCACGCTGACCGTCGCGCGCACGCCCTCCGGTGAGATCGTCACTGACACGCCTTCGGTGCCCCCGTCGCCGGGTGCCACCGCCAGGCGCGTCTCCGCGAAACCGGGCGCCACGACAATGAGCAAGTAGCGGCCTGGCCGGACCGATGCGAAGTCGAATCGGCCGGACTCGTTGGTCTTTGTCACCGCGACAATCGCCTGCTCCGCCGTGAGCAGCGAGATGGCGGCCCCGACGACCACGCCGCCGCTGCCGTCGCGAACCACTCCGTTGATTCCCCGATCCGCCGCGCGCGCACCAGGAGCGGACACGAGGAGCGCGCACACGAGAAAAACAAAGGCGAACGACGCACGAAACATCAGCCAACTCCTGACAAAATGATCTCTGCGGGGCACGCGACTGCGGATCGCGCCGACAATGTCCCGGCGCAGTATTGGCCGAAAAGCGAACTACTGCCAGCGGTCGTAGACCGGCCGGCCAGGTTTTGCCTTTCGACAAGACGCAGGTCCTGACCTCGTCATCCTGGTGCCTGAAGAATGTCGAGAAACAAGACGTGACACAGTAGGCTAAGATTCTTCCCATGGCAGCAGCCAGCAACCCGGCGGACGTGAGTCTCTCGGTCGACGAAGTGCGCCGCTACAGCCGTCACCTGCTGTTGCCCGAGGTCGGCCTGGGAGGGCAGCGGGCGCTGAAGGCGGCGCGCGTGCTGTGCGTGGGCGCAGGAGGACTGGGGTCGCCGGTGTCGATGTACCTCGCCGCGGCGGGCGTGGGCACCATCGGCATCGTGGACAACGACGTCGTGGACTACAGCAACCTGCAGCGCCAGCTCCTGCACATGACCTGCGACGTCGGCCGGCCGAAGGTCGTGTCGGCAGGCGAGCGGCTGAAGGCGATCAACCCCGGGGTGCGCGTCGAGGAGCACCAGGTCGTCCTGTCGTCGGCGAATGCGCTCGACCTGCTCTCGCGCTACGACCTGGTAGTCGATGGCACGGACAACTTCCCGACACGCTACCTCGTCAACGACGCCTGCGTGCTGACCCGCCGGCCGTACGTCTACGGGAGCATCTTCCGCTTCGAAGGACAGGCGTCGATTTTCGCCGCAGAGAACGGCCCCTGCTATCGCTGCCTGTATCCCGAGCCGCCGCCGCCAGGTCTCGTTCCCAGCTGCGCGGAAGGTGGCGTGCTCGGGGTGCTCCCGGGCATCATCGGCACTGTTCAGGCAACCGAGGCGCTCAAGCTGATCGTCAAGGCTGGCGAGTCGCTTGTCGGCCGCCTGCTCATTCTCGACGCGCTACGCATGCGGTTCCGCGAAGTGCGGCTTCGCCGAGATCCGGAATGCCCGGCGTGCGGCGACCACCCCACGATTCACGAGCTGCAGGACTACGAGCAGTTCTGCGGAATGAGGCCATCCGTCGAACCGGCCGCAGAGGGAGACTTCGACATCTCGGCCGAGGAGTTGAAGCAGGTGCTCGAGGGTCGACAGCCGCCGATCCTGCTCGATGTTCGCGAGCCCATGGAGTTCCAGATCAACCGGCTTCCCGGCGCCGTCCTGATTCCGCTGGGCGATCTTCCCGCGACCATCGGCGACCTCGACGCCACCCGCGACCTTGTCGTCTACTGCCATCACGGCATCAGCAGCGTTCGCGCGGTCGAGTTCCTCCGCGGGGCCGGCTTCCGCGCCCGCAATCTCAAGGGGGGCATTGCCGCCTGGACCGACCATGTCGACCCCACGATGGCGCGCTACTGAGGCGTCCCTTGATCTTCCCGCCTAAGCCTTGTAAAATACGACTCTAGAGGTCGTATATAAGGTAGAGCCTATGCTCAGGTTGTCCAAGAAGGCCGACTACGCGTTGATCGCGATGAAACACCTCACTCTGCGTAACGGGCAGGGGTCATCGAGCGCCCGCGAAATCGCGGAGCAATTCTCGATTCCCGTCGAGTTGATGGCGAAAGTGCTACAGCGACTGGCGCGCCGGGGCCTGCTTTCGTCCCAGCAGGGGGCTCGGGGCGGCTACCAGTTGGCGCGCGGATCGGAGACCATCTCGGTCGCCGACGTCATCCAGGCGATTGACGGCCCGCTGACGGTCACCGCCTGCTCGGCCCACAACGAGCGCTGCGGGCAGTTCGCCACGTGCAACGTGCGCGACCCGCTGTGGAAGATCCGCGAGCGCATCATCACGGCGCTTTCGACGTGCAGCGTCTCCGAAATGGCGTCCGAGAGTACCCTGGCCGTTGCCGAGGCACCGGCCGCTCACGAGGTCGGCCAGACCCACGCCGGGTAGGTGAAGTCATGCTGAGATTTCCGATCTACATGGACAACCACGCCACCACGCCGGTCGATCCGCGCGTGCTCGAACTGATGCTGCCGTATTTCACCGATCGCTTCGGGAACGCGGCGAGTCGGAACCACTCCTACGGATGGCAGGCGGAAGAAGCCGTCGACGTGGCGCGCAAGCAGGTGGCCGAGTTGATTGGCGCGACCGCAAAAGAGATCGTGTTCACGAGCGGGGCGACCGAGTCGGACAATCTCGCGATCAAGGGCGCGGCCCACATGTATCGCGAGAAGGGAAACCACCTGATCACCGTCGTCACCGAGCACAAGGCGGTCATCGACACGTGCAAGCACCTCGAGAAGGAGGGCTTCGACGTGACGTACCTGCCGGTGAAGCGGGACGGCCTCGTGGATCTGGATCGGCTGCGCGCGGCCATCACCGACCGCACGATCCTGATCAGCATCATGGCGGCGAACAACGAGGTGGGCGTCCTGCAGCCGATCGCGGAGATTGGAAAAATAGCCCGCGAGCGGGGCGTGTTGTTCCACACGGACGCGGTGCAGGCGGCCGGCAAGGTGCCGTTCGACGTGAATGCGTCCAGCGTGGACATGGCCTCGCTCTCCGCCCACAAGATGTACGGCCCGAAGGGCGTTGGCGCGCTCTACGTGAGGCGGCGCAATCCGCGGGTGCTGCTGACGCCGATCATCGACGGCGGCGGCCACGAGCGCGGGATGCGGTCGGGCACGTTGAACGTGCCGGGGATCGTCGGCTTCGGCAAGGCGGCGGCGATCTCTCGCGAGGAGCTTGCGACGGAGTCGGCGCGGGTGACCGGCCTGCGCAATCGCCTGAGCGAGGGCCTTCGCCGGGAACTGGACGAGATCTACATCAACGGCTCGGTCGAGCACCGGCTGCCGGGCAACCTGAACATCAGCTTTGCGTACGTCGAGGGCGAGTCGCTGTTGATGGGCATCAGCGACATCGCGGTGTCGTCCGGGTCGGCCTGCACATCGGCCACCCTCGAGCCGTCGTACGTGCTGAAGGCGCTGGGCACGGGCGACGAGCTGGCGCACTCCTCTATCCGGTTCGGCCTCGGCCGTTTCAACACGGAAGAAGAAGTGGATTTCGTGGTCGAGAAGGTGTCGGCGGTCGTGAAGCGGTTGCGCGAGATGTCGCCGCTCTACGAGTTGGCGAAAGAACATGAAGAAGTGAAAATGAGGGGTTGAAGTTGCATTCCCCCGGAGGGGGCCATGTCGTATTCCGAGAAGGTGATCGATCACTACAACAACCCGCGCAATGTCGGGTCGTTGGCGAAAGATGATACGGCGGTCGGGACCGGGCTGGTCGGGGCGCCGGAGTGCGGCGACGTGATGAAGCTGCAGGTCAGGGTGAACCCTGAAACCGGCGTCATCGACGATGCGAAGTTCAAGACGTTCGGGTGCGGATCGGCGATTGCCAGCTCGAGCCTCGCGACCGAGTGGTTAAAGGGCAAGACGCTGGAGCAGGCGCTCGAGATCAAGAACGTCGATATCGTGCAGGAGTTGAGCCTGCCGCCCGTCAAGATCCACTGCTCGGTGCTGGCCGAGGACGCAATCAAAGCCGCCATTGCGGACTACAAGCGTAAGCAGCAGGACGGACAGTGAAAACTTGCGAATCTTGCGAGGGGGACAGTGTGGCCATCCAGGTGACCGACGTGGCGGCAAAGCGGATTCGGATGTTGATGGCCAAGCGGGGGCTGGCCGAGGGCGGCTTGCGGGTGGGCGTGAAGGGCGGAGGCTGTTCCGGCCTCACCTACACCTTTGCGTGGGAAACGCAGGCGCGCACGGGTGACGAAATCATCGAAGGCCCCGAAAACACCAAGGTGTTCGTGGACAAGAAGAGCCTGATCTACCTGAACAACACCGTCCTGGACTACGACTCCAGCCTGATGAGCAAGGGCTTCATTTTCCAGAACCCGAATGCCAAGGGCACGTGCGGCTGCGGCACGTCGTTCACCCTGTAACGGAGACGGCGTGTCAAGCGAAGCTCGTACCCTGACCCTGCAATCGTGCCGCCACTGCGGCGCGGGCGCACCCGCGCAAGTACACTTCTGCCCCCAGTGCGACCGCATCCTCACGCTGGCGCGCCACGGCGACTACTTCAGCTTCTTCGGCCTTCCGCGGAAGCTGACCATCGACCTCGCCGATCTCGAGCAGCGCTTTCGGGCGTTGAGCCGACAGTTCCATCCCGACTACTTCTATAACGCCTCGACGCCGGAGCGGCTCGCGAGCCTCGAGCGTTCGTCGTACCTCAACGACGCGTTCCGCGTCCTCGAGCAGCCGCTCGACCGCGCGGAGTACCTGCTGAAGGTCGAAGGGCTGCCGGGCGTGGGGCGACACCAGGACGCGAAGGAACTGCCGGCCGGCGTCCTCGAGGAAGTGTTCGCGCTCAACGAGGAGCTCGATGACATCCGCGCCGCCCGCGAGGCCGGCGCGACGCCAGACCAGCTGATGGCGCGGCTCGACGCCGCCCGACGCCCGGTCGAAGAGCGGGCCGCGCGCCAGGAGGCGCAGCTCGAGGCGCTGTTCTCGCGGTGGGACCGGCAGGTGGACGAGGAGTCTCCCCCCGACGTCCGTCGCGCCACCCTCGAGTCGCTCCGCGGCCTGATCCAGGAGCGGAGCTACATCGCGAACCTGATTGCCGCTGTGAACCGGGAACGCGGCAAATCGTAGACGACGTCCCATGTCCAAAGTCGTCGGCATCGATCTTGGCACCACCAACAGCCTGGTCGCCTACGTCGGCAAGAACGGCCCGCTCGTCATCCGCGACGGGTCCGGCGACGGTCTCTTGCCATCAATCGTCTCGCTTGGCGCGAACGACGTGGTCTACGTCGGTCGCGAGGCCCAGCGGCGCCTGCTCACCGAACCGCTGCGCACCGTCTACTCGGTCAAGCGGTTCATGGGGCGAGGGAGCGACGACGTTCGCGACGAGGCGCGGCTCTTTCCGTTCCGCCTCCGCGGCGAAGCCGGAGGCGTTGTCCGTGTCGGCCTCGGCGACCGCGAGTTCACGCCGCCAGAGATTTCCGCGTTCATCCTTCGCGAGCTGAAACGGCGCGCCGAGGAGCACTTCCAGGAGCAGGGCGAGTTCGACTTCGAGGTGGACCGCGCGGTCATCACCGTGCCGGCCTACTTCAATGACGCCCAGCGCACGGCCACCCGCGACGCCGGCAGGATTGCCGGCCTCGAGGTGCTGCGGATCATCAACGAGCCGACGGCCGCGTCGCTGGCCTATGGCCTCGACCAGCGCAAGGCCGGCACGATCGCCGTCTACGACTTCGGCGGCGGCACGTTCGATATCTCCATCCTGCGCGTGGAAGACGGCGTCTTCCAGGTGCTGGCGACCAACGGCGACACGCATCTGGGCGGAGACGACATCGACCAGTTGATGGTGGCGCTGGTCACCCGCGAGATGGGCGCGGGGATGAGCGCCGCCGACGCGAGCCCGGCGCGGCTCCAGGCGATCAGGCAGGCGGTGATCCAGGCGAAGTGGGACCTCTCGGAGCGGGCCGACACCGAGATCCGCGTGACGGAGCCCGGTGGCATCGACGCCGGCGCGCCCATCTTCCGCCGGTCTCTCTCGCGCGACGAGTTCGAGCACATCATCCGCCCGGTCGTCGAGCGCACGCTCGAGCCCTGCCGGCTTGCGATGGCCGACGCTGGCCTCGAGCCGGCCCAGATCGACGAGGCCGTCCTCGTGGGAGGATCCACCCGGATTCCGCTCGTACGTCGATCCGTGCAGGAGTTGTTCGGCCGGCCGCCTCACACCGGCCTGAATCCGGACGAGGTTGTCGCCCTGGGCGCCGCCATCCAGGCGCACATCATGGTCAGCGGCAGCCGCGACATGCTGTTGCTCGACGTGACCCCGCTCTCGCTCGGAATCGAGACGATGGGCGGCGCGATGTCGAAGATCATCCTGCGCAACTCGACGATCCCGGCGAGCGGCACGGAGATGTTCACGACCTTCGTGGACAACCAGACGGCGGTGGATATTCACGTGCTGCAGGGGGAGCGCGAGCTGGTGAGCGACAACCGGTCGCTGGCGCGATTCAAGCTGCGGGGCATCCCGCCGATGCCCGCCGGCCTCCCGCGCATTCAGGTCAGGTTCCAGATCGACGCGAACGGCATCCTGAGCGTGGGCGCCAGGGAGCTGCGGACCGCGATCGAGCAGACGATCGAGGTGAAGCCCTCGTACGGCCTGACCGACGAGGAGGTCGAACGGATGCTCCTCGAGTCGTTCGAGCACGCCGGGGCCGACGTCGAGACGCGGCTCCTGATCGAGGTGCGGAACGAGGCCGAGACGGTGCTGCGCGCCACCGAGAAGTCGTTGCGGAACCCAGACCTCGCGGTTGCCGCCACGACCGACCTCGCGCCCGGTGAGCTGGCCGCCATCGAGTCGGCGCTGGCCGACCTTCGGTCCGTCATGGAATCGAACAACCGGGCCGTGATCGAACCGAAGACCAGGGTGCTGAACGACGTGACGCGGCACCTGGCCGAGGTGATGATGAACCGGGGCGTGCGAGCGGCGTTGACCGGGAAGAATGTGAACGGGATCTGATATCGAAGGCGAGAGGCGGAGAGGCGGGAAGGCGGAGAGGCGGAGAGGCGGGGAAGCGGGGAAGCGGGAGGCGGGGAGGCGGG
>JANYLG010000089.1 GCA_025363775.1 Acidobacteriota bacterium | reverse complement strand
ACGGCCGAGGCCGAGGTGCGGGAAGCCTGGCGCCGCAGCTACCGGCCGCGTGTGTTCGCGAGCACGCAGCGCTGGCTCGTCGCCAACGGCAAACCGTTCGACGCGCAGGTCATATTCCTCGTGGCGCGGCTGATCTTCCGCGGTATCTACTTTTCCCAGGGGACCGCGTTCTCGTGGATTCGCGTGTTGGCGGCGAACAGCCCCACCATCGCCCGGATCGTCTGGCGGCGCCTGTTCCGCCGGTCCGTCGCGCAGACGCCAGAGACTTCCGCCGAGCCGAGTGTTGCCGCTGGTGAACGGCTCGATCCGGCAGCGCCGGCCGGTTTGGGGGATGGTCTGCGGTAGGATTTCCCTCGGGTCGTTGCGACTGCCGTCACCTCGATCGCTCTGGCGCGAAAGCGCGGCGACCTTTCGCTATCCGCGGAGGCGTCCGGGAACCGCCCAGGTGATAGGATTCACGCTGTGCCCCGGCTATCGAACGGGTCCTGACATGACGCGTCGGCAAACCGGGTAGCCAGTCCGCCGGAAAGGAACAAGATGAAGAGGCACTTGATTGTGGGCGTGGCAGTCGTGCTGGCGCTGTCTGGCGTGCTCGCGGCCCAATGGCGGCCTCGCGAGCGGCCCCAGGATCGCGGGCGGCCGGGCGAGCGGGTGGGTCGCATCTCAGGGGTCATCGCGGACCTCGAGCGGCGAACCGACGAGTTCCAGACCGCATTGCGACGGGCGCTGGAGCACCGCGACCTGAGGCGGTCGGGACGCGAGGATCGGTTGATCAAGAACGCAGCCCAGCTGGCGCGTGCGATGGACCGGCTCCGGGAATCGTGGAACAGGGATCACGACCCGGCGCGATCGCGCAGGAACGCAGCGACCGCAATCTCGGCGGGTCGAGACATCAATCGTACGCTGTCGAGGCACGGGTTGCGCGACTCGATCCAGCGCGAATGGAGCGTCGTGCGCGACGAACTCAACCGGCTGGCGGAGTCGTTCGACGAACCGAAGATCCGCTGGTGACGGTGGCGGCCGGCTCGGCAGGCTTCGGCCGGCACCTCTACTACCACTGCACCTCACCGCTGTCGCAACAGCGGTGAGGTGCCGGTCGCCGAAGACGGGCTATCTGTTCCGCCCGCCGCGCATCAGGGCGAACACGGTGGGCGTGGCCACGAGGGACAGCAGCACCGAGATGCAGAGCGCGCCAATGACGGCGACGGCCAGCGGTTTCAGCATATCAGCGCCGGATCCCACTCCATAGGCCAGCGGCAGCATGCCGAGGGCGGCCGCCATCGATGTCATCAGCACCGGTCGCAGCCGGCGTCGCCCCGACCGCACAAGCGCCTCGTCGAGCGTCACCCCCTCGGCCTGCAGGTGCTCGACAAAGTCCAGCATCAGGATGCCGTTCTTCGCCACGATCCCGACACCGATGATCGCGCCGAGGAACGAGACGACATTGAGCGACGTGCCGGTGGCCCACAGCGCGAAGATGGTCCCGAACATCGCCAGCACGGCGCCGAACACGATCGCCAGCGGTTCGCGGAACGATCGGAACTCGACGAGCAGCACGGTGAAGACGAGGACGATCGCCATGCCGAGCACGATCAGCAGGTTGCGGAACGACTCGATCTGCTGCTGATACAGCCCGCCGTACTCGACGATGCCTGCTGGAAGCGACTTGTCGCGGCCGAGCACATCCTGGGTCTCCGCCATCGCGCTGCCGAGGTCGCGGCCCTCGAGGCGCGCCGTCACCGCCACGACCTGCCGCATGTCCTCGCGCCGCAGCTCGAGCTGTCCCGGCTCCTCGACGACGTCCACCACCTGCCCGAGCTGCACCACGGTACCGTTCGCCGCCCGGAGGGGGATCTCCTTCAGCGCGGCAATCCGGTCGATCCGCGCCGGGTCCACCTTCACCCGGACGTTCACCACGCGGTCGCCCAGGAGCACGGTGGACGCGGTCTCGCCCAGCATGGCGATGTTGACGCCAGTCGCCACGTCGTCGGCCGTCAGGCCGAACCGCTGGGCGTCGAGCGGCCTGACTCGCAGCGTGAGCGACGATCCGGAGTAGACCAGGCCGTCGAACGTATCCACGACGCCCTTGATCTTCTTGAGCTGCGCCTCGACGTGTGGCGCCTCTCGCTTGAGGAACGCCGTGTCGGTCGAAAACAGCTTGATCTCGATCGGCTTGGGCGCCCACATCAGGTCGCCGATCAGATCGCCGAGAATGCCGGGGAACTCCCAGTTGACGCCGGGGAGCGCCTCGTTGAAGCGACGCCGCAACTCGGCGATGACCTCCTGAGTGCGGCGGGCGCGATCGGTCTTCAGCTTGACCAGGAAGTCGCCCGTGTTCGGTTCGGCGATCGACAGCGCCAGCCGCGCCCCGGTGCGCCGCGAGTAGCTCTCGACCTCGGGCACGGTCCGGAGGATGGCTTCCGCCTGCAGCAACTGCCGGTTGGTCTCAGACAGGCTGGTGCCCGGCGGCGTGAAGTAGTCGATCACGAATCCGCCCTCGTCCATCGGCGGGAGAAACTCGCTTTCGAGCAACGTGTAGAGCCCCACACCGCCCAGCAGGACCAGCAGGCAGGCAGCCAGCGTCACCCACCTGAAGCGCAGTGCCCCGCGCAAGGCCACCTCGTACACGCGAATCACCCGACGCAGCAGGAACCCGCCCTCCTCGACGTGGCTGTGGTCGCCGCCACGCACGGCGCGGACCAGCCAGCCGGCCAGCGACGGCGTCAGCGTCACCGCGAGGATCAGCGAGGTCAGCAGCGACACGACCATCGTGAGCGCCAGGGCGCGGAAGAACACGCCGGTGATGCCGTCGAGAAACGCCAGCGGGACGAAGACGACGACCGGCGTGAGCGTGGAACCGACCAGCGGCCGGACGATCTCCCTGACCGCCTGCTGGACGGCGTCGAGCCGCTCGAGACCGGACATCAGCTTCGTGTGGATCGCCTCGACCACGACAATCGCATCGTCGATGACGAGGCCGATCGCCGCGGCGATGCCCCCGAGCGTCATCAGGTTGAAGGTGAGGCCCATCAGCTTCATGGCCACGAGCGTGATGAGGACGGTGACCGGGATGACGAGCGTCGCGACGAGCGTCGTGCCCCAGTTCTTCAGGAACAGGAAGATGATGAGGACCGACAGGATCAAGCCGAAGATGATCGCCTCCCACACACTGCGCACCGACTCGCGCACGATCTGCGACTGGTCGTAGAAGAAGGCGAGCTTCATGTCGGGCGGCAGCTCGCGTTTGAGCGCCGCCAACTCGATGCGCAGGTCGCGCGCGATGTCCAGCGTGCTGCCGTCCGGCTGGCTGCGAATGTTGAGCAGCACCGCGTTGACGCCCTCGGCCGTCACGATGTTGAATACGGGTTCCGGACCGCGTTCGACCCGCGCGAAGTCGCGGATGCGCACCGGCACCCCGTCGGTCACCGTCACCACGAGGTTGCCGATCTCCTCGAGGCTGTGCAGGCGGCCGTCGACGACGGCGAGGTAGAGCGTGTGGTTCTCCTCGTGCATGCCGGTCGGCGCCACGAGGTTGTTCTTCGTGAGCGCCTCGGTCACCTGCGCGAGGCCGAGGTGCGCCGCCTGCAGGCGCGTCGGATCCACGATCACCTGGAACTCGGGCGTGCGCCCGCCGACCAGGTCCACGCGCGCGACGCCGGGAATCCGCAGGAACCGCAGCTTCAGGTTGTAGCGCGCCGTCTCCCACAGCTCGGTGATGTCGCGCGTGTGGCTGGTCAGGCTGACGCCGATGATCGGAAACGCCGAGAACGTCAGGCGGAAGACCGACGTCGACGCGGTGGCGGGCAGCGTGGTGCGGATCTGCGACAGCCGGCTGAGCACGTACAGCTCCGACTGCACCATGTCAACCGACCAGGTGAAGAAGACGCTGATCTCCGCCGCCCCGCGGCCGGTGGCCGATCGCACGGTCACCGACCCGGGAATGTCCTTCATCGATTCCTCGATGGGCCGGGTGATCGTGGCCATCATCTCGTCGGACGGCATCACCCCGTTGTCCACCAGGATGACGACGCGCGGGAAGTTGGTCTGCGGGAAGACCGACGAGGGGATGTGGAAGGCGGCGTAAACGCCGCCCAGGCAGAGCGCGACACAGACGAATGCGATGGCCATGTTGTGGCGCACCGCGAACTGTCCGATGAGCGACTGGTTGTTCATACGCTCCGGCGGCAACGCAGGCCCGAGGGCCCGCGACCGAGTCTGTTGTTGCGGCGGACTTACCGGCCGATCACGCGGATCCGGCTCTCCTTCGGGAGGCCATAGGCGCCCGCGGCCACCACAATCATCCCTTCCTTCAGCCCCTCGCCTTCCACTTCGACCAGGTTGCCCTCGCGCAGCCCAGCCTTCACCGACCGCTTCACGGCCTTGTCGCCCTCGACGACGGCAATGGCGCTCGATCCGCCCTCGGAGACGAGGCCTTCGACTGGCACGGCCAGGCGATCGCGGCGCTCTTCGACGAGGATGCGGGCGTCCACGAACTGTCCCGGCCGGAGCGCGGCACCCGCCGGGACCGACACGCGTACGGTCACCGTGTCGTTCTTGCCGTCCACGGCTGCGCCGATGAAGACGACCGTACCGCGGTGTGTGCCCGGCGCGGGTGCCGAGGCGTCGCTCGGGCTGCCGCGGGCCGTCAGGGTCACCGGGAGGCCGGTGCGGATACGCGCGATGTCCGCGCTGCGGACGGATGTGGACACGACGAGACGGTCGAGATCGATGATCTCGGCGAGCACGGTACTGAGATCGATGGCGTCGCCCGGCCTGCCGCTCACCCGAACGAGCGTGCCGGCGAGCGGCGCCTCGATGTCGAGCAGTGCACGCTGCGTCTGCACGTTGGTCAGTTCGTTGCGCGCGGCCATCAGGTTCTGCTCGGCTTCCTGGTACAGCTTCTGGGACGTCGCCTCGCCCGCCCCGAGTTGCTTCTGCCGCTCGAAGGCCTTCTCGGCGAACTGGAGGCTTTGCTTCGCCTTCGTCACCGCCACGTCCGCCACCCGGCTGTCGAGGCGGAAGAGCATCGCGCCCTTCGGCACGCGCTGCCCTTCAGCGCACAGGACCTGCGCCAGGATGCCGGCGACCGGGGCGGCCACGCGCGCGCTGGCGGGCGGCAGACGCTCGGTCGCGGGCTGCGGCTCCACGGTCCCCCACGTCTCGATGTAGCCGTGGATGGTGGTCCGCACGATGGGCGCCACGTGGACCGCGACGATGGGCGACACGGTCTCTTCCTCGCCGCCGGCCGGTACCGCCGGTTTCAGGACGCGAAGGGCCAGCACCAGAATCAGGACGAGCGCCACCGCAACAGCGCCAACCCACACGAGGCGTTTCATCAGCGTCTCCTCACACGTGATTTCCTGTCTTGACAGCCCACGGCAGAAGCCCCACCTGCCTTCGGCCCGCGACCAACTGTCAGCGACGCACGCGCTCAGGCGGGCGCGCTTCCCGCGGCGGCGCCGTCAGCAGCCAGTCGGCCGAGTCCACCGGGCTCTGGAGCGCGTCCTCGAGCGCGCCGAGAGCCTGATGAGCCTTGACGATCGCATCGAGGCGGGCGAGTTCTGCCGTAGCCAGCTCCAACTGGATGCTGCCGAGGTCCAGCTTCGAGATCTCCCCCGCACCGAGCTGCACCTGTGCCGACTGCCCCTGCTTTCGTAGATCGGCCTGGATCGTGTCGGCGGTGGCGATCTTCGCCAACGCCGCGCGATATCCTGCCAGCCCGCGGTCAATCTCCTCGATGGCACGGCTCTGCACGCCTGCGAAGACCGCCGCTGTTTCTTCGCGCCGCAACTCGGCTTCCGCGATGGGGCCGCGGTTGCGGTTGAACACCGGCAGAAGACCCGAGAGCCCCAGCGTCCACTTGTTGGCGGCCTGGTCCATCTGGTAGCCAGGACCGAGGTGAACGTCCGGATACTGCCTGGCGATCTCGAGCTGCAGCGCGGCCTGACGGGCCTCGTATTGAGCCAGGGCCCCCAGGATGTCGGGCCGACTCACCAGGGCCTGGCGGCGGGCGTCCGCCGTGGGCAACTCCGCAGGCGCCCGCGCGAACACGTCGAACGAGAACGTCACCCCGTCGAGCGCCTGCACGGTTACCCCCAGCGCGGCCGCAAGGTGGACGCGCGCCTCGGCCTGCTGGCGCGCCGCGTCGTGCACCGTCAGCCGGATCGTGTCGAGCACGAGCCGCGCCTGTGTCCGTTCAAACGGGGAGATGGCGCCCGCGGCCAGTTGTCGGGCGAGCAGCGCGAGGTTGGCTGTCTGAATCTGCAGCTGGCGCTCGAGGAGCGCTGATGTGGCGGTGGCCGCGTGGAGATCGAGCAGCGCCTGGCGCACGCGGCTGCGTACCTGCCAGGCGGTCGTCGCGATGTTGAGCCGCGCAGCCTCTGACAGTTGTCGCGCCTGGGCGAGACGGTGCTCGCGCTTGCCGGCGGTCTCGAGCGTGAAGTTGAGATCCAGTGTGAGGATCCACGGCGTCATCTCGCTGGCGGGCGTCGTCGAGTTGTACCCCGGCGCGACGTTGACGTTGGGATTCGGCCGCTCGCCCGCAGTCACCGCGCCAGCCCGGGCCGTGGACCAGGCCGCGCGGGCCTGATCGAGATCGGGGTGGTAATAGAAGGCGACCAGCGTCAGCGACCGCAGATCCCAGGCGGAGGGCGGCCACGAGGTCGCCTGGTGGTTGGCTTGCAGAAACCGCGCGAGGTCGGCGGCGTCGAGCGTGCGCGCTTCGATGGATGCCAGTGTCGCCGGAGCCGAGAGTGGCTTCGGCTGGTAGTGGACACACCCGCCCAGGCCGGGCAGCGCCATCAGCGAAAGAGCCATCAGGAGCCGACTCGGCCGGCGGCAGACGAGGATCCAGCCGACTACCAGAGAACGAGTCTGTTCCATAGGGGAAGTCCAGAATGCCGAGTGGGAGCGGGTAAATTGTATACGATCCTACGCCTGGTGCGGACGGTTCATTTTGGTTCCACGTCACCAGAGTCTTTCACCCCCCGGACTTGCGGCTCAATGGGAAGTTCTGCGGCCACGGACCGGGCTTGTGGCTTCGTCTGCAGCAGGCACACGACCTGTGGCACGCCGAGTGACGTCTGTCCGATGCGGTGGCCCGCACGGTGACGGAATACGTTGCCGAACGTGTGAACCGGAGTGCTCAGAATAAGGTCTCGGGAGCCACAAACACTCCCTGCGACGCGGCCGCGTCTCGTAAGCGTGGATCGTATGTCACAAGCGTGGCAGCCTTGGCGTCAAGGGCCATGGCGACGTGCAGCGCGTCGAGCGCTCGCAGTGGGACGTTCCGGGACGTCAAGAGGAGACGCTCGGCAAGTCGATGAACCGGGGGTGTCAGCTCCGCACGCCTGCACGACGCCGCAAGCTTCGCCGCTTCGCGATACAGCCGGCGGGACTCCGCGTGTGTGAGCACGCCCTCCCGCGTGCGGCGTCCCATGGAATCCCCGTCGGCATCGCAACGGGGCTCTCGCTACTGCCGGCGGCGGTCCGGGTTTTCGTTCCTGAACACCACGTTCGACCCGTTTCTCTCCACAATTTCACGAATTCTGGCTTCAACACTGGCCTGTGACTCTTCCAGTAGACCCGAGTGCTTCGCCTTATCTATAGCTTCGGCGCGAATCTGCCGCACGGCTTCTTCGCGGTCCTGCAGCGTGACGCTATTCCACCAGCCATTCTCATCTTTCAGAACCTTGTACTCTTTCATGTCGATGGACAGGAGCTTCGGCGGGGGGGTCCAAGCGACGACATGGAGAGGCCGCTTTTCAATGTCGATCCGAAACGGCTCCCGGAGATCAAACCCCGCCTTGGCCGTGAACACACCCTGAATCTTGATGGTCTTGGTGCTTCCCATCCAGGTCTGCTGCCAGGAATGGTCGATGAACATCTCCCGGGAGACTGTGGCCACTTCGAGGATCGGCGTAATCTGTTCGATGACGATGGTCTGGTTGATCCGGACCTGCGGCGTGAAATTGAAGAATTGCCGTATGCCTGCCGCCGTCTCATAGGCCAAGTCCGACGGCACCTTCACGACAACGACGTAGAACGCAATCGTCACTGCGACGATGATAAGGACGACGGCCGCGGCGATGGCCAGAGGAGTTTTGGTGTTCATGGCGGAGGCCAGATAGTAACAAGGCCAGGCGACGGAGCGGCGGGCGGCCTCGTCAAGATGACGTATGCCGCCGCCACTCCTGCCGACGAGCGCAGCACGTTGGCCGTGGTGCGCTCGTGACGGTGTCCGACCTGCCGCTCAGCTTCGCCGCGATCCGCCGCCGGCACCCGACGTCCGGCCGCTCGGACCCGAGGGGCTGTCCGAAGACGAGGAGGACGGCCCGCTGCCGCGCGTGCTCTCCGCGCTGCTCGGACTCGAGCCGTGGCTCGACGGGCTGCTGGACGCGCTCGAGTCGGTGCCGCTGGCCGGCGCCGGGGTGGCGCCCGTCACTGTGCCTGCCGCATCGCGGACGTACTTCTGCGCCTCGTCGGCGCCGCGCGACACCGCTTCACGCGCCTTGCCGTACATGTCCTTGCCGCGCTCGGCCCATTCGCCGGCGGCTTCCTTGCCCTTCTCGGCCCACTGACCCGCGTTCTCCGTGACCTTGCGATAACCCTCCTGCGCCTGATTCGCGAGCGCGCCCGCCTGGTCGGAGATCTGCTTGCGCAACTCGGAGCCGGCCCTCTGGGCGAACAGCATGCCGAGGCCCACACCCAGCACGGTGCCGGCCAACAGCCCCATCACGAAACCGCCACCGCCGCCGCCTTCGTTGTTGCCAAAACGATCGTCTACGTCTGCCATATCGCCTCCTCCAGGTTTACGTTTTGTGCGCCTGATGCCGCGAGTGCAGCATCCATTCGATTGCGACGCGCACGCCGCGGACGAACCCGACCACCGCGGTGGTCTTGGCCCGCACGTTCGAGCGCATGCGATCGGCCGTGTCGTCGATCCGATCCATCGTCGTGTGGATCGCGTGGTCGACGCGCTCGGTCTCTTCCTTCACTTTCGCCGTCACCGTCTTCACGTCGTCGAGGATCGCGTTGACACGCGCCATCGCCGGCGCCACCTGACGCGTCTCGACCCCGTCCACGAGCACCATGACTTTGCGGTACGCCCTGAAGCCGGCGACTCCCATGCCGACGATCACGAGCGCTTCGAGAACGCTGACCGCCGCCATGATCCCGAGGATCACATTGGTCGTGGCCAATTCACCTGACATATGTGTGACCTCAGAATGGGGACGACTAGCCGCTCGGAGACCGCGCCGGCGGCTTCCCGCCTTCGCCGAGCGTCTCGTTCAACAGCTTCCAGCCTTCGTTGGCGAATCCCGCCACTTTCTGGGCCGTGTTTCGGAAGCTCATGAGCTCGCGCGAGAAGTCTTCGATCGCCGGCCCGATCTGTCGACGCACGCTCCGCCCACGCTCCGTGAAAAACAGGTACCCAGCAACACCACCGATGACGGCGGCTACGATCGTGGCCGCCATTTCCCGCGAGTTGTTCATCAGTCCTCCTACCGATTCGACCTTGTTCCCCTTGTGAACCACCCCAGCATGCGGCAATCTCTGACCCGTGTCTGTGCGTTTGTGAACAGGTTTCTCCTTCAGCGTCGAGCTGGGGGCCGTCGAGGAATACGACCTCGTCGAGGAGTGGACCCAATACCTGCGCGGCGAGACGTCGCTCTTGAGCGCGACCGTCCCGCAGCGCGTCGATCAAAGCCATCAGTTCGTACTGAAATAGAGGCCGGTCACGAGGCCTTGTTGCAGGAAGTCCGTCGGCCGAGTGAGGGATGGAGATGGGAAGAGGCAACGGCCCTGGAAGCGATCGGCCTTTCCGCGTGTAGACGGCTCTACCGGCCGACAAGAATCAGAATACCGGTGAGTAACGCCAGAACGGCCATCAATGGAGCCGGCAGCACGAGTGCGATTGTGCCAGCGAGCCCATAAAGAATCAGCCAAACCGCGAGAAGCAGCATGCCGATGTTTCGTTGGAAAGTGACCGCCATTCCGTCCTCCTTTTAACGCTTGAACCTGTCGTGTGTCAACCGCCGGAGCGTGCTCGAAACGCGAGGTAGGCGAAGATGATGACGAGCGCCAGGAGAGCGAGTCGTGCCGCTCCCATCAGGCGAGTGTGAGCGATGTGTCGCGTTCCCTTCGGTTTGATGCCGGTGATGGCAGCAACCGCGGTGAGGAGGACTGCGAGGCCAAGCCATGCGAGCCAGCTCATAACAGACGACAGCATACACGGTGATCCGGCGCTGCGCACCCCTTTTGGAAAAAAGAAGTTCGCCAGCCCTGCGACCAGCCTCTTGCGCCCATCAGAGTTTGATTCTGAGGAATGGTGTGCAAACGGTTTGCGGAAACGCCCGCCTGGGCTTTCGAAGCCAGAACAGGGCGGCTGATGCAAACCATTGTGCGGGAAGGGCTTAGATGTGGTTGGGAGACCACCGCCGCCACATTGCCGCGCGTCACCTCACCTTGACCAGCTCGCTCTTGACGTTGAATCCGCGGTACTCGAACTGCAGCGGCTGGCCCGGGGGCACGTCGTAGATCAGCGAGAAACGCCTGGCGACGCCGGCCGGCACGACGTTCCCTGTCAGTCGGCACGGTACCTTCGCGCTGTCGTCCACCGGCGCATACCGGTTGCCGTCCGTGCCGACGAGACGGAACTGTTCCTTGAGCTGCAGGTCGATCCCGGCGCCCGACCGGAGGTTCTCGACCACCAGGTCGAGGGCAATCCGCTCGCTGCCAGGAGGCGCCGCGGGCAAGCCAGCGGGCACGGCGGTCCCTGGCAGCTTCAGCACGCGGAGCACGTCGCCGTCGGTGATCGTGGCCTCGGGCGACGGCCAGGCCGGTTTCGAGGCGCCCGCCAGGGCGAGGTCGATCGGGCCGCCCTGCTGGAGCCGCACGAGCAGCGCCACCGCCCTGGTATCCGCGGGGACCGTGAACGCCAGTTGGCCCTCGGTCGGCACGAACGGCAGGAACCGCCCGACCGGCGCCAGCGACCGCGTGAGTCCCGGCGCCTTCGCGTCCGGCTGCACCAGGCACCCCTGCGCGGTCTGGAGGAACGCGTACTCGCCCAATGGTACGTCCACGATGGCGTTCTGCCGGCTGATGCCGCGCACGCCCACGACGAGCGTGCGCATGCCAGCCTCTGCAGCCGGCGTGCTCGACCACGACGTGCCGGTGAGGGCGAGGTCCACGAACTCGTTGGCGCGGCTGCCGCCGCCCAGGCTACTGGCAAGAACAGGCGGCGCACCCGTGATCGGGACGAGCAGATGACCGTGGGTTGCGTCCAGGAACAGCAGCGACAGCGTCTGGGCGCCGGCAGGCGCCTTGAAGGCGACGGCGCCAGACACCACCTGCTGGAAGTTGGCAATGGCGATCGAGTCGGGCCCGAGATGACCCGCGAGCCCTCTCGTTGCTTCGACGTCGATGGCCTCCGCGTAACGCCCGTTGGCCACGAGCCAGAGGTGCTTGGACAGCGGACCCACCTCGAACCTCACCGATTCGATCGTCGTGTTCGCCTCGTCAGCCGCTTTGTCCTGCGCGGTGGCCCCGCCACCGACGCCGAGGCCCCCGGCACCCGCCGTCCGGTCCGTGGCCTTCTTCCGATTCACCCGCTGCTGCGGGAGGATGTTCTTCCACGCCGTCTCCACGATGACGAACTCGCGCCCCGACTCCGCGGTTTCATTGCCCACCGCCGCCGCGGTGCGGTGATTCGTCACCCGCAGTTCGATCGCCTTGTTGACGATCGGCTGTCCCGGCTGCGCCACGAGCACTGCGCCGGCAGGCGCGGGGGGGCCGGGCGCCGATGCGACCGGCGGTGTCACGCCATCCGGACCAGGCGGGACGACGCCGGAGGCGGCGGCTCCCGGAGAGGTGCCCGGGCCAGCAGCAGGCACCGTGCCCGTGCCAGGAGAGCTGATCGGAGCCGCCCCTGGCACGAGCGAGGCCGGATCGGGCGCGGTGACGATGGACACTTTGGCGAGCAGCGGAGACGCCATGACTCCGGCGACATGCGATCGTCCGGCGCGCGTCAGTTCGGCCGACTGCACGACGAACGCCGCGAAGACCAGGACGACGCCCGCCATCGTCCATGTGGCGCGCGTATGCTTGACGACCGATGTGATGAGGCCGGCCAGGCCGGCCAGCAGGCCGATGGGCAGCACTACCTCGGTGGCGAGATAGCCGCCCTGTAGAGAAAGCGGCAGGCGCGGCCAATCGAAGGCGCCGGCCATGACCTGCACGAGCGTCGAGCCCGCAAGCAAACCGCGCACGGACGGCACGAGCGTTGATAGCGCGACGAGCGCCAGCAGAACGCCGATGTACCACGCGCGCCTGATGACGCCGAGGCCACACAGCAGCGCGGCCGCCGCCACCGTTCCCAGGATCGCGATGGCGATCCCGATTCGCGGCAACGTCATCGTCGCGAGGCGAAGGGCTGGATCGGCCCAGCTGCCCAGGCGAAGGGCCACCCAGGCCACGAGGCCGACGAGGGCGAGTAGCGGAATCACCAGGCGTATCGTCGGCCCCACCCGCGTCCACAGCAGTGCGAGGAGCGCGAGCGCGACGACCTCGACGCCCATCACCGTCCACAGAATCGGCGAGCCGGCCAGGGACGTCTCGACGGCGAGATCGAGAAGGAGCAGCGCGACAAGGGCCGCGGCGATGGAGCCGCCGACCGGAGCCTTCTGCCGCACGACAGCCGGAACTGGCGTGGCTGGCAACAAAGGAGGCGTCACCGGCGTCTGCGGTGCGGACGACGCGGGTGGTTCGGCCTGGGGAGTCACAGGAGCGGAGGTGTCGGTCATGGTTGCTCCATCGAGGGTGCCGGGTACAGCAGGATGACGCGGTCGGATTCGGCCGTCGCCTTCGGGAGCCATTCGGCCAGCGCCTCGAGCGGCGGAGATGACGGCGAACGTCGATCACTCGCCGCTCTCGGAAATCCCGGAGATGATGAACTCGCCCACCTCGAGGCAGATCAGGGCCCAAGACCAGGAGTGCAGTCCTGCCATCACGAACCCGAGGCTCCCCCCAGCGGCCACCGCGCAGAAAGCGATCTTCCAACCCTTCATGCCGGATGGATCGCCCTGGCCCGCCTTGACGACCTCGTAGCCGCAGATCATGCCGAACATGACCTTCAGCGAGATGAGCATGACGTCGACTTCGTGCTCGGTATGTCCCTGGCCCTGACCTCCACTGACGCGGAGGACCGCGCTGCCGTTCGGCCTGACGCTCCACCAGGCCGCCGGGCCCGCGGCGGCCTTTGCGACCAGGAGCCGAGCGGCCGGCCGCTCGTTGGCCCGGATCCACTCCACGTCCGCATCGGTCATGCCGGCGCCCCGCAGCTTGTCCGCCTCGCGCGGAGCGGCGAGCACGAGCGCCCGCCGTTCGAGCTGAGCGCGCGCAAGCACGGTCATGCCGGACTCGACCGTCGCCTGCGGGAACGCCTCCTGCAGGAAGCGATGCTCGAGCGTGCAGTCGGCGACCCCCTGGCGGACCGCCGCGTCGAAGGCGGCGGCCTGTGAATGGTCGTCCTTCGGAATGTAGCGGACCGCGTTCTCGACGATGTCGATGGTCCGCTCGACGTCGATGCGCCCCTCCTGCGCCCGCAGGGCGGAGATCCTGTAGCCCGCGATCGTCAACATCGGCTCGTCGACGAGCGCCCTGACATCCGGCTGTTTCGCGAGGATGCCCGCGACGGCGCCTTGTCGCAGCACGGCCAGTTGCAAGAGCTGCTGGGGCAACGGCGGCGGTGGCGGCAGGGGCTTGCTCCTGGGACCGGCCTTCACGGTCTGGGCGATCGCCTTTTGCATCGACAGCAGGTGGCCCAGGACCTGGTAGCCCGCGAGGTCGGCCGAGATCCACTGTGGCTGGACGAGGATCTCCCACTCCATCAGAGGCGGAGCGAAGGTCGGGGCCTGGAGATCCGTCGCGCGCACCAGCGCCCGCGTCTGGGTCATCGGCTCCCGACCGGGCCCCGTCAGCCGCAGCACGACCTGCAGTTCGGTGAAGTCCGCCGGTGCTTCTTCCCCGCCGAGTCCGAACATGCCGCCCATCAGGCCACCGATCGAGTTGGCGGACGGGCCGGCGGTCTCCTGGTCGAAGGTATGGCCTTTGAGGTCGAAGGGACGGCCGCCGGTTACCTTCGAGCCAGCCCGCAGGATGCCCTGAAACTTCTTGACGTTCCGAATCGCCTCGATTTTCTGTGCCGCGTCCATCTCGATGACCGCGTTCGGAGCGGCCGTCACCTCGACCGGCTGAATCCTGAAGTCCAGCGGTGCGAACAGCGCGTCTGCGGTGTCTGAGGCCGCCTTCAGCAGGACTTCCTGCCTCCGCTTGCCTTGGGCCATGGTCCAATAGACGAGGCTGAACTCGAACCGATGAAACCGGTCATCCGGAATCTTGGAAAGCACGTCCGCGCCAGACGCGAAGACCGCGCCACGGGCGGCGTCGGCGAAGCTCGGATCGAAGTCGTTCCACGAGCCCTGGGCGTCCTTCACCTGCAGCCAATAGTGGTCTCTCAGTCGCTCCCGGAGCTGCCCAAGCTCGGTTCCGCCCGCCGGCGGCGCGACCCCGCCCCGACGAAGCTCGCCGGCGAGCAGGTCGAACTGCGCTGCCCGCTCTTCGTCGGCCTTCGACCAGAACGCGTCAGCCCGCGCGTTCGCGCGGCGCAGGACGAGGTCCACCCGGTCCGGGGGGAGACCCGCCTTGGCGGCCACATCGGCGCCGTCGGCCTGGACCGACCTGCTCCCGGCCTGCCTGACGGAGGTGGCGAGCGCCCCTTGGACAGGGTTCATGGCCAGGTAGCGGGCCAGGAGCGTCTGCGTCTGGGCCTCGGACAGCCTGCCACGCACGAGCCGACTCTCGACCCCCGCAGCCTTGAGCAGCGCCTGGGCCAGCAGGGCGCGGTCGACGGCGTTGCCAGCCCCTGCGGCCAGCGTGCCGCGGGCGCCGCGGAGCACGCCGCTGTAGGGTTCGAGCGTGACCTGATCGCGCAAAAATTCGAAGATCTTCTGCGCGTTTCCGCCGAGCGCCGCCGCCTTGGCCGCGATGTCCGAGGGATCGGCCCCGGGCCTCTTCAGTTCCTCGTCGGCCGCTCGCGAGAACCGCTCCGCGAGCGCGACCGGGTCCTGGCCCTCGAAGGGCGATTCCTTGCGCCACTGTTCGTAGGTGAGCACGGGGGCTGGGGCTGCGCCCTCGCCATCCGACGGACGGCCCGTCCTCATCACCCCCGCGCCTGGCAGGATGACACCGGACGTCGCCATCACGAGCGCCACCACCAGCGCGGTTGTCTGGTGGATCAGGATGCCCACCGACTCCTTGCGGTGCAAGTGTTCGATGATTCGGACCAGCTGTACGAGGATGGCCAGCGGCAGCAGGACCAGGCCGCCGATGAAGGTACCCTGCAACCATCGCGGTAGGTGCTGCCAGACGGCCTCACCCTGGAACAGGGACGCGAAGGTCGCATGGTCCCTGATGGCCACGCCCAGTCCCGCCAGCGCGTAGATCGCCAGCAGGATGAAGACGCTTCTCGTGGCAAGCCTCGGTGCCGGAGAAAGGAAGCCGACGCCTCGCATGGTCACGTACGCCGCGAGAACAAGGATGGCCGCCAGCGAGGCGACCAGCACGGTGGATGTCGACCGTCCGAGCATCCGCACGCCGTCCGTCTGGCCAGCGGGCAGCCACGCTGTGATTGCCAGCAGTGTCGCCAGACCCACAAGGGGCATCGCCGCCGCCCCAGCAGGACCGTACCGCTTCAGCAGCCCGCCGCCTGGTCTCCACAGCCAGATGCTCAGCGCCACGAAGACGAGCAGGCTCGGCGCGATCCACCAACGCAGCGGCGAACCGCTCCAGAATGTCTCGACGGCTGCGTCGAGCAGCGCCAGGTGCCCGAGAATCGCAACCAGAACCCAGACGATCGTCACCGTCGCGGAGGGTGACGAGGGTTGATCCGCGCTCACACCGACCAGCGGTTCACGGTCCATGATTGCTCTCCTGATGTGTCTTCGTGCTGGCCTCTCCTCACCTCTGCCAGGTGCGTGGTCGGTAGTTTCCTCGCACTTGCGGCGACCGCCGCCTCATTGCCACACCCGTTCTTCATCGCAACCGACAGCGTCACCGACTGCCCGAGCGTCACGCTCACGCGCGGCGCGACCATTCGGGCCGTCGGCCCATGCACGGACGCCCACGAACCCGGCGCGCCGCTTGTTCGAATGCGCCACGAGGATGGACCCGTCCACGCCGGCATCGGGCGGCGCTGACGGTGCTGCCTGAGGTGTCTCGGGAGCGTTGATGTGACTCGTTGGGGTCCGGAACACACCGGGCGCATTACCCCTGCTTCGCCCCGCACGCCGGGCAGAAGACGCCGCTGGTCACCTGCGCGCCGCACTGCGTGCAGACCTTCGCTGCCGCGGCCCACGCAGGCGCGGGCGGCGAGGGAGGCGGCGGCGTGGCGGACGCTGCCGGTACCGGCGGAGGGACCACGGGCTGCGCGACCTGGGGCGCCGCGGTGGAGTGCTCGGCTTCGTGCTCCGCCTTCACCTTCTCGATCTCGGCCTTCTTCTCGGCGATGTTCGCTTCTTCCGCCGCAATCTGCTGCTCGAACCCGGTCACCTGTTCCAGGAACGGCTGCAGCGCCGCAGACGAGAGCATGCCCGCGCGCAGCAGCGCGATCGCCTTGCCGCCCGCTTCCACCTTCGCCTGTTCGATCTGGGTCTTGAAACCGGCGACCTTCTTCTCCATCGCGCCGATCTCGCCGTTGATCTTCTGGATCTTCATGAACTGATCAACGTCCTTCTTGCCCTTGTCCACCACGTCACCAACCGCCTTCGTCATCTTGTCCAGAAACGACATCCTGACCTCCTATTGCAACACAACGAAAACACCGATCGCGACGATGACGATCTTCTTCATGATGATTCGTCTCGCCGCTACTTCAACACCAGCTGGTTGTTCTTGAACGCGATCTCGAGCGTCGTCGTCTGCCCCAGCGTGACCTTGACGCGCGGCGCGACGAGTTCCCTCGTGCCGGCCTTGACCACGACTTTGTACTCGCCCGGGGGCAGTTCGTCGCCGCTTCCGCCGGCCTCACCGGCCAGCACCTGCTTTCCGGCGGCGTCGTAAACGGTGTACGGGAATGACTCGACCGCCGCCATGAGCAGCGCGTCGGCCAGCGCGTCGCCGTTTTGCGCGTTGTAGAACAGGCCGCCCGTCGCCTGGGAGAACCCGGCGAGGTCCTTCTGCGTTTTCGGGTTCGCCAGTGCGAACCCGACGATGTTCAGGCGGATGTCGAGGCCGGAGGCCTTCAGCTCGGCCGCGGCCTTGACCGGGTCGCCCTTACAGCTCTCCTCGCCGTCTGTGATCAGGATCACCGTACCGCCGCCAAGCGACTCGAGATCGGACGGCGCCTGCAGCGCGGAGTACACGAGCGGGGTCTCGCCCTTCGGCTTGAACGACGTCGCGCGGCTGAGGATCGCCTTCCGATCCAGCTTCTTGATCGGCACGACCAGCTCGCTGTCGGTGCACGTCCTGGGCGAGGTGGACGCCTCGCGGTGGCCATAGATGCGGAGGCCGACGTTGAAATCGTCCGGGAGCTGGGCGAGCACCTGCCGAAGCGTGTTGAGGGCGACGTCCCAGCGTGTCTTCTTGCCGGCCATGAGCGCCTTCATCGAGCCCGACGCGTCGAGGATGATCTCGAGGTTCTTCCGCGTCTTCGTCGGGGGCGCCAGCGTGCTGAGGACCTGGAGCTCGCCGCCCTTGGGCGGACCAAGCTGCAGGCACAGCGAACTGGTCTTCCCGTCGGTCGCGGTGCACTTCACCTCGATCGCAAACCGCGGCGCCGGCCCGCCCGGCGGGAGCGTGACCGTGAACTGGGATTCCTGAAAGCTCGTCACGTCGACCGTCGGCGGCTCGAAGCGAATCTGCAGTCCCGGCACCGCCGGGGTGACCGACGGTGAGAGCGTCACCATGCCCTTGTAGCCGAGATTCGAGAGCAAGCCCAGCGGGTAGGTGTAGCTCTGGCCCGCCTTGACGCCCCGCGACAGCAGGCGGGGCTCGGTGGTGACCACGAAGTTCCCGATCGCGATCGAGCAGGGCAGGTTGTCGGTGTTGAAGCCCTGTGCGAGCTGGCGGGCCCGCACGACGTCCAGGAAGACCGTCCCCGTCATGTCCACGTCGAGGCCATCCCACAGGATCAAGCCGCGCCCATAGGGCGCGTAGGCCTGTGTGAACCCGAAGATGCCGTTCGCGTTGCGGACGACCATTTGCCCGCACCACCCGGGGCCCCACTCGGTGACCGCGTTCGAGTCGCCGAGTTCGTTGACCGGCGGCTCAAATTTCACCCAGGCGGCGGCGTCCACGAACCCCTGGCGCCCCCGCAGCGTATGCATCATCCAATTGTTCTCGAGGATGCGGAGGGTCGAGCCGGGTTCGCCCATCGCTCCCGG
>JANYLG010000018.1 GCA_025363775.1 Acidobacteriota bacterium | reverse complement strand
CCAGCTGGCGTTGCTCGCCGCCGTCCAGCCGCACGTTCCGGCGCTCGCCGCCACCGAGACGGTCGAGGTGCAGCCGGTGGCCGCCACGCTGACCGCCGTGGCCGACAGCGTGAACGTGCAGGACGGCGGCACGGCCGCCTGGGTCACCATGTACGTGAAGCCGCCAATCGTCACCGTCGCCGTCCGCGCGCTCCCCGTGTTGGCCGCGACCGTCACGCTCACCGTCCCGGGGCCCGTGCCGCTCGCCGGAGTCACCGTCGCCCAGCTGGCGTTGCTCGCCGCCGTCCAGCCGCACGTTCCGGCGCTCGCCGTCACCGAGACGGTCGAGGTGCTGCCGGTGGCCGCCACGCTGACCGCCGCGGCCGACAGCGTGAACGTGCAGGGCGGTGGCGTGACGCCGACCTGGAAATCGAAGGGATTCGACGGATCGCTCTGGCCGCTCCCGGTGGGCCCGACCGCTGCCACGCGCGCCTCGTATGTCCCGTTCGCCAGGGGCCATCCCACGAGCACCGTCGAGAAATCCACCCGGATCTTCCCGTCGGCGTCTGCCGCGGGCTTGCCCAGGCTGGCGGTAGAAATCGGCTGCGTCGCTCCCGGCAGGAAGATCTGCAGGTCATAGCGAGTCACCAGGGCCTGGCCCTCGGCCGTCAGCGTCGCGTGATCGGCCGACGGATCGAACTCGACCACCTTCGGGTTCACCACGGTGGTCTGCCCCGCCGCCGTCAGCGACGAAAACGCACACAGAAGAAACAGCGACGCAGTGCGGATGATGGTTCTGATCACCTTCGGTCTCCATCGAGCGTGGCCATGGACGCGCGCCACCTGTCTCGTGAGAAGGCAACTACTGTGCCGGCGGCCTCGAAACAAGACACCGCCCGAATGCGAGAGAATCCACGCTCGGCTGGCTAACCCCGATTACGGTCTTGTGGCGCAACTCCAAATCTGTCTGGCTTGTCCGGTGCTCGACCCACAAGATAGAGTGTTGCAACAGCGGTTCTCATGACGCCACTCCCGGCGTTCGCGCGCTGGCTGTTCCCGCCCCGGAGGTTCACGTGTGCGGATGGCGCCCTCGTCGTGGGCGTTCACGCGACAGACCGGCGTGGTTCGAGGCGTTGCGGGGTTTGGTCGCGGCGGCGGCGGTGATGGGCCAGGTGCGGCAGGCATGCCAGAAAGGTTGAGACGGTGAAATCCGACGATCCCTATTCCCGAGTGGATTACCGGCGGCTGGTCGCCTGGCCGCAGCGAATCGAGCGCGAGTGGCCGTTTCTCTTGCGCGTTCTCGGCCAGGGTGGCCGCGTCCTCGACCTCGGCTCCGGCACGGGCGAGCACAGCCGGTTCCTCGCCTCGAAAGGGTTCGAGGTGGTCGGCATCGACTCGTCGCCGTCGATGCTGGCCAAGGCCACCGACACGCCGCTCCCGCCCAACCTGCGGTTCGTCGAAGGCGACATCGCCGATGTTGAACGCCTGGCCCCGGGCACGTTCGACGGCGCGATCTGCCTGGGGAACACGCTTCCTCACCTCCAGGACCGAGCCACACTGCTGCGGCTGGTCGACGGCCTTCGCGCTCGGCTGCGTCCGGGCGCCGCGCTGCTGCTCCAGGTGCTGAACTACGACAAGGTGCTGCAGAGCGGGCAGCGGTATCTGCCGCTGAACATCCGGCAGGACGAGGGCGAAGGTGAGGTGGTGTTTCTGCGCCTGATGACGCCGCGCCCCGACGGCACGGTCGTGTTCACGCCATCCACGCTGCGCTATCGTCCGCACGGCGATCCGCCCCTCGAGGTCGTCGCGACACGCAACGTGCAGCTCAAGGGGTGGCGACGCCAGGAACTGGAAGACGCGCTGGACGCTGGCGGGTTCCACGGGCGCGAGGTCTTCGGGACGGTGGGCGACGTGGGATGGGTCCCGTCCGAATCGCCAGACACGGTCATCGTCGCCCGCTGACGTCGTAACCCGGTCGAGCCGGAACCAAGGAGGCTCGGCCGGGGGGCCTGTCCTACTCGCCCTGCCAGTGCTTGGGACGCTGGTTTGCCTGCAGGATCCGCTTCCGCATCCTGAAACTCTTCGGCGTGACCTCGACGAGCTCGTCGTCCTTGATGAACTCGATCGCCTGCTCGAGGCCGAGCACGCGCGGGGGCACCAGGCGGATCGCTTCGTCGGCCGTGGACGCCCGCATGTTCGTTTGCTTCTTTTCCTTGGTGACGTTGACCTCCATGTCGGCGCTACGGGCGTTCTCCCCGATGATCATCCCTTCGTAGACGGTCGTGCCGGGCGAGATGAAGATCTCGCCCCGTTCCTGCAGGTTGTAGATCGCGTACGCGGTGGCAGAGCCCGAGCGGTCGGCGACCAGCGCTCCCGTGCCGCGCCCCGGGATCGGCCCATGCCACCTCTCCCAGCCGGCGAACAGGTGGTTCATGATGCCTGTGCCCCTGGTGTCGGTGAGGAACTGCGAGCGCAAGCCGATCATGCCACGGGTGGGGATCCTGAACTCGAGCCGGATCCGGCCGCTGCCGTGGTTCACCATCTTCGTCATCGTGCCGCGGCGCGTGCCCACCTGGGCGATGACCACGCCCTGGAACTCGTCCGGCACGTCGATCACGAGGTCTTCGATCGGCTCCATCTTCAGGCCGTCCACCTCACGCGTGATGATCTCGGGACGAGACACCTGCAGCTCGAAGCCCTCGCGCCGCATCATCTCGATCAAGATCGACAGCTGCAGCTCGCCCCGTCCGATCACCTTCACCTGTTCCGGGAAATCGGTGTCTTCCACGCGGATGGACACGTTCCCCAGCAACTCCTTCGCGAGCCGTTCGCGCAGGTTGCGCGATGTCACGTACTGCCCGTCACGCCCGGCCATGGGCGAGGTGTTGACACCGAAGATCATCGACACGGTGGGCTCGTCCACCGCGATCGGCGGAATGGCGCGCCGCCCCACGACGTCGGCAATCGTCTCGCCGATGGTGATGTCGGCGATGCCGGCCAGGCAGATGATGTCGCCCGCGCCCGCCTGGTCGATATCGATTCGCTTGAGGCCGTCGAAGGCGAACAGCTTGGTGACTCGCGTCTCCTGGACGGATCCGTCCAGCTTGCAGACGGCCACCGGGTCGCCGATGCGCACCCGACCGTTGAACACGCGGCCGATGGCGATACGCCCGAGGTAGTCGTTCGAGTCCAGGTTGGCGACCAGGATCTGGAGACCCGCGTCGTTGTCGCCGCGAGGCGGCGGCACGTGGCGGATGATGGCATCGAAGAGCGGGCGGAGGTCGGGCTCCTGCGTCACGGGGTCGGTGCTCGACGTCCCGGCCCGGGCATTGGTGTAGAGCACCGGGAACTCGAGCAGGTCCTCGGTGGCATCGAGATCGATGAACAGGTCGTAGACCTCGTTCAGCACCTCCTGCACCCGCGCGTCGTGCCGGTCGATCTTGTTGATCACGACGATCGGCGGGAGTCGCCGCTCGAGCGCCTTCCTGAGGACGAACCGCGTTTGCGGCAGCGGCCCCTCGGAGGCATCGACCAGCAGCAGCACGCCATCAACCATCGACAGCGTCCGTTCCACTTCGCCGCCGAAATCGGCGTGGCCGGGCGTGTCCACGATGTTGATGAGGAAATCCTGGTAGTGAACCGCGGTGTTCTTCGCCAGGATCGTGATGCCGCGCTCGCGCTCGAGGTCGGTGTTGTCCATCACGCGCTCGACCACTCGTTCGTTGTCGCGAAACACCCCGCTCTGATGGAGCAACCCGTCCACGAGGGTGGTCTTGCCGTGATCGACGTGGGCGATGATGGCGACGTTCCGCCGGAGCGGGTTGGCGATCAAAGACGAGGTCTTTCGGAGCATGGGCATCCGACCAGTATACCAGCCGGGCCCGGGCGGCGAGACCCAGGACACGTCGAGTAGAATCCTGGAAGAGGTGAGAAACCGTCTCAACCGGGCCCACGGTCTGCCGATTACCTCCAGAGAGGGACTCCACGAGTTCCCGTCAGCGTCGTCATGCCGCCATTCACCGACATCTTCGTCGCCCGGCAACCGATTCTCGATGACCGCCAGCGGGTCTTCGCCTACGAGCTGCTGTTCCGCTCGGATCCGGAGAACTACTTCAGCCCCGGGCGGAACCCGGAGTTGCAGACGTCCCACATCATCAGCGACGGGATGTTCGTGGACTTGGCCTGCCTGACCGACAACAAGCCGGCGTTCGTCAACTTCTCGCGGGAAGCGCTCGTCGGCGATCTGGCGTTCGCCCTGAGGCGGACGGGCGCAGGGTGGAGGGCGGAATGGACACAGTAGCAGCGGCCTCGACCAACACGTTCGTGGCCCGGCAGCCAATTTTCGACGAGCGCCAGCGCGTCTTCGCCTACGAACTCCTATTCCGATCGGGCACCGACAACTTCTTCATCCCCGGGCCAAACCCGGACATGCCGTCGTCACACGTCATCAGCAGCGGCATGTTTTTCGGCCTCGGGGAGCTGACCGATTCGAAACCCGCCTTTCTCAACTTCTCGCGGGCGGCGCTGGTCGGGGACTTCGCCTTCACGCTCCAGCCTGCGGACGTCGTCATCGAGGTGCTGGAAACAGTCGAACCGGACGCTGAAGTCGTGGAGGCGTGCAAGCGGCTGAAGGTTGCGGGCTACCGCCTGGCGCTCGACGACTTCGTCGATCGCCCGGACTATGCTCCCCTGGTCGAGATGGCGGACTTCATCAAGGTGGACGTCCTCCTCTCGACGCCCGAGGAACGGGCGGCACTCTCCCGCAACTACCGCACGCCCGCCCGCCGCATGCTGGCGGAGAAAGTGGAGACCCGCGAGGCGGTCGCCGAGGCCTCAGCGCAGGGCTACCAGTATTTCCAGGGGTACTTCTTCAGCCGCCCGACGATGATGAGGTCGAAGGAGCTCACGGGGTACCGGCTCAACTACCTGCGCCTGATGCGCGAGCTGAACAAGCCGGACGTGGACATGGGGCGCCTCGAAGAAGTGGTCAAGCAGGAAGCGTCCATCGCGCTCCGCCTCCTGCGTCGCGTGAACTCGGCCGCCTACGGGTTCCGCATGGCCACTTCCTCCCTGCGCCACGCGCTCGTGCTGCTCGGGGAGCGGGAGGTTCGCGTCTGTGCGACGATCTGGAGCCTCGCCGAACTGGGCAAGGACCTGCCGGCGGAGCTGATCGTCGCTTCGACGCTGCGCGCGCGCCTCTGCGAGATGTTGGCGACATCCGCGAACCTGTCGGATCGGTCGTCCGATCTCTTCCTGGTCGGCATGTTCTCGATGCTCGAGGCGATCCTCCAGCAACCGATGGAACAGATCGTCGCGACGCTCCCGCTGGCTGACGATGTGCGCCACGCGCTCAGCGGCGGGTCGAACACGCTGCGGATGGTACTGGACGCCGTGATCGCCTACGAGCGGGGACAATGGGACGAGGCGTCGGAATTCGCGGGGCAGGCTGGGTTGACCGAGCTGGATCTCTCGACGTACTACCCCAAAGCGATTGCCTGGACGCGCGGGATCTTCGAGTCCACCTAGCGGCGCTACTCGCCGAGCCGCTCCATCACTTCCCCGCCGGTCGCCGCCATCAGATGGTGTTCCGCGGCCGACAATCCCTGCTCCAGCGCCTCGTATCCCTGCACCAGCGAAATCGCCGGCAAGACCGGCGCGGTCTCGAGCGCTGCCGCAGCCACCTGCGGCAGGTTGAGGTCCAGGGCCGTCAACCGCTGGGCGAGCGTCGGGTGACGATCGGTCGGGTGGTCCACGCGCTGCTGCCCGATGCCGATCAACCGCTCGGAGCCGGTATTCGACGCGACAATCTCCTGGAACAACGCGCTGGAATTGAGATACTGCATGCGTCCGGCCACGGCCTCCTGCATGACGCCGTACGCCGCGTACCACGCGGGCCCGAACGCCTGCGTCTTCACCAGGGCCGAACCCAGCGACTCCCGGCCCGCGACGATCGCGGCCAGTCGATCGGCCGTCGTCTCCCGCTCCGCGCCAGGTTCCTCCGTCCCCTGCACCGCCTCCATGTAGAAGCGCAGCAGGACCAGCGGTGGGAACACGGCCGCCGATCGGATGCCGCGTGAGCGTCGCGCCAGCGAGCCCAGCGCCCGCAAGGCCCCGCCATGGAACGGCGCCACCTGCCGCGCAAACCGTTCATTCTCTCGTGAGAAGTGCGCGAGTTCGTGGGCGAGCAGCGCGCGGAACTCGTCGACCGAGATGATACGACAAAGCGGCAGCGAGAGGCACAACGTGCGCCCTGCCACGACGCCATCGAGGCACGCGACCTTCACCTCGGTCACGAACACGGCAGGCGCCAGGCACGCGATGATGTTCCGCGGCGGCTGTGCGCCGACTGCGTCGGCCACCCGTGCCACCTCCTCCATCAGCGGACGCTGGGAGGACAGGTCGAGCGCGCGCCCGACCACGGTGATGGTGGGCCTGCGGGTGACGCTGAACGCGACGGCCACCATCGCGATCGCCCACACGACGGCAGCGGTACCGACGACCAGGACGAGCGAGGTCGAGACACGTTCGACCGGCTCGCCGAACAGGTAGGTCGTGCCGGCGATCACGACGGCAAGGGCCAGCACCGCGTGGGCGACGGCCAGCGCCGCCGTGCCGGCCGCGGCAAACGCCAGCGACGGCCGGAACAGCCAGACGAGCCGGCGCCTGCTGCCTCGACACAGGTGACCTGTCAGCAGGAGCGCCCCGAGAAACACGAAGCCCGCGCCGCCCACGACTGCAGAGGCGCCGATCACCGTGGAAAACAGGTTGTAGGTCCGGCAGGGGGGCAGGCGCGCGCCCGTTCGACGATCGGAGCACAAGGTCGCCAGCGAGTAACGCGCGAGCATGCGCGCATCCGGCCGCATCCGCTGGGCGGCCAGCTGCCGCACCAGCGTGGCGCTCCAGCGCGAGTCCCACTCGCTCCGGCCGAACATGCCCAGGGCGGTGGCGAGCACCGGGATGGCCAGCAAGACCAGGAGGGGCTTGAGGAGATTGTGCATCGCGAGACGGCTCATCAGTGTTCGTCACCCAACCAGCAACCGGCCGTCCTCCATCACCTTCGTCCCGTCGAACCAGACGGTCGGGCGCGTGATCAGGCCGTCGAGGTGGCTCGCGACGCGAACGTTCCCCCCCATCGACTTGTTGTCGCCGAAGGCGATGTGGATGGTGCCCATCACCTTTTCATCCTCGAGGATGACGCCGGTGAGGATCGCCTTGTCGTTCGTCCCAATCCCGAACTCGGCCACCGTGCGGGCATCCTTCCCGTGCGGATCGAGCAAGGCGATGAGTGTCTGCGCCTCTGGCCCCCCCGAGATCTGGGTCGCGTAACCCTGCTCCACGACGATCCGCAGCGGCTGGCTCACCATGCCGACGCCAGCCATGGAGCCATCGACCACGACAACACCGTTCGACTGGCCTTCGAGCGGAGCCAGGTAGGCTTCGCCGGTCGGCAGGTTGCCCGACTGCCCCTTCTCCCGGAAGAGCCCGGAGCTGGCGTGCGCCTCGCGACCCTTGATCGGCATCGTGATGTCAGTGCCCGCCGGAGCGGTGACACGGACGACGTTCGTCTTCTCGAGGAGGGCGCACAGCCGGTAGGTACGGGCCGCGATCTCCTCGTAGTTCGCGTTCATGCAGCGGACCATGATCGCCTCGGTCACGCCGGGCAGCGTGGCGACGCGCGCCCCGGCCAGGCTGGCCGCCCGGCGCGAGTCGGTGTGCGTGAGCGACTTCGACGTCGGGCACAGCACGATGTCGGCCCGCTTCATCAGGTCGGCGACCTCCGGAGGCGGTTCCTCGCCGTTACTCGTTCTCGGCAGCATGTCCACGAGCAGCACCTCGTGCCCGAGGTCACGCGCTGCGCGCTGAAGCGCGAAACCGATCGCGCGAAGCGGCTCGTCGGTAATGACGAGCACGCGTTCACCGGGCCTCGCGCCCATGCAATCGCGAATGGCGATCGTGGACGCGGACAACAACTCGGCAGAGAGATCGAACATGTCAGCTCCAGAAAACGAGCGCAGCACGCCGCGCCCCTACCGACGCGGGAAAGAAGGGCGGGGGGCGATCCGGCCCGCCCCCACGCGGTCCGGGACGCCTCACGCCAGGGCGAGGAGCGACTCGGTGATGATACCCTCGAGGAGCGGCACCTTGTACCCGTTCTTCCCGAGCGGTTCAGCGCCTTTCACCCCGGCCTCGGCCGCCGCCGCCACCACGTCGGGCGTGAGCGCCTTACCGGTAATGGCCTGCTCCACCCGCTCCGACCGCCACGGCACCGGCGCGACGCCCGAGAACACCACCCTGGCCCGGGCCACTTTGCCGTCTTTCATCAGCAGAGCGAGCGCGATGCCGGCCAGGGCGAAATCCCACGACCCGCGGGCCCGTACTTTCCGGTAGGAACTCCGGAGATCCGGTTCGGCCGCCGGCAGGAGGATCTCGGTAAGGATCTCGTGCTTTTCCATCACGGTTTCCCTCGCGATGTTCGTTGCCGGCCCGACGAAGAACGACGCGAGCGGCACCACCCGACTGGCGCCAGGCCCGGCGATGCGCACCCTGGCCCCGAGCGCAATCAGCGCAGGCGCGGTATCGGAGGGATGCACGATGTAGCACTTGTCGCCGCCGAAGACGGCGTGGTACTGGTTCTCGCCACCCTCCGCATAACAGTGGTCGCCGCCCTTGCGCAGGCAGTGGAAGTCGCCGCGGAAGTACCAGCAGCGCGGCCGCTGGCACAGGTTTCCGCCGATCGTTCCCTGGTTCCGTAACTGCGGGCTGGCGACGGCCGCGGAGGCCTGGGCAAGCGCGCGGTAGCGCTCGTTGATCGTCTTGTCGGCGACGACCTGCGCGTGCGTCGTCAACGCGCCGATGCGCAACCCTCCGGCCGGCGCCGGGGCGATCCCGCGAAGTTCCTTCAGGCCGCTGACGCTGATCAGCCTATCCGCCTTGAACACGCCGTCACGCAGGCATCCGAGAAGGTCGGTGCCGCCGGCGTGGAGTTTCGCACCCGGGGCAGCCAGTTGTCGTACACCATCGGCGACCGATTTCGCGCGCGCGTAAGTGAATCCAGGCACCATGGCTCAGCCCCTCCTCTTCGATGCGGCCAGCAGGCCCACGAGCCGCAGCGGGTTGACGGGCGTGTCGGGGGTCCGCACGCCGCACGCGTTGTAGATGGCGTTCGCGATCGCGGGCGCCGCGGGAACCGTGGACGGTTCGCCCAGCCCCTTCGCGGCCGTGCTGTTCGCCTGGTAGTCGTGCAGGTCGATCGGGATCACGATCTGCTCGACCGGGACGTCCATGGCCGTCGGGATCTTGTAGTCGTGCCAGTTGCGGTTGACCATCTTGCCGGTCTGGCTGCGGTCGAGGATGCGCCCCTCCGTCAGCGCCAGGCCGAGGCCCATCGTGATGCCACCCTGGGTCTGGTTCTCGTAGGTCAGCTCATTCATCGCGCGGCCACTGTCCTGCGCGGCGAGGAACCGCGTCACCTTCACTTCCCCGGTCCGGGTGTTCACCTCGACCTCGGCGAAGTGGGCGCCAAACGGGCAGATGACCTTGCCCTCGGGGTTCGGGCCGCGGTAACCCACGCCGACGATCAGCCCGCGACCGCGGAGCGCAGTCACGCCCGCGATCGCGACCTTCTTCGACGGGTCGGCCGTCGAGACGATTTCACCGTTCTTCAGCACCAGTTCTTCGGGCGTCACCTTCAGCTGCGCCGCGGCCATCGTCAGCAACTGCTGCTTGACATCGAGGGCCGCCGAACGCACGGCCGGCGACTCGGTCGGCACCGTCTTGCTGCCGCCGCTGGCCGTGGCGTACTGGGTGGTGGCCGTGTCGGCCCATTCGATCTGGATCTTCTCGAGCGGAACGCCCAGTTCCTCCGACACCACCATGGCCATCACCGTCTTCGTGCCGGTGCCGAGATCGCTCGCGCCCATGTTCAGGTTCGCGCTCCCGTCGGCAAAGAGCTTGACGATGATCGTGGCCGGCGGTCCGCCGCTACCCGCTCTCCAGACGCCCGCGGCCACGCCGACGCCGCGGCGTATCGGCCCTTCGG
>JANYLG010000223.1 GCA_025363775.1 Acidobacteriota bacterium | reverse complement strand
GCCGCCTGCTCGCTGGCCTTCATGTAGGCGCGGGCGGACGCGAAGAAGTCCTTGAGCTGCTTCAGCCGGCGCTCGTACTGAGTCTTCATTGTGGACCAGGGTGTCACCTGGAACCGCTCGTCTTCGGTGTATTGCACTTCGCCAACGGTCGGAAATGTCAGAGGCATCGCCACCCGCCGCTGGATCAGCATCTCCTCACCGCTCCAGCCGGCCAGGTTCAGGAGGTCGGCCTGGCCGGGAATCACGTTGCGGCCCAATCGCAGCAGGATGTGCGTGACGCCGGCCGTCCGGGCCACGGGGATGGCTGCGCTCTCGGCCACAAAGGAGGTCGTCGGGCTCAAGTGCGGCAAGAACTGACCGAGTTGGGTCTCGGCCGCCGCTTCGGCCAGCCCCAGGCTGCTGTCGGGATCGAACAGGCCCGGGTACACCGTGAGGCCCCGCGCCTCGATGATCTTCGCGCCGGGCGGCACGGTGACTGCTGCGCCGACCTCGGCGATCCGACCGTCCTTGATGACGACCGACCCATCCGGAATGGTCGGCCCCGAGACGGTCACGACCTTCGCGTGCTGGATGACGTAGACCGTCTGGGCGGACGCGTCCGCGACGGCGACGAGGGCCACGAGCGCCAGCGAGGTCGATAGTTGCTTACCGAACATGGGTCACCTCCATCGCCGGCCGACCCGCCAGGGCAGGCACGTTGTGGTCGTCACGCTGCGCCGTGGGTCTCGCGGTCGACACGGTCAACCGCTTGCGCTCGGCCTCGAGCCAGGCCCGCTGCGCCTTGTCGTATTCGCGGGTGAAGTACACCCGACCGTCGATGAGCACGGTGTCGGCGACGGCGTAAATCCCGAGCGGGTAGTGGGTCCAGATAACCAGGTCGGCGTCCTTGCCCACCTCGATCGACCCGACCCGCTTGTCGATATCGAGTTGTTTGGCCGGGTTGATGGTGACAAGCGCCAGCGCTTCGTTCTCGGTGAGGCCGAAGCGCATCAGCAGCCCGGCCTGCTGGTTCAGATCGCGCGCCAGGCCTTCGCCGTCGGAGTTGATCGAGACCGTGACGCCTTTGTGCATCAACATCGACGCGTTGTACGGGGTCTGCGTGCTGTTCAAGAAGGAGAAGAGCGAGGCGCCGGCGCCGTGGCGCTTGAGTTCGTCGGCCACCCGGAAGGCCGGCGCAGCATGTTCGAAGGTCTTGATGCGGAACCCGAATTCTTCGGCCAGCCGCATCATCATCAACATGGGGCGCTCGTCGTCCACCGGCCCGCTGAGCGAGTGCACGTGCACCGCGCGTTCGCCCTTCAGCACCTCGACCAGTGGCTCCATCGACAGATCCCGGCGCAGCGGCAGCAGCGGTGAGATGCCGGCTGCTCGCTGCTTGGTGTACGCGTCCTCCTGCTGGCGATACTGTTGCGCCCGCGAGAGGATGTCCCGAATCACCGCTTCCTCACCCGAGAAGCTCGTTGGAGCCCCATTGGTCCGCGAGGCCGGGAACTCCTCGGCCGACATCTTCAAGCCCGGGCGCGCGCCTTCGAACAACAGGCCGTGCGCGTCCTTGCCCCAGCGTGCCTTGATAACCGCGGTCTGGCCACCGATTGGGTTCACGCTGCCGTGGTAGACGTTGATCGTGGTGACACCGCTCGCCAGCACCCGGTACATCGCCACATCGGTCGGGTTCAGGTTGTCGCGAAGACGGACCATCGAGGTGAACTGCTGCGTCGCTTCGTTGTGCGAGTCGGTCGGATAGTGGGCGTGCTCGTCAATCAAGCCGGGCGTCACCCACTTGCCGGTGGCGTCGATCACGAGCGCGCCGGGGCCCGCACTCACCGTGGCGGCCGTGCCCACGGCCGCGATCTTGCCATCGCGCACGAGCACCGAGCCGCCCTTGATCGTCCCGCGGGTGACGGTCATGACCGTCGCGTTCTTGATGAGGACCTCGCGGGGAGTGGTCGCCACGGTCGGACGCGGCGCCGGCGGCGTGGCCGGGTTCAAGGCGGGCCGCGCCGCCGCGATCTTGGCAGGCCCGACGTCGAATCTCGCGCCGCCGACGTACACGGACTGGATGTGCGTCTGGTCGGCGAACAGATCGCCGTCCGCGACAATGAGATTCGCCATCTTGCCCTGCTGGATGCTTCCGAGACGCTCATCGACGCCAAGAATCTCGGCGGCGGTCAGCGTGGCGGCGCGAAGCGCGGCGTCTTTGGGAAGGCCCTGCTTCACGGCCAGCCTGAGATTGGCGAGGAAGTCGCGCCCGTTCTCGAGCCCGGCAGAGGCAAACGCAATGCGGACTCCCGCACGCGCCAGTTCACCGGCGGCCTTCGGCGCATGTTCGCGGAACCGGAGGATGTCGAGAGCGACTTCCATCTCCGGATGCTCGTCGGCTTCGAGCCCGGGGAAGTTGAGGCTCACGACAACGGGGGTCTTCTGTTGGTTCAGTTCGGTGGCCAGTTCGGCCGCCTCGTATCCGCCGACGATGATGCAGTTGACCTGCGTCTCGTCCGCGATGTCGAGCATTCGAAGCACTTCGCGCTGCGCCTCGGCAGGGACCAGTAAGGGCATCGTTCGCCGGGCCACCGGCAGCAGCGCCTCGAGACCGCGGCTCGGCACGGGCTTCTCGAGACCCTGCGGGTGCGCCTGGTACACTTTGAGTGCATCGTCGTAGTAGTGCGCGTCGAGCAGCGTCTGCCGGATATAGGCCTGCACACCGATGAGGCGCGTGGGATAGATGCCGCCTGGTTCGCCCTGCCCCTTCCGTCGGTTCCGGTAGCCAAGCCCCTGGAACGCCATCCGCATGGCCACCGACGGCTTGACGACCGACGGTTCGGCGGTGAGGTTGACCACGGCGCTCTGTCCCATGAAAATGCCGCGCTTGGGGGCAACATTGACGGCCAGCACACCGGCGTCACGCCACGAGGCCAGTTCCTTCGTGCCGGGCGCAAGCATGTCCGCGGCCCGCACATAGGCGAACATGGCGGCGCTGTCCGTGTCGGTCGGCTCCTTCGCGTCGGCAGGGGGCTTCTGGAGTCCCTGATCGGTGAGCGCGTCGATCAGGCCCGGATAGACGAATGCTCCCTTCAGATCGACTTCGAGCGCGCCTGCGGGCGTCGGCACGGTGGCTCCGACTGCTTCGATGAGGCCGCCGCGCACGACCACGGTGGCACCGGTCAGCACCTGCCCGTTGCCGACGACGACCGTCGCACCTTTCAGCACGGTCGCAGGTGGGTCGGCCGCCGAGAGACGACGGGCGTCGTGGCCGCCAGTGGCGAGGATGCAGAACAGGAGGACTAACGCGACACGTCTGACCATGAACGTTCTCCTCATGACGAACAGGGATCGAAGCGGTGCCATTCGCCCGGTCCCGGTTGGGACGGGCGAAAAGGGGACATGGAATGCATATGATATACCATGTCGGCGCCCTCGAGGTGAACATCGGCAAGTCGGAGACGCTGAAGATGGAGGACCGTCGTCCTACTTCGCCGTCCCGGCCGCCGCCGGTCGCCCGGCATCAAGGTCGTTCCAGTTGAGAATCGCGTTGAACCCCAGGAAGAAGCTGCCCTGCGTCTCCCATCGCCAGTAGGGCCGGTTCGCGAACATGACGACGTGGCCCTTGCCGAGCGGTGCATCGACGACCGCTGCGCGGCCGGCGAGCGCCTGCCCGCCTACCAGGATCCCGCTGAGAAGGATGTCGTCCGGGTCAGAAGGGAATCGGAGAATCACTCGCGGAAGCATGCTGGTCCCGCCGCCCGCCACCCGCACGGCCTTCGGGACGAAGGTCGCCTCTGTCGGCGGGGCCTGGCGATCCTTCAGAGGCGGCTTCGACTCCAGCGTCGTCAAGCGCGGGGCTTCGTCGTTGGGGGTCGCGTTCTGGCCGACGCCGGGAATCTTCGGCGCAGAACCGGGCGGGGCAGTCGCCCAGCCGACCGACAACACCGGTCCCTGGCTGAAATAGACCGCAAGGGCATCGGCGTCATAGCCGTACGCGATGGGGCTGCCCTTGTCGGCCACGATCGTCTTCAGCACCGACCCCTTCACGAACAGCGACGTCGGCTCTTCCACCGTGACGCCGCTCGTCACGCCGAACGCCGGCAGGATCGTGGTCGTCGATCCCTCGACGATAAGTGTGCCGCCGGCCTTCACGAAGGCCGCGAGGTTCGCGACACCGTCCAATCCCATCCCGCCGCGCACGTCGTCGGTTGCGTCGAGCACCCCGAGGTTGGGCGTCAGCGGCGACCGCGTGTAGGGGATCGGGTCGCCAATCATTGGAATGCCGTTCACCTGTTCCTGGGGCGTGCCGCCGATGTGCGGGAGGAGGATGACGTCGTAGCGGGCCTTGAGATCCGGCCGCCGCAGCTTGTCCTCCCCGATGTAGGAGTACGTCACGTGATAGTAATCGAGCGCCAGCCTGACCCAGCCTTCGTCCTGCGCCCGCAGCCAGGAGTGGACCAGCGCCACACGCGGCAGGTCGAGATCGTGCATGGCAACCTTCGGCACGGCCGGGACCGCCCACGCCGAGAGCCCCAGATCGGCGATCGACTTCCCGAGGACGTCTGCGCGCGCCTCCGGCACGATAACGGTGCCGGGACCGAACCTCCGGCCTGCCGCCTCGAATGGCTCCTCGGCGGCCTGCATCTTCACCTCGGGATGGGCGAAGCGGAAGGTGACGAGGCGGTTCTCGGCGTTGTGCTCGACGATCCACACGGCTCCCTCGCCCACGATCGTCCCTGCGATGACTGCGGCCGTCGTCAGGAGGGTCATCGGCGCAGCCAGGACGCCCCTGTCCGCAATCGGCGTCGCCTTCACGTTTCGCAGCAGAGGGAGGCTCCACCCGGTGTCGTCGAATGGAATGGGATTGCCGGCCGGGTAGTACTGTGTGCCGAGGAGCGCGTCCACAACGGGACGGTAGGGCTGGTCCATGCGGACCACGTAGTCGCCCGCTGCGATCGCCGTGCCGCCTATGCTGGCGGCGGCGTCCGCGCGATGCACCTCGACACCCTGCTGCCGGAGCAGGTTTACCAGGTCCGCCGCCTCGCCCCGACGTCGCTGCGCGGCGGGGATAACAAACGCGAACGGCGCCTCGGTCCGTCCGCGCTCGATGGCCCGCCGGTTCTTCGCGTAGTAGTTCTCGAGGAACATCTCACGGTTGTGCGCCACGAACTGCAATCCGAGGAGGAGCGCGCTCTGCTGAATGTTCACGTTGTTGCGCGGGCCCCAGGCCATACGCGGGAGCGGAGGCGTCATCCGGTACCACTCCTGGCTCCGGTCGGCGGAGGAGGTCGTCACCTCGTACGGCGCCGGTCCGTATTTCTGCGTTTCGTAGATCCGGCCGATCGCGTTGTGGGTGTTGGCGATGAAGACCAGGAAGTTCGGGGCCCAGCCGCCGTAGGTCGCGCCACCGGTCCAGACGCCCGGCACGCCGCGCCTGGTCATCTCGCTCGTCTCGTACTTCCCCAGCAGCCACCACTCGTCGATCACCAGCGGGTCGATCGATCGATTGAGCGGACTCGTGCCGGTCCAGATGTAGAGATACGGCATCGACTCGTGCAGGTCGTGCAGAACCGTCGGGTGCCACTCGAGGAAGGTGCGCATCATCTGCTTTGTCAGCGTGAGGCCCTGACCGATGGCGTCCCGGTTGTTGTCGTGGGCGACGTAGCGACCCCAGTACGTCGGCG
>JANYLG010000200.1 GCA_025363775.1 Acidobacteriota bacterium | reverse complement strand
ACAGAGCAGGATCTTCGGCCGCGCCTGGATACGCATCAGGCGGTGCGACAGGTTGACGCCCTCCGGCGAGAGTTCCTGCGAATGGTGCATCAGTTCCGCGTACATGACCGGCAGGAACGACGAGTAGTACCGGACGTTGTCCTCGATGACGATGACCACCTGGACGCCCATCAGGGCGGTGTCGTGCGCGACGTTCAGCCGATCCTCGATCTCCTTGACGATCGCCAGCAGGATGGTGACGTCGCCCTGCCACAGGTACACGCGATCGAGATCCGAGACATCGTTGCGGGCCAGGAACTGCCCCAGTTCGTGCGCGTCGTACGCGAGCAGCACGACCGGGATCCTGAGACCGGCGTCCTTCACGCGGCGGGCGAGCGTGGGCGCGTCCATGTCGCCGACGTGCATCGAGGTGATGATCAGGTTGTAGCGGCTCTGCTCGGCGGCGAGCGCCAGCGCTTCGGCGCCCGAGGAGACGCGCGTAATGCCCGGACTGTGACGAAAACTCAGGTCGAGGAACTCGGTGAGGATCCGTTCACCCAGTTGGCCGTCCTCGGCCAGGATGAACGAATCGTAGAGGCTGCTGACCAGGAGGATGTTCTCGATGCGGTGCTGGGCGAGATCCTGGAAACCGCGGAACCGTCCGAACAGGGGAACGCCGGTCTCGGGTGCCATGACGGTCATGATGGACTGGGAGGGCCCGGAACAAGGCGGCGACGCGGGAGAGCGATCCCGCGTCGCCTGGTACTGCAGCGGATCTTACACCAAACCCTGGTCCATCATCGCGTCGGCCACCTTGAGGAAGCCGGCGATGTTGGCGCCGTTCACGTAGTTGCCCTTGCAGCCGAACTCGATCGAGGTTTCCCAGGCGGCCTTGTGGATCGCCTTCATGATCCCGTGCAGCCGCTCATCGACTTCTTCGCGGGTCCAGCTGAGACGCAGGCTGTTCTGCGACATCTCGAGGCCGGAGGTGGCCACGCCGCCGGCGTTCGCCGCCTTGCCGGGGCCGTAGAGGATCTTGTGCTCGAGGAAGACGTTGACACCCTCGAGGGTGGTCGGCATGTTGGCGCCTTCCGACACCACGTATACACCGTTCTTGACCAGATTCTGCGCGTCCTTGGCGTTGATCTCGTTCTGTGTGGCGCTCGGGAACGCGCAGTGCGCCGTGTGGTTCCACAGCGGGTTGTAGTCGAGCTTCGGGTCGATCGGCGTGTAGACGACCCCCTTGAACCTGTCGGCGTATTCCTTGATGCGGCCGCGGCGCAGGTTCTTCAACTCCATGATGAACGCGAGCTTCTCGGCATCGATGCCCTTCTCGTCGTAGATGTAGCCGCCCGAATCCGACAGCGTCGCGGCGCGGCCGCCCAGCTGGTTGATCTTCTCGACGGTGTACTGCGCAACGTTGCCGCTGCCCGACACGAGGCAGGTCTTCCCTTCGAGCGTTTCGTTGCGGGTCTTCAGCATCTCGGCCGCGAAGTAGGTGGCGCCGTAGCCGGTCGCCTCCGTGCGAATCAGCGAGCCGCCCCAGTTCAGGCCCTTGCCCGTCAGCACGCCGGTGAACTCGTTCCGCAGCTTCTTGTACTGGCCGAATAGAAAACCGATCTCCCGGCCGCCCACGCCGATGTCACCGGCGGGGACATCGGTGTTCGGGCCGATGTACCGGAACAACTCGCTCATGAAGCTCTGGCAGAACTTCATGACCTCGTTGTCGCTCTTCCCCTTCGGATCGAAGTCCGAGCCGCCCTTGCCTCCGCCCATGGGCAGCGTGGTGAGCGAGTTCTTGAACACCTGCTCGAAGGCCAGGAACTTGAGGATGCCGAGATTGACCGAAGGATGGAAGCGCAGGCCGCCCTTGTAAGGGCCGATGGCGCTGTTCATCTCGATGCGGAAGCCACGGTTGACCTGAACGTTGCCCTGATCGTCGAGCCACGGCACCCGGAACATGATCACCCGCTCCGGCTCGAGGACCCGCTCGACGATTCTGTTCTTGCGGTACTCCGGCCTGCGCTGCAGGACGGGATCGAGCGATTCGAGGACCTCTGTCACCGCCTGGTGGAACTCGGGCTCGGCCGGGTTCTTCGCCTTGACTTCCGCTAGCAGATCCTTCACGTAGTTCGACGCCATTCCGTTTCTCCTTGATGTAAAAACGACGTGTGCACCAACTGACCCGAGGGCCTTGGACGTCAGAGTTGTACCACCCGACAATCGCTGAGTCAATGGTCGTTTAAGACTTAACTTATGTATAATATGACCAATATGGTTCGACCTCTCGCTCATGACGATGTCTTCCAGGCAGTGGCAAGTCCCGCGCGCCGCACGCTGCTCGACAAGCTCAGCAGCCGCGAGCAGACCGTTCACAGCCTCGCCGAGTCGTTCGACATGACATTGCCCGCCGTGTCGCAACAACTCGCCATCCTCAGACGCGCCGGCCTCGTCTCTGCACGCCGCGCAGGCCGCTGGCGCGTCTACCGGTTGAACGCAGAACCCCTGCGCGAAATCGCTCGATGGCTGGACAGCTATCAGCGCTTCTGGACTGCGCGCCTGAAGGCGCTCGGAGAGGATCTCAAGAGGTACGAAAAGCAGGACGAACGATGGCGGTAAGGCCCTCGAGGCAGAAGCCGCTCTATCTCAGCTCGCGGGTGGCCGCCCCTGGCTCGTCGGGGTCGAAGCGCACCAGCGCCAGTTCTGGGCCGTCGTGCGCGGCCGAGAACGCGTAGGTGTCCCCGATCTGCGTGGCCCATTCCCCGGTGATCCGCGCCGATTCGTGCACGTGACCGTGCAGCGTGATGCGCGGCTGCCGCTGCTGGATGAAGCGCTGGATGGCGATGCTGCCGACGTGCACGTCGAGCGGGACGAAGTCGATCGACAGGCCATCGAGCGCGGCACGGTCGAGCGCGCTGTTGTAAGGGGGGCTGTGGAACAGCACGATCGCCCGCTTCAGCGACCGATCGCCCGCCAGGGCTTCGAGGTCCTGCCGAATCGTGCCGTAGCGGATCTCGGATTGCGCGATTGGCACCGTCCGCCACCCTTCTTCGGGCGACGAGCAGCCAGGGTCCACGTATCGGGACACGTCGTACCGTTCCCAGTCTTTCAGGCGGAAGGGCGTCGGCGAAATGCAGGCGTATCCGAAGACCGTATAGCCTCGCCACTCGATCCGCTGATCGTGCGCATATCGCCAGAGGCCGCGCGTCGCCACGTCGAGCATCGCGGCTTCTTCGAACCGCGGGTCGTCGTTGCCGAGGATGGCGAACACGTCCGGGTACTCGGCGCCGAGCGACGCCTTCACCCGCTCGAAGCCGGGCGCCAGGAACCCGTTGATGAAGTCGAGATGATCGGGATCGAGCGTCTCAGCAAGGCCGAGGCCGGAGGGCAGCAGATCCCCTCCAAGGAATACCGCCGCCGGCCGCTCCGCCTCGATCGCGGAGAACAGCTTCTGATAGCGCTCGGTGCGCCCGTGCAGGTCGGAAGCGAAGAAGCAAGCCGGCATTCGAGTTCGGGTATTGTACCCAACTGCCCTACAGGTCGCGCAATCGCAGCACACTGTGTTCGAGATCGAATTCGACGCGATACTTGCCGAGGAATCGGTACCCGAGAATTCCGCCGATTTCGTAGCCCAGCAGAATACTCGGCGCCCGGAGGTTGAGGACCACAACCGGTTGGTTCAGCAGCGAGAGCGTGCCGAACGCGAGGTTTACGCCGGGCAGCAGGTAGGCCTCGGGATCGATCCCCGACGCGCCGTAGACATTGAGCTTGATTCTGTGGCGATCGGCGGGCGTGAACAGGCCGCGCGCCGTGCTGGTGTTGAGCGAGATGGCCTCGCCCCCGGTATCCACGATAAAGCTGTACGGGCTGCCGTTGACGTCGCCATGGACCGTCGCCAGCCGATTGAGCCGCAGCGGCAACTCGCGCGCGGGAGACGGGTCGGGCAGCGGCTCGCCGATGATCAGGCGCCGGTTCTTGTAGTCCACCGTCATCGAGAGGCCAAGCGATAGCGGCGAGAAGCCATCCGTCTCGTCCAGAGCCAGGTCGCGGATCGACGGCGACCTGATCAGGCACGGCAGGTTGAGCACCGTGAGCGTGCCGATCTCGAGCGACCGGAGCGATCCGAGCTTCAACCCGCGGAAGCCACCCTCGCCGACGCCGGCTGTCAGCGTCTCGCTGATCGCCTGGATCCCGAACCGCCGAGCCGTCTTCTCGCTCAACGCCGTGTGCTCGGCGCCGGTGTCGAGCGCGAAGTCCACGGCCCGACCGCCGTTGATCTTCCCCTTGACCAGCACCTTGCCGTTGACCAGGCGGAAGTCGAGAATGTGCCGGCGCACGTTCCCTGTCGAGATCGTCTGGTACGGCACCGTGCCGTCGAACGACCGCAGGAACGAGATGTGGTTGCGCGCCCACTCGATCTTGTCCGATCGATCGGCCCCCCGGAGCACACTGAGAAATGTCAGGTAGGCCGACGCCGCCTCGCTGTAGCGGTGCATTCGCTCGTAGATCGAGCCGAGCGTGTGCTGCAGGTCCGAGTCCGAGGGCGCGTCGCGGAGGGCGGCCTGAATCTCGTTCAGCGCCGGCTCCATCTGGTTCTTCGACGCCAGCGCCTTGGCCACACCGTGCCGCGCCCGGGGACTGCCCGGGGCGAGCGTCAGCGCATCGCGGTAGGCCTTCTCCGCCTCGTCGAACCGGCCGGACGCCCACAACGCGTCGCCGGCCAGGGCGAGTGTCGCAGGATCGGTCGCGCTGCTGCCGTCGAGCGAGGCCAACTGCGTCACCGCCACTCCGAACTCCGCGATCTGCAGCGCGGATCGCACGGTGCCCGCGCGGGCGCGGTCGCGCACCGTCACGTCGTCGCAGTTCGTGGCGGCGAGGTAGGTGTGCATCGCCCCACGGTAGTCCGCGTGATCGTAGAGCACGTCGGCGAGCGCAATTTGAAGGGTGGCGGTCGCGGAACTGACCTTCTTGCTGGCAGCCACCAGGGACAGCGACAACAGACAGACCAACGCCAGGACGACGACCAGACGGGGGCGGACGGTCATTGGGCTCTCCACCGGAACAGGTGCGGAATGAAGCAACTTTCTGTGGGGTCCCCCGGAATCTGTTTTAGTGCGTGTACGGCTCGATCGCGACGCCGTCGTACATCTGGTCGATACGCAGGATCTGTTCGTCCCGGCTGTAGCTGCCGAGCTCGTAGTCCTCGCTCATGATGAGCGCCTTGATCGGCTTGGTCGGGCACACCTCGGAACACAGCCCGCAGAAGCAGCAGCGGGAAAGATTGAAGTCGAAGTAGTCCAGCGCCTTCAGCTTCTGTCCCGGCTCGCGGTGGCCGCCGAGCGAAATGAGATCGTCCGGGCACGCCTTGGCGCACTGGTCGCACACGATGCACGTCTGCGCGCCGGTTCCCGGCTCCACCTGCAGACGGAGCACGCCGCGAAACCGCGGCGAGGTCGGCCGCCGTTCGAGCGGATACTGGAACGTGAAGGCCGGCTGCGGCGTGTAGGTCAGGGTCAGCCAGAGCCCCTTCAACAGGTCAACGAGGAATATCTTGCGAAGAAGATCGATCATCGCCCTACCCTTCCACCAGGACCGGCTCGGTCTGGCCGAGCTTGATCACCCGCTCCTTGCGAAATACGGTGCCTTCCTTGCGGATCTTGTCCTGCAGCCGCATCAGGCCATACAGCAGCGCCTCGGGACGCGGCGGGCAGCCGCAAACGTAGACGTCCACCGGCACCACCTTGTCCACCCCCTGCAGCACGCTGTAGGTCGGGAACGGCCCGCCCGCGTTCGCGCAGCTGCCCATCGAGATGACCCACTTCGGCTCCGGCATCTGGTCGTACAGCCGGCGCAGAACGGGCGCCATCTTCTTGGTCACGGTGCCAGCCACGATCATCAGGTCGGCCTGGCGTGGTGAGGCACGAAAGACCTCCGCGCCGAACCGGGCGATGTCGAACCGCGGCCCGCCCGTCGCCATCATCTCAATCGCGCAGCAGGCGAGGCCGAATCCCATCGGCCAGAGGGACGACAGCCTCGCCCAGTTCAGCACGGCGTCGAGATTGGTTGTGATGAAATTGTCTTCGAACCTGTGATCGATCAAGCCCATCTCTGCCTCCACCCGAGGAGGACGGCGGACGGTCCCGCCTATCCGCCTTCCCGCCTATTTCTGGAAGTGCTCCGCATTGATCTGGATGAACTTCTCCCATTTCGTCGGCACTTCGTCCAGCACGAAGATCGCCTCGACCGGGCACGCCGGCACGCACGCGCCGCAGTCGATGCACTCGTCGGGATGAATGTAGAGCAATTCTGCCGTCGCGAAGTCGCCCTCGTCCTTGCGCGGGTGGATGCAGTCCACCGGGCAGACATCCACACATGCGGTGTCCTTGATTCCGATGCACGGCTCACAAATCACGTACGCCATCGTTCCTCCGGCTGCCAGTTACGCCACGCCCATCGCGACCGCGGACAGGTAGCCCAGCCGCATCGAGATGTGACGGGCCAGTTCCCACGCGCCGCGGTTGTGCACGCCGACAATCGGCCGGTCATCCGGCCCGTGGCCGAACACGCCCACCCGCGCCACTTCACGCCCGGTATAGTCGAACACCGGCGCGCAGCTGCAGCACATCCGATGCACGCCCGCGCCCTCCTGTGGCCGATCGCCCGAGTCGAACCCCAGGTGCCTCACCAGTTCGCCGCTGCGCGACACGTCGCGCGGCTCGGCCAGGCGCAGGCAGCTCAGTCGCCGGGTGGCCGGCGCGCTGCCGGCGTTCCCGCCGAAGTAGCTCGCGCAGTGCGCGGGCATCTCCTTGCCGTACGCCATGCGCATGGCCACCTCGCCCGCCTCCGAGCGCCAGATGTCGGTCACTTCCCCGGCCGACGGCACCGACAGGAACGTGTGATAGCCCGACTGCGCCGCGTAGTCCCTCAGCACCGGGTAGGCGTGGAGCCGCAGTTCCGAACGTCCCAGCAGCCTGAAGCACAGGTCGAGCATCTTCACGCTCAGGCTGTAATGGTGCGTCTCGTCGTCCTGCCGAACATAGCCGCGGCGCTTGAGCACGGTCAGCAACCGGTGCACGCTGGGCCGGGGCTGTTTCAGCGCCCGGGCCAGGTCGGATAGACTCATCCCACCAGGCTCGAGCGAGAGCACTTCACACACGTTGAACGCCTTGTCCACGGAAGTCGAGGTTCCGTGGCCGATGACCGGACGCAGCGGTTCTTCCAAGGCCAGAGAGTCCATTATGTGGAATCAAGTTTCGTTCTTCAAACAGTACCGCCGGCAGGTGGATATGTCAAGCCGTGGGTGCGCTGTTCTTCTGGCCGTTCTCCGGGCTGTTCTTCTGGCCGTATTCGTGGTGGTCGGAGGCCTGTTCGCCACCGCTGGACCGGGCGTGGGCGTCGTGGCCCGCCCGGACGGACAGAGGGGCAGTGGATCGGCCTCGGAGCTGCACCTCCCGCGCAGTCCGGAGTTGCGGCTCCCCGGCAGTCCGGAGCCGCGGCTGGCAAGGCTCTTCACCCCTCGCCATGTGTCGGACGATGCCTACCGGGTCGCGGTGCTGAAGGAGCCCGTCAGCGAGGCGAGGCGGGTGGTCATGGCGGCCCTCGCACCTGGGGCTATACCCGACCAGCCTGCCGGATCCTGGCGAATCCAGGAAATGGATTCGCTCGAGGCGTTCGGAACCGCCGGGCTGTACGATCGTTCGAAGGTCGCCCGCCTCTACACCGGGCGACGGGTGTCGGTGGTCCGCGCGCCGATCGATCGGGACGGCAGGACCATCGCCGCCGTCACGCTCATCTCGCCATACCCGGATCCCACGCTGGCCCGCCTGGAGCCGGGAACGATGGTGATCATGTTGAGGACGGGGAAGTAAGCGGACAGCTGGCAGCTGGCAAGCGGACAGCGGCAAGCTGACAGCTGGCAGCTGGCAGCGGACAGCGGCAAGCTGACGGCGGCAAGCTGACGGCTGACAGCTTGCCGGCCGCCTACAGCGTCAGTTCCTTCCTCTCCCCCGGCTTGAACTCCACCACGGCGACGCCGGCGGGCACCAGCGTCCGCAACTCCGCCGGCGTGCCGGTGAGCACCGGGAAGGTGCCGTAGTGCATCGGCACCACTTGCGTCACACCGAGCAGCGCGCACGCCTTGGCGGCGGCCTTCGGGCCCATGGTGAAGTGGTCGCCAATCGGCAGGAACGCCAGCGTCGGCTCGTGCAGCTCGCGGATGAGCGCCATGTCGCCGAACAGCGCCGTGTCCCCGGCGAAGTACACGCGTGCGCCATCCTCGAACCGGATGACGAACCCGCCGGGCTCGCCGAGCGCGACGATGTGGCCGCCTTCCTCGCAGGTGCTGCTGTGGTCGGCGTGCGTATGGGTCACGTGCACGCCGGCGATCGCCTGCGTGCCGCCCTTGTTCATGCCGCTCACCGCGGGCGCGCCTTTGCTCGCCAGCCAGCTGCAAATCTCGTAGACCGACACGATTGGGGCGCCGGTGGCCTTGGCGACCGGGAGCGCGTCGGCGATGTGATCGGAATGGCCGTGCGTCACCAGGATGAGATCCAGCTTGCCGATCTGCTTCTGCCAGCCGCCGTTCTTCCAGGCCGCCGGGCACGCGGGGTTCGTCTCGATCCACGGGTCGATGAGGATCGTGCGCCCTTCGGGCGACTGGAGCAGAAAGGTGCCGTGCCCGAGCCAGGTCGCAACGATGCGTGTGGATGCCATGGCCGTCGCTCCTCCCTGTGCAGTAGTATAGGAGCCTCGCGAATGGCCGCGCAAGCCGTGTCGGCCACGCCGGTCGGTGCTGATCGGCTGCGTGTTATCATTGGAGCTTCGCCAACGTCGTATGTCCACGTCCATGGAGAGTCCCCTCGTTCTGGTCCCACGCCGCGAGCAGAAACCGTCGTGGCTGAGGGTCAAGGCGCCGGGGTCCCCGACTTACGTCCGCCTGAAGCGGATCATGGGCGACCTCCACCTGAACACCGTCTGCGAAGAGGCGCACTGCCCGAACATCGGCGAGTGCTGGCACCACGGCACGGCGACCTTCATGATCCTCGGCGACGTCTGCACGCGCGCGTGCGGCTACTGCGTCGTCGCCCACGGCCGCCCGGCTGGCCTCGACACGGCCGAGCCTGTCCGCGTGGCCCAGGCGGTCGATCAGATGAAGCTCCGCTACGTGGTGATCACCTCGGTGGATCGCGACGATCTCCCGGACGGCGGCGCGTCGATGTTCGCGGCCACGATCACCCAGATCCGCAAGCGGCTGCCCTCCTGCCGCATCGAGGTCCTGATCCCCGATTTCCAGGGGAAGGAAGCGCCGCTTGGCACCGTCCTCGAAGCGGGCCCGGACATCCTGAACCACAACACGGAAACGGTTCCGCGGCTCTACCGCATGGCGCGACCGGGCGGCCGCTACCCGCGGGCGCTCGAGTTGCTGGACCGTGCCCGCACGATCGCCCCGCAGATTCCGACCAAGTCGGGGCTGATGGTCGGCCTCGGCGAGGAGTGGGACGAGGTCATCGCGACGCTCGCGGACCTCCGCTCGGTCGGCTGCGACATCCTGACGCTCGGTCAGTACCTGAGCCCCTCGGCCACGCACCTGCCCGTGGTGCGCTACTATCACCCCGAGGAGTTCGACATGCTGAAGACGACGGCGCTCAGTATGGGCTTCGGACACGTCGAGTCCGGCCCGCTGGTGCGTTCGTCCTACCACGCTCACGAGCAGGCTGACGCCTACGACGAATCGACATGGCCAACCAACGCTTGATGGACCGACCCGCCACGTTGTCGAAGGACGCGCACGTCGAGCTGCTTCGCAAGATGCTCCTCGGCCGCCGCTTCGAGGAGCGTTGCGCGGAGATGTACGCCCTCCAGAAGATCGGAGGGTTCTGCCACCTGGCGATCGGCCAGGAGGCGGTCTCGGTCGGCGCGATGTCCACGCTGGAACCGGACGACTACATCTTCTGTTCCTATCGCGATCACGTGCATGCGATCGTCAAGGGGAGCGACCCCGGGCGCGTGATGGCCGAGCTGTTCGGCCGCGACACCGGCCTATCTCACGGCAAGGGCGGATCGATGCACCTGTTCGACGCCGATCACGGCATGCTGGGCGGCCACGCGATCGTCGGAGCCCACATCCCGCTGGCCACCGGCGTGGCGTTTGCCGCCAAGTACGAGTCGCGGCCGCAGGTGGTGCTCTGCTTCTTCGGCGAAGCGGCGGTGAATATCGGGGCCTTCCACGAGTCGCTGAACATGGCCGCGCTCTGGAAACTCCCCTGCATCTACATCGTCGAGAACAACCGCTACGGAATGGGGACCTCGATCGAGCGCGCGTCGGCCATCTACGACGTCGCGCAGCGCGCGTGCGCCTACGACATGGCGAGCGAGACGGTGGACGGCATGGACGTCCTGGCCGTGCGTGAGTCGGTCAGCCGTGCCGTGACGCTGGCCCGCCGCGAGAGCAAACCGACGCTGATCGAGGCGCGGTGCTATCGGTTCATGGGCCACTCGATGTCCGACCCGGTGCATGGGCACTACCGCACCAAGGAAGAGGTCGAGGAGCAGAAGCTGAAAGATCCGGTTCGTCGGTACTTCCAGCAGCTGTCGTCACAGGGGATCATCGACCAGGCGGGCCTCGAGCAGCTGAACGCAGAGGTGCGGACGATCGTGGACACAGCCGTGGAGTTCGCCGACGCCAGCCCCGAGCCGCCGGCCAGCGCGCTCTACGAGGACGTCTACAGCGAGCCGTACGGGCCGTACACCCGCAGCCAGCCGTAGCAGGACCCTATGCCGTTGATCACCTATCGCGATGCCTTGAACCAGGCGCTGCGGGAAGAAATGCAGCGCGACCCGAAGGTCTTCCTCCTTGGCGAGGAAGTGGGGGTGTACCAGGGTGCCTACAAGGTCAGCCGGGGCCTGCTCCAGGAGTTCGGCGACCGGCGGGTGATCGACACGCCGATCACCGAGGAAGGGTTTACAGGCGTCGGCATCGGCGCGGCGATGGTCGGCCTGCGGCCCGTCATCGAGATGATGACCTGGAACTTCTCGATGCTGGCGATGGACCAGATCATCAACAGCGCGGCCAAGATGCTCTACATGTCCGGCGGCCAGTTCCGGATCCCGATCGTCCTGCGCGGGCCGGGCGGCGCGGCGCACCAACTGGCGGCGCAGCACTCGCAGTCGCTCGAGTCGTGGTACGCGCACGTGCCGGGACTGAAGGTGGTGGCGCCCTCGACGCCCTACGACGCCAAGGGGCTGCTGAAGGCCGCGATTCGAGACGACGACCCCGTGATCTTCTTCGAAGGGGAGACGCTCTACGGATCGAAGGGCGAGGTGCCGGATGGCGACTATGTCGTCCCGATCGGCGTGGCCGACGTGAAGCGCGAAGGCACCGACGTCACCATCGTCGCCTGGTCGAAGATGGTGAGCGTGGCGCTGAAAGCGGCCGACACGCTGGCGGCCGAAGGGATCTCATGCGAGATCATCGATCCCCGGACGCTGCGCCCGCTCGACCAGGCCCCGATCATCGCGTCGGTGCAGAAGACCAATCGGTGCGTGGTGGTGGAGGAAGGCTGGGAGTACAGCGGGATCGGCGCGCAGCTCGCCTGTCTCATCCACCGCGATGCGTTTGGCGACCTGGACGCGCCGGTCACGCGCGTGACGGGCGCCGACGTGCCCATGCCATACGCCAAGAACCTCGAACACCTGGCGACGCCGTCGCCGGCGCGCGTGGTCGAGGCGGTGAAGCACGTGCTGTATATGGACTGAACCGGGATTCTGGAGTCAGGATTTGTCTCAGAGGTACTCCCTATGGCTTCCCGCGTGGTCATGCCGAAGCTGAGCGACACGATGGAGGAGGGCAAGATCCTCCGCTGGCTGAAACAGGAAGGCGACAAGGTCGAGACCGGCCAGACGCTCGCCGAGGTGGAGACCGACAAGGCGACCGTCGAGATGGAGGCGTACACCAACGGCGTCATCCGCAAGCTGGTCGCGTCGCCGGGGGACACGATCAAGATTGGCGCGACCATCGCCGTCATCGGCAGCCCGGACGAGGACATCTCCGCCCTGCTCGAGCCGGCAGCACCGCCCCCCGCGGCGCAAGCGCGTCCCGTGCCGACGGCCGTGCCGATTCGCGCCACGGCTCCGCCGCAGCTTGTCGCCCACGACGCCGCGACGAACCGCGCGCTCCGCGCCTCGCCGCTCGCGCTGCGCATGGCCGCCGAGGCCGGCGTCGATCTCAATGCCCTCCAGGGCTCTGGCCCGCAGGGCCGCGTGATCAAGCGCGATATCGAGGCCGCCATCGCGAAAGCGTCGGCGTCGCAGGCGAGCGCGGCACCCGCTCAGCCAGTGGGCGATGTCCAGGAGATCGTGCTGTCGTCGATGCGCCGCACCATCGCCAAGCGCCTGGTGCAGAGCAAGGCCCCGGTCCCCCACTTCTACCTGACGGTGGACGTGGCCGCCGACCGGCTGTGGGACGCCTATCGCGCGCTGCGCGACGAGAGCTATCCCATCTCGCTGAACGATGTGATCATCAAGGCGTCGGCATCGGCGCTGAAGCGTCATCCCGAAGTCAACGCGTCGTTCGCCGGCGACCACGTCAAGCAGTACTCGCGCGTGCACATCGGCCTGGCGGTCGCGATCGAAGACGGCCTCATCACGCCCGTCATCCGCGATGCCGACTCGAAGTCGCTGGCGGATATCGCCGAGGAAGCCAGGGAACTGGTGGACCGGGCCAGGAATCGGCGGCTCCAGCCGCACGAGTACACCGGCGCCACCTTCTCGATCTCGAACCTCGGCATGATGGGCATCGAGGAGTTCTCGGCCATCATCAACCCGCCCGAGGCGGCCATTCTCGCCGTCGGCGCGCTGCGCGAGGTCCCGGTCGTCGAGGGGGGCCAGGTGAAGATCGGGCGCCGGATGAAGATGACGCTATCGGTGGATCACCGCGTGGCCGACGGCGCCCAGGGCGCACGGTTCCTCGCGACGCTGAAGCGGATGCTCGAGAACCCGCTGTTGATTGGGTAGAGATTCATGGACCTCATTTATCTCGACAACGCCGCCACGTCGTTCCCGAAGCCTGAAGACACCTATCGTTTCATGGACGGGTTCTACCGGACCCACGGGGTGAACCCCGGGCGTTCCGGTTTCGACCTGTGCATGGAAACCGGGCAGATGGTGGACGACACCCGGAAGCAACTCTGCCGGTTCTTCCATGGCACCGACCCGGACCGCCTGGTCTTCTCGTACAACTCCACCGACGCGTTGAACCTCGCCCTGTTCGGGTTGCTCGAGGAAGGCGACCACGCGGTGACCACGACCGTGGAGCACAACGCCGTGCTGCGGCCGCTCTACCACCTGGCGACCCGCCACGGCGTGGAAGTGGATCACGTCCCGTTCGACGGATGCGGCTTCGTGGATCCCGACGCCATTCGCGCGCGCTTCAAGAAGAACACGAAGGTCGTCGCGATCAACCACGCGTCGAATGTGATTGGCACAGTTCAGCCCCTGGCCGAGATCGGCCGGCTGTGCCGCGAACGTGGCATCCACCTCGTCGCGGACGCCTCGCAGACCGCCGGCAAGATCCCGATCGACGTCCAGGCGATGAACGTGGACGTGCTGTGTTTCACCGGGCACAAATCGCTGATGGGACCGACCGGGATCGGCGGGATGTACGTGCAGGAAGGCGTCGAGCTCCGTCATACCCGCGCGGGAGGCACCGGCGTCCGATCGGCGCACCGCCCGCACCTCGACGAGTATCCCTGGCGGATGGAGTACGGGACGCCGAACGTGGTCGGCATCGCCGGCCTGCACGCCGGCGTGAAGTGGCTCCAAGAGAAAGGGCTCGAGGCCATCGAAGCGCACGAGATGAAGCTGATGCGGCGCCTCGTCGAGGGGCTGCGCGGCATCCCCGGCGTGAGGATGTACTGCCAGGACGGCCTGGCGAATCACATCGCCGTCATGCTGTTCAACGTCCACGGGTTCGAGGCCGGCGATGTGGGGACCATCCTCGACGTGGACCACAACATTGCGTGCCGCACCGGTCTGCATTGCGCACCGATGGTTCACGAACAACTCGGCACCGACAATGTGCATGGCGGCGTGCGCTTCGGCATCGGCCCGTTCAACACGGACGCCCACATCGAGGCGGCCGTCGCAGCTGTCACCGAAGTGGCCGCCGCGGGTGCAGCCCGGTAAGCAGGGCCGACGATTTCAGCCCGGTTTCTCGCCGCCTACCCTCCCACCGCCAGCAGACCCCGTGCGGCTGCCGATTGCGTACCGCGCGCGCCTCGGGCACGGCGGCAGCGGAAGCTCTTCGTCCTGGAGCGTCTGCTCCTCGACGCACCGCTTGAACGCGCCGAAGCCCGTGAGCGTCACGCCCGGCGAGATGAACCCTGCTGGAGATCCTGCCGGGCTTTGACGGAAGAGCCTCGATCGGGGAGACTACCCGCCATGACCATCAGGATCCTCGTGCAGGCAGCGGTCTTTGTCGGGTGCGCGGCCCTCGTGACGGCACAGCCACCGCCCCCGCCGGGCGGAGGGCGCGTGGCGGCGATCGACGCGCTGAGGGTATTCCTCGAGCGAGGCGCGAAAGACAATGGCATTGTCGGCAGCAGCCTCGCGATCGTCCAGGACGGCCTGGAGATCTCGCGCGTGTCGGTCGGCATGGCGGATGTCGAGCGTCGCCACCCGGTGGACGACCAGACCATTTTTCACTGGGCGTCGATCACCAAGACGTTCACGGCAATCGGCATCATGCAACTGCGCGACCGCGGCCTGCTGCGCCTCGACGACCCGGTCGTCAAGTTCATCCCCGAGTTGCGCCTGGTGCACGACCCGTTCGGCGACATCAGTGAGATCACGATTCGGCATGTGATGACGCACAGCGCCGGGTTCAGGAACCCGACGTGGCCGTGGGGCGGCGACAAGCCGTGGCACCCGTTCGAGCCGACCGGGTGGTCGCAGCTGGCGGCCATGCTCCCCTACACCGAGGTGGAGTTCAAGCCGGGCAGCCGACACAGCTACTCCAACCCGGGCATCATCTTCCTCGGGCGCATCATCGAGCTGCTGTCGGGCGACGACTACGAGGTGTACATCGACAAGAACGTCTTCAAGCCGCTCGAGATGCATCGCAGCTACTTCGACGCGACGCCCTACCACCTGCTGCCCCATCGAAGCGCGAGCTACCACGTCGTGGACGGCAAGCCGCGCCCGGCGCCGTTCGATGTGAACTCCGGGATCACGGTCTCGAATGGCGGGCTGAACGCGCCGCTGGGCGACATGGAGAAGTACCTCGCATTCCTGATTGGCGATGGGACACGGCGCGCCGTCTACGATGTCGTGCTGAAGCGCGCGTCGCTCGAGGAGATGTTCGTCCCGCAGCTGCCGGTCGAAGCGGAAGGCGCGGACCGCGTCGCGATCGGATTGAATTTCTTCGTCGAGGACCGGCAGGGTTATCACCTGGTCGGTCACAGCGGCGATCAGAACGGCTTCATCGCCCACTTCTACATCTGCCCCGCCCTGCGCGCCGGCTACGTCGTCGCGTTCAACACGCAGACGCCGCCCGTGGCGAAGGGCGGAAAGGAGAAGACGCGCGAGTTCGACGCGGCGCTGCGGACCTTCCTGCTGAAGAACGTGTTCCCCGCTCTCCGGCCGCAGTGAGCGCCGCCGAACCGCGGGGCACCCACGGGTCCAGCAGTCGACGCTCACAAAGAGCACGGACACGCTGGCACGGCACACGCGACAGCCACCCTCGGCACGGTATCCTCCGGGGCTATCTTCGTGTTCTTAGTGTGCTCTACGGTTGTCCCGTTCGTGGCACCACGTCGCCACCGTCTTCACGGCGACATCGGGTCGGTCCGTGATGACCGCATCGACGCCCCAGTCGAGCAGACGCCGGATGTCGTCGGCGCAGTCTACGATCCACACCTGCACGGGCACCCCCGCGCGATGTGCTGCCCTTATCAGGCTGGGCGTCACCACCCGGATGCTCTCGCGCTGCTCGGGGACCTGGAGCACCTGGTAACGACGAAACGGCGGCAGCCAGCCGACACGTGAGCAGACGAACGCGCGCAGGACCTCATCACGCGCGCCGCTGCTCGAGGTGCCGGGCGCAAGACGACGGGCCTGCCGCAGCACGCCCGCGTGGAACGACCCGAGGCACACGCGGTCGAGCGCGCCAGCCTCGCGAAGGACGTCGACTGTGGCCCGCGCCATCGCCGGCGTGTTGTCCTTCATCTCCACGATCAGGCGGTGTTGGGGGTAGCGCGACACCACCTCGCGCAGCGTCGGCACCCCGAAGCCGCACGCACGAAATGGGTGGGTCCCGTCGCCCGGCGAGAACCGATAGCCGGCGTCCACTCGCGACAGGTCGCTCGCGATCATGTCGGCCATCGCCCCGGTGGCGTCGCAGGTTCGGTCCAGCCGCGCGTCGTGGCAGACCATCACTTCGCCGTCGCGCGACAGGTGCACATCCAGCTCGAGGCCGTCCACGCCCTCCGCCACGCCGCGATCGAACGCGGCCAGCGTGTTCTCGGGAGCAAGGCGGCTGCCGCCTCGATGCCCGAATACGAGCGGCCGGTCGGCGCGATCCCATGGATGAAATGTCACACGGCGATCATAGGAACTCAGGTTCAGGCAACGGGCAACCGAACGCCCTTTCGCCTCGGTTTCGTAGCCGGCAGCTTCGAGCCGCCACGTCCGCTCGGCATCCACCATCGCCTGGATGAACCGGCGCCGGACCGGCGCATGACGTCTCCTCGATCATGGCCGCCACTTCCTGCGCCTTCCGGCGGTCCTCGTTCCGCAGGCCGGCGCCGTCGGCGGCAATGTAGAGCAAGTCGAGCCAGCGTTCGACGTCAGCCAAATGCATGCGTGTCAGCGTCCCAGGCGGCTGGCGATCAATCCGACCACCGTCTCGCCGTGCAGACGACCGTTCTCGATGAAGACCGGAGCGGTGTCCACGCCGACGATCACGCCGCCGGCGAGGAAGACATTCGGGACATTCGTCTCGAACGTGTCCGCATCGTGGTACGGCACGCAGGTCACAGCATCCACCTGCACGCCGCAGCGCTTCAGGAACTCGCGGTCGGTGTGGTAGCCGGTCAGCAGCAGCACCGCGTCGGCGGGCAGTTCCTCGCGCTGACCGTCGGTCTCCACCCACACCACTCCGGGAGTGATGTCCGTCACCCGGGTGTTGAACCGCGCGGCCATCGATCCTTCCGCGATCCGGTTCTGCACGTCCGGCAACACCCAGTACTTGATGCTCGAGCTGAGTGCCGCACGCCTGTGAACCAGCGTGACCTTCGCGCCAGCCCGGTACAACTCCAGCGCCGCCTCGGCCGCCGAGTTCGCGCCACCCACGACGACGACGCGCTGACCGTAGAACGGATGCGCCTCCTTGTAGGAATGGTGGACGTGCGGCAGCCCCTCGCCAGGCACACCGAGTAGGTTCGGCTGGTCGTAATAGCCGACGGCCAACACCACGGCCCGGGCCTCCTGCATGCGCTCGCCCGACGCCGAATGGGATCTGACCACGAGGAGTCCTTCCGGCCCATCACCTCCCCGCACGACCCGCTGCACCGCCTGGCCCAGTGACACCTTCAGCCTGCAGATGTCCACCACCCGACGGTAGTAGCGCAGGGCCTCGTTCCGCGTCGGCTTCTCGAAGGGGCTGACGAATGGCAGGCCGCCAATCTCGAGCAACTCCGGCGTCGTGAAGAACGCCATATGCAGGGGAAAGTTGAAGATCGAGTTGACCAGCACGCCCCGCTCGATCACTTCGTAATCGAGGCCGCGCCGCTCGCACCCAATGGCTGCGGCCAGCCCAGACGGCCCGGCGCCGACAATGATGACGTCATGCGTGACCATGTCCCGGCATTGTACCTCCCGACCCGGGGGTATCGAGCATCCCTCTGCCCGATCCGTTCGCCCGCGTGGCCTCCGACATGTCCATGCGCGTTCCCACTGGGCCCGGCGCATCGGGTTGCGAGAACCGGGCGCGGCGTGCATGGAGTAGCATAGGCGCGAGGATCACTTATGAACCACCCGTCTCGCCGCTGGGTTCTGGCCGTGATCGGCATCGTCATCGTCGGCCTGATGTCCCTTCGGCCCGCAGCCTCCTTTTCGGCCGCCCGCCGGCCGATCACCGAAACCGACCTGTTTCGTTTCGCCTGGATCGGCGACCCGCAGATCGCGCCTGACGGCTCGCAGGTGGTCTTCGTGCGCGTGACCGTCAATCGGAAAGAGAACCGCTACGACACGGCGCTGTGGATCGTGCCAACGTCGGGGGCGAATGCCCCTCGACAGCTCACGGCCGGCCCACGCGACGCCTCGCCGCGGTGGTCGCCTGAAGGCCGGCGCCTCGCCTTCGTCCGCGCGTCCGAGAAAGACGGCAAGGTGGAGGCGGCGCAGGTCTTCCTCCTCGACATGCAGGGCGGCGAACCGCTCCAGGTCACCGACCTCCCGCGCGGCGCGAGCGCGCCGTCGTGGTCGCCCGACGGCCGCACGATCGCGTTTGGCAGCCAGACCCTGCCGAAGGACCTCCGCGCGCGCGAGGCTGCCGCCGTGCGCACGGCATCCGGCGCCGCCCCTGGCAGCGGCAGCGGCGACAGCGCCCTCCCACCGCGCGAAAGCGACGTGCGGGTGATCACCAAAGCCGTCTACCGCTCCAACGGCGCCGGCTATGCCGACCCCGAGCGCCACACGCATCTCTGGTCGATCGCGGCGCCATCATCCGCTGCGGGCGCCAGCACGGGCGCGACCGGCGGCACGGGCACGTCTGCGGGCGCAAGCACAGGCGCTCCTCCAGGCGCCAGCACGGGCACGTCTCCGGGCGCCGGCACCGGCGCTGCTCCGGGCTCGGCCTCGGACTCGACCCCTGCGGAACCGCGCCAGCTGACGAGCGGCGCGTTCGACGAGACGTCGGTGGTCTGGGCGCCCGATGGGGCGCGGCTCTACTTCACGTCCACTCGATCGCTCGAGCCGTACTACGAGGAGGAAGGCAGCGCGCTGTACTCAATCGCGGCCGCTGGTGGTGAACCGGTCAAGGTGGCGAGTATCGCGGGCTCGCTCGGCCAGCCGGCGATCTCGCCGGACGGCCGTCAGGTCGCGCTGATTGGCACGCTGCGCGGCTCCCCGGTTCTGTCGTACAGCCAGCCGGACTTGTTCGTTGCAGGAACCTCTTCCACGCCTCCAACCTCGATGCCTGCGCGCAACCTGACCACCGCCTACGACTTCGACATCGGCGGCGGCATCGGCGGCGACCAGCGCGCCCCGCGCGGCGGGGGCTCGGCCGGCCTCGCGTGGACGCCTGACGGCCGCGCCGTCCTCGTGCTCACCGCGGAGCAGGGACGCGCCAACCTGACGCGGGTCGACGTCGCCACCGGCAAGGTGACTCCGGTCACGCACGGCGACCACGAGGTGATGTCCTGGTCTATCTCGAAGGACCGCTCGAAGGCCGTCGTCCTCATCTCCACGCCCACGACGATCGGCGATCTCTTCGTCCTCGATCTCTCACGCCAGGCCGCCTCGGTCGCGTCCGACTTGACGCAACTGACGCACGTGAACGACACGCTCTTCTCCGAGATCGACACGAGCGCGCCCGAGGAGATCTGGTACCCGAGCTTTGACGGCCGCCGAATCCACGGGTGGATCCTCGAGCCGCCAGGCTTCGACCCGGCGAAGAAGTACCCGCTCATCCTGCAGATCCACGGCGGCCCGCACTCGGCCTACGGCTACACCTACACGCACGAGTTCGCGTGGATGGCGGCGAAGGGCTACGTCGTGCTCTACACCAACCCGCGCGGCAGTTCGTCGTACGGCCAGGAGTTCGGGAACCTGATTCAGTACCACTACCCGGGCGACGACTACCGCGACCTGATGGCCGGCGTGGATGCACTCGTCAAGCGCGGCTACGTCGACGAGAAGCGGATGGGCGTCACCGGCGGCAGCGGCGGCGGCGTCCTGACGAACTGGGCCATTACCCAGACGACGCGCTTTGCCGCGGCCGTGTCGCAGCGCTCGATCGCCGACTGGAGCTCGTTCTGGTATACCGCTGACTTCACGCTGTTCCAGCCGACGTGGTTCAAGGCGGCTCCGTGGGAGGACCCGATCGACTTCGCCTCCCGCTCGGCTATCACGCACATCGCGCGCGTGAGGACACCGCTGATGCTGGTCGAAGGCGAGACCGACGACCGGACGCCACCGGGCGCCGGGGGCGAGATGATGTTCCGCGCGCTCAAGTACCTGAAGAAGCCGGTCGTGATGGTGCGCTTCCCTGGCGAAAGCCACGAGCTCTCACGCTCCGGCCAGCCCTGGCACCGCGTCGAACGCCTCCAGCACATCGTCGGCTGGTTCGACAAGTGGCTCATGGGCCGCGACGACGGCCGGTACGATGTCAAATAGAGAACACAGCGGCCAGGCCCCTGTGTTCTCTACTTGCACTCTTCTCGACTCGAGGAGCCAGGCCGATGAATGACGCGCTGATTGCCGACCGCTGGCAGTTCGGCTTCACGATCATGTTCCACTACCTGTTCCCCGTCCTGACGATGGGGTTGGGGGTGCTGATCGCGGGGCTGAAGACCGTGCAGTTGCTCCGCGGGGACGAGCGCTACGGCGCGCTCGCGCGCTTCTGGGCAAAGCTCTTCGCCATCACCTTCGGCATGGGCGTCGTCACCGGCATCCCGATGGAGTTCCAGTTCGGCACCAACTGGGCACGCTTCTCGCACTTTGCCGGCGGCGTAGTCGGCCAGACGCTGTTCATGGAAGGCGTGTTCGCGTTTTTCGCCGAGTCGTCGTTCCTCGGCCTGTTCCTGTTTGGCGAACGCCGAGTCCGACCCGTGATCCACTGGCTCTCCGCCGTCATGGTCGCGCTCGGGGCCGTCGTCTCCGGTTTCTTCATCATCGCGACCGACGCCTGGATGCAGCACCCGGTGGCGTACGAGATGGTGAACGGCCGGGCGGAACTGACCAGCCTGTGGGGACTGCTCACCAATCCGTACGCGCTGTGGCAGTTCCCGCACGCGATCAGCGGGTCGATCATCACCGCGTCGATGGTGATGGCGGGCGTTGGCGCCTACTACCTGCTGTCCCGCAAGTTCGAAGACGCCGGGCGGCTCTCTGTGAAGGTCGGTGTCATCAGCGGCCTGGCCTTCTCCCTGATCTCGCTCTTCCCCACCGGGGCGATGAACGGCGAGAACGTCACGAAGTACCAGCCGATCAAGATGGCCGCAATGGAGGGACTGTTCCGGACGCAGGAAGGCGCACCGATCGCGATTATCGGCATGCCCGACACCGAGCGGCGCGAGCTGATGGACCCGATTTATCTGCCGCGAGTGCTGAGCTTCCTGGCCTACGGCGATTTCCGCGCGAAGGTTGTGGGCCTGGATGACTATCCGGCTGACCTGCACCCGCCGATCGAGCTGGTCTACTACGCGTATCACATCATGGTCGGCCTGGGGACGATGTTCATCGCCGTGATGGCCATGGCGGCGTTCCTGTTGTGGCGCGGCACGCTCTATACGTCGCGCTGGTTCCTCTGGATCCTGATGCTCGCGATCCCGTTCCCGTACATCGCCAACGAGGCGGGCTGGGCGGTGGCGGAAGTTGGCCGCCAACCGTGGATCGTCTATGGCCTGCAGCGCACGGCGGACGCCACCTCGACGAACGTGAGCGGCGGCATGACCTGGTTCACGCTGCTCGGCTTCATGGGGATGTACTCCGTGCTGGGGCTGCTCTATCTCTTCGTGGCCGCCCGCATCATCGACACCGGCCCGGACGGAGGTCTCCAGCACTGATCCGTGATTCCTGATTCCTGATCCCTGGCCCGTGGTCCCATGATCAACACCCTCTGGTTTCTCGTGCTGACCGGTATGCTCGCGGGCTACGCGGTGCTCGACGGGTTCGACCTTGGCGTGGGCATCCTGCACCTGGTGCTCGGAGGCGACACGAAGGATCGCGAGACGGCGATCAACGCCATCGGGCCCGTGTGGAGCGGCAATGAGGTCTGGCTGCTCGCGGCGGGCGGTTCGATGGTGGCGGCGTTCCCGCACCTGTACGCGGCGGCGTTCAGCGGGTTCTACCTGGCGCTCATGATCGTGCTGTGGCTGCTGATCCTCCGCGGCGTCGCCATCGAGCTTCGTCACCAGGTGGACAACCCGCTGTGGCGCGACGGGTGGGACGTCACATTCTGCTTCGCGAGCGCCCTGCTCGCCGTGCTGTTCGGCGCCGCCGTCGGCAACGTGCTGCGCGGCGTCCCCTTCGATGCCGAGGGGAACTTCCAGGGATCGTTCGCGCTGATCCTCAACCCGTTCGCGCTCCTCTGCGGCGTCCTCAGCCTGGTTGCCCTGGCGCTTCACGGCGCGGCGTATCTGGCGATGAAGACCGAGGGTCTGCTGCAGCGCCGCGCACGGCGCGCCATCCTCCCGCTCTGGGGCGGCACGATCGCACTGCTGGCCGCCGTGACGGCCGCCAGCTTCGTCGTTCAGCCCGACTTCACCGCGAACTTCGCCCGCTGGCCGCTGCTGGCGCTGATCCCCATCCTCGGCCTGACCGCTGCGGCCGCCATTCCGCCCTTTTGTCGGCGCGGCCGCGACACGGCCGCGTTTCTCGCCAGCGGCGCCCTCATCGTCTCGGTGCTGGGCTCTGCTGCCGCCGGGCTCTACCCCCGCCTCCTCCCTGGCCTCCCCGGCTCGGCCATCCCCGCGCTCGACATCTACAACTCCGCCTCCTCGACCCGCAGCATGACCATCGCCCTCGGCGTCTACCTCTTCGGCATGACCATCGTCATCGTCTACCTCGTAAATGTGTATCGGGTGTGGAGGGGAAAGGTCAGCGGGGGGTATCACCTCTAGTCGGAACTGACGATGAGGGGTCGGGGGCTGACGATGAAGAGTCGGAACTGACGATGAAGAGTCGGAACTGACGATGAAGAGTCGGGGGCTGACGATGAAGAGTCGGAACTGACGAGGAAGAGTCGGAACTGACGAGGAAGAGTCGGAACTGACGAGGAAGAGTCGGAACTGACGAGGAGGAGTCGGGGACGGACGATGAAGAGTCGGCCCGCTGTTCGGTTAGGGGGATGCGACATGGCGGCATACGGCGAATGGAATCGCAAGGGGGCGACTCTCAGCGACGTAACGGCTCAGAAAGAATATGGAGTCACCCGGAACTTCATTGTGAAAGGCATCCGAGACGGCAAGCTCGAATACCGAGAAGGAGCGGTATGGGGAAATCCATATCTCAGAGTGTTGAGGAGCCAACTCGAGCTGTACATCGCTGAGAAGCTTGGCGCGGAACGCCTGTCAAGCAACAAGAACCAAACCGAGTTGCGCAGGATCAAGAAGGAAATGGCAGATCTGAACAAGAGATTGGCTGAACTCCGCGCTCGAAGAACGGAGATTGAGAAGGCCACGCAAGGATAGACGACTAAACAGCGACACGGTACTCGCCGGCGGTGGTGGGGTCCGCGTCGGCCGCCTCACCGGCCGGCGGATGTGGGCATCGGCGCATCCAGGGCGGGGCCGCCCACGCGTTCTACTTCAGCGCGCTGCCTGCGCAGCCGGGCATCCTGAATGCACCGATCCGGGTCGAATAGCTGGCCGCGTCCTTCTTCATGTAGTCGCCCACGTACCAGATCGTGCAGTCATCGCTCGGATCGATCGCCGTCTGCGTGTAGTCCTCCCAGCGTATGGCGTGCTGCACGCCCTCGCCTTCGGCCAGCCCCGTCTCGCGCAGCGTGAGGCGGCCGCGCGGGTCATCGGCCAGGCGGCCGGCGAGGCGCTGCCCCACCATGTTCGGCGCACCGCCGAATGAGTAGCCGATCGCGATGTTGCCCAACCGATCGATCGCCGGGCTCGCCATCCAGCGGAAGAACCCGTCGGGCGCATACGTGCCCTGCTGATACAGGCCGACCGCGCGGTTCGCACCGACCCGGAACTCGTACCACCTCACCCCGCCGCCGCCCGCGGCGGTGTTCACCGAGTGCACGGCGACGATCGACTCTCGGCTGCCGATCCGCCGGTAGACCAGGCGGGACATGATCTTGTCGCCCTGCGCGTCGAGGCGCCACTCGGTGCCGGGCTGCGACACGCAGTTGGTCAACTGGCCGTCGCACAGGTAGCGATACGGCGCGACAGCGATCGACTCCGGGCCGGTCACCTTCGTCTTCGCCGGATCCTTCCAGTCAACGTGGAACTGCCACACGCTGATCGCACTCGCCTCGAACATCTTCTTCAGCTGCACGCCGGCCGCCGCCATTATGATGTTTGGCGCGCCCGAGGGTGGCGCCGACGTGCCATCGACATCAGCGTTGTTCAGGAAACCCGCCTCGTTGATCACGACGCACTGCTCGGTCGCCGGCTCGCCCGCGAGCATCCGCGCGCGGTCAACGACACAGGCGTGCTTCTGCGTGACGATCGACTCCGAGATCGGATTGTCGCCCGTGCTCGTCGCCACGTAGTAACCGTCGGGCCAGATGGCGGGTCGCGGGTAGTCGGGGAACAGCGGACGCAGGAACTCGTAGCGATAGTACGGTCCGAACGGGTCGGGGCCGACGCTGATCGCGTAGCACATCGCGTATGGCCCTTTCGGCGACTCGTCTCCACGCCCGCCACGCGGCAACTGCGGTGGGTGCGCCGGCTGCCCGGGCGGTGCGGGCTGCCCGCCTCCTTCGCGCCCCGCCACGGCGACCGCCTGCGTCGGCGGCGCCACGGTTGCCGCCTGCGCGTGCGGCGGCTGGAAGAGCGCCACGGCGAGTCCTGGCTGGTCCGGACGCCCGGGCGGGCTCAGATAGGCCGCTGCGCGGCCCTGCCACTCGGCCGGCTGGTCGGGCCGCGCGCCCGCCCTCCGGAAGATGGGCATCACGATGAGCCAGCGGTTGGCGAGCTGGTCGTAGCGGACGACGGCATCGCCGTTGTTGGTGGATTCACACGTGCCGCCAAATCCGCGGAACACGTTGTTCGTCGCGACCGCGCCGTAGAGCACCTTCCCGGTCGTATCGAAGCGCTTCCCCTTCTTCGTGAAGATCGCCATCCGCGAGTTCACGATCTGCACGATGTGGTCGGGGCCCACGGCGAGGGTGTTGTCCGACGGATTCCGGACGGCGGCGCCACCCTGCGGCCCTTCGAACCCGGCGCCAAGTCCGTCGAGGCTGGCCACGAGCACTGCGGGAGGCCGTTCGCCGGGCGACGTCTGCTCCACCGCCGCGGAGCCGGCTGGCGCGGTGATCGTGGGCGCCACGATTGGCGTGCGCGGCGCCTGGCGCGGCGCCAGGCCATGCGCACCAAAAGACGACCGCGTTGCCGCGTCAACAATCGACAATATTGGCGGCCAATTCATGAGGAGAACAACCAGAACAACACCGACGAGGCTGGCGACCGCCCGTGCGACATGTCTCATGGGCGCGGATTGTATCCGACAACGGCCGACGGCGCGTCCTGAACTTCCTGCACCGCATGTTCGTCCAATCCTAAGACATCTTCCAGGGCTGAGATCGTAACGGTTGAAGCATGTCACCACGCCAAAGCCCGGCGTCGGGCGGCGGCAGGCACCGCCGGGCGAATGCAGCGTCGGCCGAATGCCGGCGGGACTTGTCGCACCACGGGTTGCAGTGCTGATGTTCGATATCAACGGGCTCACCAAGCGGTACGGCAACGTTGTCGCGGTCGACGGGGTGTCGTTCCGCGCTGGCGAGGGCGAAGCGATCGGACTGCTGGGACCAAACGGTGCCGGTAAGACCACCACCGTATCGATGATCGCCGGCCTGCTCAGGCCGGACGCCGGCGAGGTGCTGATTGCCGGCCGGCCGCTTTGCGGCGACACCGACCCGATCAAACGCGAGATTGGCCTGGTCACGCAGGACATCGCGCTCGTCGATGACCTCTCTGCCCTCGACAACCTGCTGTTCTTTGCGGCGCTCTACGACCTCGATCGTCCTGCTGCCAGGCGCGCGGCCGCCGACGCGCTCGACCTGGTCGGCCTCGCCGATCGCGCGCGACACAAGGTCAGGACGTTCAGCGGCGGCATGAAGCGCCGGCTGAACCTCGCCGCAGCGCTGCTCCACGACCCGCGCATCCTGCTGCTCGACGAGCCGACCGTCGGCGTCGATCCGCAGAGCCGCAACGCGATTTTCGACAACCTCGAGACGCTGAAACGACGCGGCAAGACGCTCCTCTACACGACGCACTACATGGAGGAAGCCGAGCGCCTGTGCGACCGCGTCGTCATCATCGACCACGGCAAGGTGATCGCCAACGATACGCTCCAGGGCCTCTACCGCCTGCTCCCCGCCAGCAACCTCCTCTCTATCGAGCTCGAGGATCGCGAAGGCCGCGTGGACCTCGAGCAGCTGCGGGCGCTGCCGCCGGTCAAGACCGTTGAGTTCGCGGATGGCGCACTTCGGGTCGGCGTCTCAGACCTCGCGGCCGCCACACCCTTCGTGCTGCAGTGGCTCGTGGACCACGGCCATCGCTATCGCCACGCCGTCACTGAGCGCGCCGACCTCGAAACCGTGTTCCTTTCTCTCACCGGAAGGACGTTGCGAGACCGATGACCAGGGCGTTCATTGCACTTGTCAGCAAGGACCTCAAGCTGTTCTTCACCGACCGGCGCGCGGTCGTGTTGTCGTTGGTCGCGCCGATCGCCATCGGCTCGTTCTTCGGCTACATCTTCAACGGCGCGGGCGACCGCACGGAGATCGGCCGCGTGCGCCGCGCACAGGCCACGGTCGCGGTGGAACTGCCGACCCGGTTCGGTGCCGACGCTGCTGGAGCGTTCTTTGGCGGCGGCGCGCGGAAGAAAGCCGAGGTGCGCCTGCTCTACGACCCGTCGCGCGCCACCGAGGCAAGCATGGTGCAGGGCATCCTGGTCGGCCACGTGATGCAGTCAGTCAGCAAGGAGATGTTCACCGGCCCGACCGGCCGAGCGGCCATCGGTGACGCGCTGATCCAACTCGAACGCGATACCACGATGCGACCCGACGAGCGCGGCGCGCTCCAGGATCTGCTGCACGGCGCCGGCCGGTGGAACGACACGTCGAGGGCCGCCGGTTCGAGCGGCGCCGGCGGCGGGCTGACGATTCCGTTCGACGTGAAGAAGGAGGCGATGACCTCCCGAAGGGGCGTCCCCTACAACGGCTACGCCCACTCGTTCGCAGGGATGGGCGTGCAGTTCGTCCTGTTCATGGCCATCGAGATGGGCCTCGGCCTGCTGCTGCAGCAGCGGGACGGGCTGTGGCGGCGTCTCCGCGCCGCACCGGTGTCGCGCGGCGTGCTGCTCGGCGCCAGGTCTGTCAGCACAGCGCTGCAGTCGCTGTTCATCCTGTTCTTCATGTTCCTCTTCGCGCGGGTCGTCTTCGGCGTGCGCGTGGACGGCAGCCTCGCCGGCTTCATCGGCATCGCCGTGGCCTTCTCGTTGATGACGGCGTCGTTCGGCCTGCTCATCGCCGGCCTCGGCCGGACGCCGGAGGGCACGCGCGCACTCTCGATCGTCGCCACCCTCGTGCTGGTGATGCTCGGGGGAGCGTGGGTCCCGACGTTCGTCTTCCCGCAGTGGCTGCAGAAGCTCACCGTCGTCGTGCCGACGCGCTGGGCGATCGACGGCCTCGACGCCACAACCTGGCGGGGGCTTGGCTTCTCCTCGGTTGCCTGGCCGATCGTCTTCCTGCTCGGCGCCGCGGTGATTTGCGGCAGCCTCGCCGTCGCCCGATTCCGCTGGGACGCGGACTAACTGGCCGGCGGTCGATGTTTCCGGCTCTTCGCGGATTCGAGTGGGTCACTTACGCGGGTCATGGCCAGAGAAGGCAAGCCTCCCAAGGGTTCGCGTGGGCCGGGGTCCTGAGAAGTTGTGTCGTTCGGCTCTGCAGCCGAGACGGCCGGCGCGATCGGGAGTCCACAGGCCGTGGACGCTGCCGGACCTATGGACGCGCAGACGCGCCCACAGGCCCTTGCAACACCGCGCCGACGCGGTTTCGCACAAGCGTCCACCGCCCATCATGTGTGCGTGATCACCAGACCGGATCGGAACGCCCCGGCAAGAGAAGTCCAGAGAGTCTTTGGCGACCGCTCCGCACGGGTCATTGACCTGCAGCGCCGAAAACAACGGCCGTGTGCTCCTGCTGCGGACACCGGTGTCTCGGCCGGGACGACCAGCACACCGTTCGCGCGCGACCTCGCGGTGGCCGGCGGGCGCATCGACGTCGAGTTCCCACGCTGGCGGGTGTCCTGCCCCCGGTGTCACACCGTGGTCGTAGAACGGCTCGACTGGCTGGCCCGGAACCCGCGGGACACCCTCCGGTTCGCGCTGCACGTCGGCGCGCTGTGCCGCGAGATGACGAACACCGCGGTGGCCCAGGTGGAACACCTGCATGACAGCACCCTCAAGGATCGTGACACGCTGTACATGCAACGGCAGGTGGCCGCGGCTGTCCGGCCGGCGCCTCGGGTGATCGGCGTCGATGCGCTCTCGATTCGCAAGGGACAGCACGACCGCATGATCGTCAGCGACCGTGAGCGCGCACGGCCCATCTGGGGGGGGGGAGCGGTCGCACCGACCCCGACCTCGACCGCTTCTTCACCGAGTGGGGCACGCGGAAGACGCGCCACGTGGAGCTGGCGGTCCTGGACAAGCTGTTCAAGGCCCATAAGCGGCTCTGCACGGCCTATCTGCTCAAGGAATCCTTCGGCCAGCCCCTCCGTGCCAAGATTGCTGAGACAACTCCCCTGGCTGTAATTAGTGAGCAGGGCGAGAT
>JANYLG010000194.1 GCA_025363775.1 Acidobacteriota bacterium | reverse complement strand
AGCGGGCCTTCGGGCTTTGGATTTGCTGTCCGTCCTGGTTTCGATAGGGTTCGGACCACGGGCTCCACGTGTCGTCCGGTGTCTGGCTGTTCCCGGAGCGGGTCCGCAGCTCGATTTGTGTGCTCGGCGGAGTCGTCCCCTTCCAGCTGATCGCGCCCCAGCTCGACACCGTCTGCGCGTCGCGAATGTCAGATTCGTACGTGCCGCGGTCGGCGCGCCCCGGCGACAGCCGGAACACTTTTCCCGGGTTGGACGTGACGAAAAGCGTGTCCCCCTTGGGCGTCGTGAGGAACCCGGTGACCTGCTGGGCCGGTGCGCGGCCGACCAGCGTGACCTGGGGCGGGTCTCCCGCCACACGGAAGATCTTCCCCTTGTTCCCGGTGCCGATCAGCAGGCTGCCCTCGGGGGCGAATGCCACGTCGTAGGGCGTGTCGTCGGATGATTCCCAGACCGTGTCCCAGAGCCCGTCAGGCAGGATTCGGTACACCGCGCCCTTGGATCCGCGCGGGCCGATCTTCGCGGGGGTGGCCTTCGCGTCGGTGGTCGCGGAGACCCCGACGTCGATAATCGAGATCCCGATGATCTCGGTGGTCACCGACGGGACCGGGACGGCACGCGCGGGCTCGGACGGCCCGGCTTCTGGCGCGGGATCGTTACTGCCGGCCTTCGCGGCGATCGCCGTCGCGTAGATCACGCCCTTGTCGTCGAGCCGCAGCGAGTGAATCTCCCGGAATCCCGACTCGAGCAGGACGAACGCGTGGCCCTCGCGGTCGATGCGGAAGACGCGCCCCGGCGATTCGGTCCCGGCCAGGAGGTTGCCGGCCTTGTCGAAGGTGAGCGCCATCACGTTGGTGGACCGTGTCTTGTAGAACACGGTGCCTTTCCCCTCTGGCGTGATCTTGTAGATGAGGCCCTTCTCGCCCGTCCCGGCAAAGACGTTGCCCGAGGTGTCGACCGCGAGCGACCAGATGTACTTGCCTTCAGGCTTGAAGAACGGCGTTGCGGTGCCTTTGGCGTCAACGCGGTAGACCTGCCCGTTGGGCGAAGCGGCGACGTAGAGCCCGCCGCCGGGCGCGGGGGCCAGCGCGTGGATCTCGAGCTCCGACGCGTCGTAGAGCGTCGCGGCCTTGCCGTCCTTGTCCACCCGGAACACCTTGCCCTCGTTGCCGCTGCCGACGACAATCGAGCCGTCGGGGCCCGGGATCATGGCCCAGAGAAACGGGGCGGACGAATCATGGATGAGCGAGGTTGGCGGGCCGAGCGAGAGCCGGCCGTCGTTGTCGAGCGAGAGGTTGTCGACCTCGCCCTTCAACAAATCGGCCCGCGTGCAGACCTGCCAGAAGACGGGCGTTGAGGCCGATACCAACGCTGCCGCGACGGACGCGATCACCGCGGCGAGCACGAATCGAGCGTGTCGATGGGACATGTGATGGGTGTCGAGTAACGGTCAGTTGCCCTGGATGGTGATCGTCAGGATTCGGGAGCCGGAGACCACGCTGTCGGTGACCACTTCCCATTCGCCCACGATGGCGTTTCGCAGTGGCGAGAAACTGCCGCCGTTGCGGTCCGACTCCATCACCCCGAGCACGGAAGGGGGCAGCGACGAGAGGGTCTCCCCGTGGATGACGGCTCCCGCGTCCTGTCTCAGGAGGCGGATGTACAGCCGGCTGTTCTTCTTCGCCTTGTTCAACAGGCGGATCATCTGCTCGAGGGCGCGCGGCGGCGACGTCCGCGCGTCGCGCTGTTCCCACTGCGCGAGCCGCCCGCCGTCCGACACCATGATCGACAGCGACCCGGTCGCGTTCGCGGGGATGTCGATTGGAACCGTGTGCGTCACCTCTTCACCCCGGTAGCTGCGCATCAGGAGCTTCAGGGGAACTGTGGTGCCGGGCCGAATCTTGACCGCGTCGAGCCACACGCGTTCGAGCGTCGCGGTGCGTGGCCGCTCGCTGGTGGTGATCTGCAGATCGACGCCGCCAAGTTCGACCGGTTCGATGTCGTTGCCAAGCAGGAGCGTGAGTGGCGCCACAACGTAGGCGGCCACACCCACCGACGGCGAGTCGCCGCCGAAGACATCTTCGAACGCCACCTCACCGTGCTTGCGCACCCTCACCGTGCCTTTCACCGCGAACGTGGCGACGCCGTACTCGCGCTCGTACGACGACAGCGTGTTGAGGATCGACACGTATGTCAGGAGCGGCGTGAAGAGCTGATCGTCGACGATCTGGAAGTTGAACGTCTTCTTCAGCCCCCGCTCGGTGTCGAGGGAGATGCGGATGGGCACCATGTCTGGCCTCTGCCCCAGCGTGCCGGCCATCGCCGTCGGGCGGTCCTGCCGGAACGTGCCGATCGTCTCACCGGTCGTGGCGATCTTGATCGATGAGAGCAGGCTCGGCAGCAGGGCGTGGACGTACGCCCGGGTCATCGGCAACTGCGTCGTGCCCAGGTTGTAGAACGGGTGTCCGAACGCGTAGACCTGGTTGCCATCCACTTCGGTCACCGTGCCGGTCGCGCCCATCGTGAAGTCGCCGGTGATGAGGTTGACGCCGACAGCGTCGCCCGGTCGGAGTGCGGGCGTGTCGGCCGATGCCGGCGGCGTTCCCGCCGCCGGCGACCCGGGCGCACCGCCCGGCATCGGGACAAGGCCGGAATCGCGGAACGCCTCGGACACCGAATCGCGGACGCTGCCGGAGAACCCGCCCAGCGCCAGCGGCGTGGCGATGGGGCGCAGCAGCGCGCCGAGTTGCGCCGCACGCTGCTCTTCGATGAGCCCGAGGCCAAGCAGGCGCACGTCGGTCGGGCTGTCGGCAAACGGCTGCTGGAACCAGGCGAACGCCTCGCGGAGGACCTTGGCCATCTTCTCCTGTGTGATAGGCAGGTCGAACCGGGCCTTCCTGTCCACGGGAGTGCGCCGCGCCTGCGGCCCGGCCGATTCCACCATCTCCTGGATGGGCGTAATTCCGGCCAGCGGTTCCTTGGGGAACTGGCCCAGCGAGAAGGCCACGGCCCCAAGCAGCCGACCGTCCACGTAGACGGGGCTGCCGCTCATCCCGGCGATCACCCCGGTGTTCGCCAGCGGCCCGCCCTCGAGGCGGGCCAGGACCAGGTTGCGCTGCGGGCCGTTGATGTTCCGCAACACACCGAGGATGTGAACGTTGAACTCGTCGACCCGGTCGCCTTCGAAGACCGTGCGCCCGACCCCGACCATGCCGGCACGAACCTCGTCCACAGACATGTAACGGGGTGCGGCTGCAGGCCAGGCAACCACCAGCAGGGCGAGGGGGACGATTGAACAGAGACTCCGAGGGTTCATGGAGAGGACTGATGTCCTGAGCAGTTCGGGATGAATACAGGTCAGATCTAAATCCATTATAGGCGTAGGAACTGCTCAGTGGTCAAGGAGCGCGCCTCCGCGCGAACGCCGCGAGTATCGCGTGGCGAGCGCCGCCCGGCGAACGCTCCACACCGGTGAACCGCACCGGCGATCGTCGCTCGGTTGACGCAGCGCAGCGACTCTGGTAACGTGTCGTCCTCGGCTCGATCAACTCAGACCTCTCGATGATGACCGAACGCCATCCCCGTTTTCGCGCATTTGGGAGCGCGCCGCGCGCCGGGGTTGTGGTGTCTTCGGTCTCGTCTCGTGGATGGTGGTGGTACGACACCCCTGAAGAGGTTTCTGTGTCCTGAGCCGCTCGAGCTTGTGACTGTTGAAAGCCTCTTCAGCCGGACGGTTGAAGAGGCTTTTTTTATTTTATGAACACCACCGGACTCTGCGTGACCGTGACCGCGCACACGATGGCCGAACTGCGGGCCGCGCGCGACCGGGCGGCCGTGGTTGCCGATGTCGTCGAGCTTCGCCTGGACGGCGTTCGCGACATCGACGTCGCGGGCGCCCTGGCCGGCCGACGGACACGGGTGATTGTGACGTGCCGGCCCCGACGCGAAGGCGGCGCTTTCGACGGCTCCGAGGCCGAGCGCCTGGGCTTTCTCGAACAGGCTGCGCGAGAGGGCGCCGACTACGTGGACGTCGAGTGGGGGGCGGAGGTCGCTCCAATCCTGGCGCTGCGCGCAGGCCGGGGCATCGTCTTGTCCTCGCACGATTTCGGCGGCGTGCCGGCGGATCTGGCCGATCGCTACCGCGCGATGCGGGGCACGGGTGCGGAGGTTGTGAAGATCGCGGTGACCGCGCACGCACTGGTCGACAATCTTCCGCTGCTGGCGTTCGGCCGGGAGGCCACCGGCCGCACGCCCGTGGCTCTCGTGGCGATGGGAATGCCCGGGCTGCCGAGCCGGATCCTGGCCGCGAGGTTTGGCTCCTGCTGGTCTTACGCGGGGGACGGCGTTGCCCCGGGACAGTTGCCGCCAGATCGCCTGTTGTCCGAGTTCCGGTTCCGCGAGGTCGGTTCGGCCACGCGGGTGTTCGGCATCGTCGGCCGCCCGGTCGAGCACTCAGTGTCGCCGGCGATTCACAATGCCGCCTTCGACGAGACAGGCTTCGACGGTGTGTACGTTCCGCTGGCGGCCAGGGATGCGGCCGACTTTCGGGCGTTCGCCGCGGCCGTCGATCTCGCTGGTGCCAGCATCACGGCGCCGTTCAAGATGGACCTGCTGCGCGGCTCGGAGAACGCCGATGCCGTGGCCCGCGCATGCGGCGCGGCCAACACGCTGCGCATCGATGCCGGCCGCTGGTCGGTCCGCAACACCGACGTTGACGGGTTCCTGCATCCGCTCGATGGTCGCGGCATCGAGTTGCGGGGCGCGCGCGCCGCGGTCATTGGCACAGGTGGCGCCGCACGCGCCGTTGTCGTCGCCCTGTCGACCCGGGGCGCGGATGTCGTCGTCTACGGGCGCGACGCGGACCGGGCGGGGCGCGTGGCGGCGCTGATTCCCGGAAGCCAGGCTCGAGGGGGTCTGCCAGATCCGGGGAGTTGGGACGTGCTGATCAACGCCACGCCGGTCGGGACGTGGCCGAACGCGGTCGAGAGTCCGATCGGATCCGCCGCCCTCGAAGGCGGCAGCCTGGTGTACGACCTCGTGTACAACCCCGAGGAGACGAGGTTGCTTCGCGACGCGGCCACGGCGGGTTGCCGCGTGGTCGGCGGCCTCGAGATGCTCGTGGCGCAGGCCGCGCTGCAGTTCGAATGGTGGACGGCCACGCCGGCGCCGCGCGAGCGGATGCGCGCCGCCGCCGCCAACCGCCTGAGACAGATGACAGGTGCTGCATGAAGATCACGTCGTTCGCTGAATTCTCCGCGCTGGCCACGCAGGGTACGTTCGTGCCGGTCTGCAAGGAGATCATGGCCGACCTGCTCACGCCGGTGTCCGCGTTCCTGAAGATCGCGGAGCACTCCGATTACGCGTTCCTCCTCGAGAGCGTGGAAGGTGGCGAGCACGTCGGCCGCTATTCGTTCCTGGGGAAAGACCCCTTCCTCGTGCTGCGCGCGGATCTCGACGGTCGAACAACGATCGATCGCGCCGGCGTGACGAGCGAGGCCACCGAACCGTTCATCCCGACGCTCCGTCGCCTGATGGCCGACTTCAAGTCGCCGGTCGTCCCCGATCTGCCCAGGTTCACCGGCGGCGCTGTCGGCTTCCTCGGGTACGACACCACCGCGTGGTTCGAGCCGGTCTCGCTCCAGGCCGCGGCAGGAGGAGACGAGGCGGAGCCTGCCGCGGGCTTCATGATGTTCGACACGGTCCTGGCGTTCGACCATGTGCGCCACCGGATCCTGATCATCTCCAACGCACGCGTCCAGCCGGGCGACGACCTCGGGTCGCTGTACCAGTTCGCGTGCGCCAAGATCGGGTTCCTCGAACGCGAACTGCAGGCGAGCCTCTCGCAGCCGATCAGCCGGCCGGGCGCGCCGCTGACCGTGCGGTCGAACATCACGCGGGAGCAGTTCGAAGCGGCGGTACGAATCGGTCAGGAGCACATCGCCGCGGGCGACATCTACCAGGTGGTGCTGTCGCAGCGCTTCGAGGCGGATGTCGAGGTGGATCCGTTTACGGTCTACCGCGCCCTGAGGCACGTCAACCCGTCGCCGTACATGTTCTTCGTGCGGATGGGGAAACGCTCGATTGTCGGATCGTCGCCCGAGATGCTCGTGCGCGTCGAGGGAAACCGCGTGGAGACGCACCCGATCGCCGGGACGAGGCCCCGCGGGCACAACGACGCCGAGGATGTCCGGCTCGCCGAAGAACTGAAGGCGAGCGAGAAGGAACGGGCCGAACACGTGATGCTCGTCGATCTCGGCCGGAACGACGTGGGACGGGTCGCCGAGTACGGCACGGTTCGCGTCCCGCAGTTCATGGGCCTCGAGCGGTATTCGCACGTGATGCACCTGGTGTCGGTGGTCGAGGGGAGACTTGCGAAGGAGTGCGACCGGCTGGACGCGCTCGTCTCGTGCTTCCCGGCCGGCACCGTCTCCGGCGCGCCGAAGATCCGGGCGATTGAGATCATCGCCGAGCTCGAGCCAGACCGCCGCGGCATCTATGCCGGCGCGGTCGGGTATCTCGACTTCGCGGGAAACCTCGACTTCTGTATCGCCATCCGCACGATTGTCATGACCGGGACGCGGGCGCGCGTGCAGGCGGGCGCCGGCATCGTGATGGACTCGGTCCCTGCGGCCGAGTTCGACGAGACGTGCGACAAGGCCGAGGCGTTGATGCGAGCACTCGAGCTGGCGTCGGAAGGGTTGTGAGCCTATGCGCGTCCTCGTCATCGACAACTACGACTCCTTCACCTTCAACCTGGTTCAGTACCTTGGAGAACTGGGTGCCGAGGTGCTGGTGCGGCGCAACGACCAGGTGACGCTCGGCGGGGTGGCCGCCGCAGCGCCCGACCGCATCGTGGTGTCTCCCGGCCCGGGGCACCCGGCCGATGCGGGCCTCATCGTCGAGGCCATCCGGTGCTTTGGCCGCACGACGCCGGTGCTGGGTGTCTGTCTCGGCCACCAGGCGATTGGCCTGGCCTTCGGCGGTGCCATCGTCCGCGCGCCGAAGCCGGTGCACGGCAAGACCTCGCTGGTTGAGCACGACGCCCGCGGCATCTTCGCCGGCGTCGCGTCGCCATTCGAGGCGGCCCGGTATCACTCGCTGGTGGTGTCTGAGGAGGCCTGGCCATCCGAACTCGTCGTGACGGCCAGGACGCGGGACGATGCGATCGTGATGGGGCTGCGGCACCGGGAATGGCCGGTCTTCGGCGTCCAGTTTCATCCCGAGTCGATCCTGACCGGCCCGGGCCACCAGATCCTCCGGAACTTCCTGCAGGGCTGACGCGCATGTTCCACGAGCTGCTCGAGAAGCTGGCGCGACGCGAGGACCTCTCGGCCGACGAGGCATCGGCCGCGATGGCCGAGATGATGGACGGCACGGTCAGCGAGCCGGCCATGGCCGGACTGCTCATGGGGCTTGCGATGAAGGGCGAGCGCCCGGCTGAGATCGTCGGTCTTGCGAGGACGATGCGCGACAGGGCCGTGCAGTTGTCGAAGACATACGACGATGCGGTGGACTTGTGCGGGACGGGCGGCGACTGCGCGGGCACGTTCAACATCTCCTCGGTCGCCTCTCTCGTCGTCGCCGCGTGCGGCGCGCGCGTGGCGAAGCACGGTAATCGATCCGTGTCGAGCCGGTGTGGAAGCGCCGACCTGTTCGAGGCGCTGGGCGTGCCGGCGGCTGTCCCCCCCAGGTCCGTGGAGCGGATGCTCGACGAGGCCGGGATGGCGTTCCTGTTCGCTCCGACCTTCCATCCGTCGATGCGGCACGCGGCGCCGGTGCGTCGCGCGCTCGGCCTCCGCACCGCGTTCAACCTGCTCGGTCCGCTCACCAATCCCGTGCGGCCGCGGCGCCAGCTCGTCGGCGTGCCGCGGCCCGAGCTGACCGAGCTGATCGCGCGGTCGCTGCTGCTGCTCGGTTCCGAGCGGGCGTGGGTCGTTCATGGCGCCGACGGCCTCGACGAGATCTCTACTGTGGGGTACACGAAGGTGTCCGAGTGCCGCCACAATACGGTGAACACGTTCTACGTGCATCCGGCCGATTACGGGCTGCCGCGGGCCGCGCCCGAGTCGATTCGCGGTGGCGATGCGGAGGCCAATGCGGAGACCGCTCGGACGGTGTTGGCGGGAACTCCAGGCGCGCCGCGCGACGTCGTGTTGCTCAACGCCGGGGCGGCCCTGCTGGTGGCCGGGGCGGCGCCGACGGTGAGGGAAGGAATCGCCATGGCGGCTGACGCCGTTGACAGCGGGCGCGCGTCGGGCGTACTCGCGAAGATGGTGGCATTGTCGGCGGGTGCCTGGTCATGACGCGAGCCGTCGCCCCGGACCTGCTCGGCGCGATCGTGGCGGCGACCCGCCGGACGGTGGAACTCCGGCGTGCGCGCGAGCCTCTGGGCCTGATGGTGGCGGCAGCCGACAGGCGATGTCCGGAAGGCGACCGCTTCGTCGAGCGGCTCTCGCGTCCGTCGGGGCTGAACGTGATCGCCGAGTGCAAGCGGCGTTCGCCGAGCCGCGGGGTGCTGCGCGCCGACTACGACGCGGCCGCGATTGCGGAACGGTACGAGGCGCACGGAGCGGCCGCGGTCTCGGTGCTGACGGAGCCGACCTTCTTCGACGGCTCGCTGGAGGACCTGCGGTCCGTGCGGTCCCGCATCGGCCTGCCGTTGCTGCGGAAGGACTTCGTGATCGATGAGTATCAGCTGGTCGAAGCGTGCGCGGCGGGTGCCGACGCGGTGCTGCTGATCGTGGCCGCGCTCGGGCCGGCCATGCTTCGCGCGCTCCATGACCGGGCGACCGCGCTGGGTCTTGCCGTGCTCGTCGAAGCTCACGATCGCGATGAGTTGGAGGTCGCAATCGACATGGGGCCGCGACTGATCGGCGTGAACAATCGGAACCTGAGAACGCTCGAGGTCAACCCGGCCGCCTCGCTGGAGATGATTGGGCAGATCCCCGATCACGTCGTGGCGGTGGCCGAGAGCGGTCTGCGTCATCGCGACGACTTGCGGCGTCTCCGCGACGTGGGGTACGACGCGTTCCTGGTGGGTGAACGGCTGGTATCGTCGCCCGATCCCGGCCAGGCCCTGGGTGAATTGCTGTGATGTGTGTGAAGATTTGCGGAATCACGCGGGAAGAGGACGCTCGCCTCGCGGTGGAGCTTGGCGCATCGGCGGTCGGATTCGTCTTCTGGCCCGGGAGCCCGCGCTTCATCGACCCCGAGCGCGCGCGCAGGATCGTCGAGCGACTGCCGCCGTTCGTCGCTGCCGTCGGCGTGTTCGTGGACGACACGGTCGAACACATGCGTCGCCTCGTCAAGGAGGTTGGCCTGTCGGCCGTTCAGTTGCACGGGGCGGAGACGGCGGCCAACGCCTCGCGTCTCGGGGTCCGCGTCATCAAGGCGGTCCGGGCCGATCAGCAGGGCCTCGGTGCGCTTGACGCCTGGCCGGATGCCGTGACCCTGCTCGTGGATGCCACGGATGCGGGGCGTCGCGGGGGGACCGGTTCGATCGCCGATTGGGGAATGGCGGCCAGGATGGCCGCGCGAAGGCCGCTCATGCTGGCCGGGGGCTTGACGCCAGAAAACGTCGCGCACGCGATTCGCGCGGTGCAACCGTTCGGTGTCGATGTGTCGTCGGGGGTGGAGTCGGCCCCGGGCGTCAAGGACCATCAGAAGATGCGCAGGTTCTTCGGGGCAGTCCGCGGCGCTGCGGGTGGATTGCTGCCGGCGTTCGGCCGCCGCGACCCGGACGCGCGCGGCTACTTCGGGGCGTTCGGCGGCAGGTTCGTGCCCGAGACCCTCGTCGCACCCGTGGAAGTGCTGGAGGAGGCCTACCTCGAGGCGAGAGCCGACCCCGCGTTTGCCGTGGCGCTCGCCCAACTGCTGGCGCACTACGTGGGTCGTCCGACACCGCTGACCGAAACCGTCCGCCTGACGAAAATGGGGACAACCCCCTTTTCCGGTGGCGCACGGATCTTTCTGAAGCGCGAAGACCTGGCGCACACCGGCGCGCATAAGATCAATAACGCGCTGGGGCAGGCTCTGCTCGCGCAGCGGATGGGGAAGTCGCGGGTCATCGCCGAAACGGGGGCAGGCCAGCACGGCGTGGCCACGGCCACTGCGTGCGCGTTGCTCGGCCTCCGGTGCGAGGTGTACATGGGCGCCAAGGACATGGTCCGCCAGGCCCCGAACGTCGCGCGGATGGAGTTGCTGGGCGCTCGCATCCGGCGCGTCGACGGTGGATCGCGCACGCTGAAGGACGCGATCAACGAGGCGATGCGCGACTGGGTGGCCAACGTCCAGGACACCTACTACCTGCTCGGTTCGGCGTTGGGACCGCATCCATACCCGTTGATGGTTCGCGAGTTCCAGTCGGTCATCGGTTTGGAGGCCAGGCGGCAGATCCTCGCGCAGGCGGGCCGGTTACCCGACACGGTCGTCGCCTGCGTGGGTGGCGGCAGCAACGCCATCGGCATCTTCGACGCGTTCCTGGACGATCCCTCGGTCCGGCTGGTTGGCGTCGAAGCGGGTGGAGAAGGCCTGGTCCCCGGCCGGCACGCGGCGCGTTTTGCCGGCGGCAGCGCTGGGGTGCTCCAGGGCACGCGCACCTACATCCTGCAGGACGCGAACGGCAACATCGAGGCCACGCACTCGGTCTCGGCCGGCATGGATTACGCGGCCGTCGGCCCCGAGCACGCGTGGCTGCGCGACCAGGGCCGAACGGAGTACACCCTCGCGAGTGACGACGATGCGCGGACGGCGTTTCGGGACCTGGCGCGGCTCGAGGGGATCATTCCGGCGCTCGAGTCGGCCCACGCCGTGGCGACAGCCCGCCGGGTGGCGCAGGACCTGGGCCCGAGTGGTGTCGTGCTGGTGAATCTGTCCGGCCGT
>JANYLG010000149.1 GCA_025363775.1 Acidobacteriota bacterium | reverse complement strand
CTGCTGATGACCTCGCACGACCGGGATTTCATGAACCGCATCGTCTCCAAGATTGCCGAGATCGACGGCGGCGAGATTACCAGCTACTCGGGCAACTACGATTTCTACGAGCGCGAGCGGGCGATCCGCGATGCCAACCGGGAGGCGGCCTACGCGCGGCAGCAAGCGATGCTCGCCAAGGAGCGTCGCTTCATCGAACGGTTCGCCGCGCACGCGGCCAAGGCCGCGCAGGTCCAAAGCCGCGTGAAGGCGCTCGACAAGATCGACAAGATCGAGCTCCCGAAGCAGCGGCGCGTCGTCCGGTTCGATTTCCGGACGCCGCCGCGGTCGGGCGATCTCGTGGCGACCCTCGAAGATGTGTCGAAGGCCTACGGCCGGCGGGTGATCTACCACGGTTTCAACCTGACGATCCGGCGCGGCGAGCGATGGGCGGTGATGGGCCGGAACGGGGCGGGCAAGACGACGCTCCTCCGGATGGTGGCAGGCGTACTCCAGGCCGATTCAGGCGTCGTGCGGCTTGGCGCCAGCCTCGAGATGGGGTACTTCGCGCAGCAGGCGCTCGACCTGCTCGATCCCGACCTGACCATCGACGAACAGTTGCAGCAGGACTTTCCGCAAGAAACGACGGGCGTCCTGCGCAACCTGGCCGGCGCGTTCCAGTTCTCGGGCGACGAGGTGGACAAGAAGATCAAGTCGCTGTCGGGCGGCGAGAAGACGCGGCTGGTGATGGCGCGGATGCTCCTCAACCCGCCGAACTTCCTGGTCCTCGACGAGCCGACCAACCATCTGGACCTGGCGACGAAGGAGATGCTGGTCGAGGCCCTGAGCCACTTCGACGGCACGATGCTGTTCGTGTCACACGACCGCGCCTTCCTCCGCGGCCTCAGCAACCGGGTGCTGGAACTCGGCGGGGAGAACGGCCACGACGCGCAGCCGCACCTGTACCCGGGCTCGTACGTCGAGTACGTGCAGCGCACCGGCCACGAGGCGCCAGGCGTGCATGCCTAACCATAACCCGGTCGAGCCGCAACCAAAGAGTGTGACCCCTGGAGGCTCCCCCATCTGGGCGCGGTCGCGATTCGGTCTGGACGGGCTCGCGCCGGGCGGCTAGAATGCCTTCCATCCGGCGCCCGCTGTCGAGACTGTCCGACGGGAATCCACGGTTCCATCCCTGCCGATTTGCGGCGACGATGACAAACGAGCCCCGCGGTGTCACCGCGTTCTGCAGCCGCCACTACGCACTCCTCGCCGCGGTCGTGCTGGGGCTGACGCTGTTCAACCTGATGTTTCGGCTCGGAAGCGAAATCGTCACGCAGTGGGATGAATCGCTCTACGCCATCACGGCGTCGGAGATCGTCGAGACGGGCCACTGGGTCGGCACGACGTTCCTCGGCACCCTCGACTACTACAACACGAAGCCACCGCTGAACGTCTGGCTCATCGCCCTGTCGTTCAAGGCATTCGGGACGAACCTCCTGTCGCTGCGCCTGGCGTCCGTGGTGGCGGCCTGGGCGACGGTGGCGGTGCTGCTCGTGTGGGGCCGCCGGTCCTTCGGTGCGCCGGTCGCTCTGCTCGGCAGCCTTGTGCTCTGCACGTCCTTCGGGTTTCTCTATGTCCACTCGGCGCGCAGTGCCAACACCGACGCGTTGTTCACGCTGCTGATCCTGCTCACGGTTGTGACCCTGTGGGCCGCGCGGGAGCGCCCGTGGCAGTTCGCCTGGATCGGCCCGATCCTGGCGGCGGTCTTCCTGCTGAGGGGGATGGCCGTGCTCATGCCGTTGGCGATCGTCCTGGCCGTGACGATGCCGAGGCGCCGTCTGCTCCTGGGGTGGGGGCCCGTGACAGTGGCCCTGACGCTGTTCCTCGTGCCGGTGATGGCGTGGGGCGTGGCGCGCTGGCAGGTGGACCAGTGGGAGTACTTCTCGCGGATGTTGAGCTACGACCTCGTGGCCCGCAGTGTCACGGTGATCGAGAGCCACCGGGGCGGCCCGGTCTACTACCTGCACATCCTGGCGAAGCACCAGTACGACTGGCTCCTGGCGGGCCTGGTCGCGTGGGTCCTCTTGCCGGTGCGATGGCCGAATTGGCGGAGCCTGTTCCCGCCCGGGACGATCGGGGGCGACCGGGCGATTCTGCTGGCCTGCTGGGCGGGCGTCACGCTGGTCATTCCGACGCTGATGCTCACCAAGCTGCCGTGGTATCTCAACCCGTTCTACCCGGTGTTCGCCCTCGGCATCGCCTGGATCGTCGTGCGCGCCGCTTCTCAGGCCGACGCCGTGGGCAGCCGCCGTTCCCGCGTGGTGCTCGCGGCGGCCGTGGTGCTCGCGCTGGGCGTGGCCGAGGGCAAGCTGATCTGGTACTCCTTCCATCACCGCGACCTGAGGCAATCGGTCCAGGGGATGTTGCTGGCCGAGGGACCCGCGATCAGGGGCCATCGCGTGTACCGGAGTCACTGGGACCGGGCGGAGATGTTCGTCATCCGAAGCGTCATCGGGGCCGAGCGCGGCCTGGCTGCGGGCCTCGATGATTTCCTGAGCCAGAGCCGGCCCGGTGATTACCTGGTCTCGGGTCACGCGGTGTCGCACCCCGACCTCACCGCCGTGCAGTCACGTGGCCGGCAGCGACTGTACCGTCGGGCGGATGCGCCGGTCGTCAGGTGACCGGCCGGCACGACGGCGCGGGATCGCGCCCGCGTGCGGGGCGGGCGTCGGGATGATCTCCGGTCAGTGCACCGTGCTCTTCGCCGTGCGCGACCGGGCCGCTGGTCTGTATACTGACGGACGCTCGGGTGGCGCTCGTGCTTCGCCCCCAGCGTTCGAATGTACACGCCGATCGCGGCACTGTCGTCCGCGCCCAACAAGAGAGTCTGACCATGACGCACACCGGAAAACTCGGCTTCAGAATGTTCACGAACCTGCCCCGGCCCGAGGCGGCGCTGGTCGATCGGTTCAAGGGCCTCGCGTCGCCGAACCTCGCCGACGCGATGGGCCGGTTCCATTTCATGGACCCCGGCGTGCAGATGCGGACGGGGCTGCCGTTGTGCGGGATCGCCGTCACCGTCATGGCCCGCCCTGCCGACAATCTCATGGTGCACAAGGCGATGGAGATTGCGGCGCCCGGCGACGTCATTGTCGTGAACACCAGCGGCAACACGACCAGCGCCGTGTTCGGCGAGTTGATGGGGAATTCCGCCGTGGCCGCGCGGCTGGGCGGTCTCGTCGTCGATGGCGCGATTCGTGACCTGGAGGGCCTGGCCGCACTGGGGTTTCCGGCGTTCAGTCGTGCGGTGTCGGCCGGCGGATGCGACAAGGACGGTCCCGGCGAGATCAACGTCCCAATCGCGTGCGGCAACGCGGTGGTCATGCCGGGCGACATCGTCGTTGGTGACCGTGATGGCGTGGTGGTCGTGCCGCGGGTCGAAGCCGAGGAGGTGCTGACGCTGGTGCTCGCGCTCATGGATCGCGAGACGAAACGCGTGGCGGAAATTCGCGCGGGCAAGGTGTTCAAGGGCGAGATCAACGACACGCTCCGAGCCAGGGGCGTGCTCTGATGACGCCGCTCCTCATGACGCCGGGACCGACACGCGTTCCGGACCGCGTGCTCGCAGCCGGCGCCATGCCGATGGTTCACCACCGGAGCGAGGACTTCTCCGGATTACTCATGTCGGCCGTCGGGCGGCTCCGGCCACTGTTTGGCACGCGGGGCGACGTGCTTCCCGTGCACTCCACCGGACGTGGGGCGCTCGAGGCCGCCATCACCAACCTGTTCTCGCCTGGCGACGAACTGGTGGCGGTCTGCAACGGGCGCTTCGGCGAGATGTGGGCGGAGATTGCCGAAAGGTTCGGCGTCGTCGCGCACCGTTGCTGCGAAGACTGGAGCGTCTCGGCCGGTGCGCCCGAGGTCGAGGCGGCGCTCGACGCGCACCCGAGATCACGCGCCGTCATCCTCGCGCACAGCGATACGTCCACGGGCGCGCTGAACGACGTGGCGGCCATTGCCGGCGTGGCCCGACGGGCGGGCGCACTCGTGATGGTGGACGCCGTCAGCTCGCTCGGCGGCGCCCCATTTTGTTTCGAGGAATGGGACGTCGACCTCGCCGTGACCGCGTCGCAGAAGTGCCTGATGTCGAGCCCCGGCCTCGCGTTCGTCGCGATCGGCGCACGCGCCTGGGAGGCGCAGAAGACCGCCCGCCTGCCACGCTCGTATTTCGAGTTCGCCGCCATCAGGAAGAGCCTCGCGCGTGCCCGTCCCGAAACACCGGGCACGACGCCCGTCCATCTGGTCGCGCAGGTGAAGGCGGCGCTCGAGCAGATCGAAGAGGAAGGTCTCGAGCGCGTGTATGATCGCCACGAGAAGATGGCGCGGATGACTCGCAGCGCGGTGACCGAACTTGGGATGTCGTTGCAGTGCCCTGATCTCGAGCGGTTGTCGCCAACGCTCACCGCGATCCGCGCACCCAAGGACCTCAGCCCGGCCGTCATTCGTGACCAGATGCGGTCGCGCGGCATCCTCGTCGCACGCGGGCTCGGACGCTTCGAGCCGACGTGTTTCCGCATCGGCCACATGGGCGACATCCGGCCGGCAGACGTCAGGCGCACGCTGGATGCGCTCGGCGACATCGTGGCCGCCGGAGCGAGGTCGCGTCCACTCCAGCGAGTGCGGGGATGAACACCCAGGCCGACTGTCCCAGTGAGATCCATGGGCAAGACCATCAGCGAGAAGATCCTCTCACGAGCATCCGGGTGCGACGCGCGGGCCGGCGCACTGGTGATCTGTGACGTCGATTGCGCCATGGGCACCGACGGATCGGTGCCCATGGCCCTCGACTACTTCGAGCGCATGGACGGGACACGGGTGTTCGATCCGGACCGGATCGTCTTCGTGATGGATCACTACGCCGGCGAACCGCACTCGCAGACCGCGGGCCTGCACGAACGCATGCGGGCCTTTGCGGCCAGGCACGGCGTCGCCGTGTACGACACCGGCGAGGGCATCAGCCATCAGTTGATGGTCGAGACCGGACGCACGCGTCCCGGCAGGCTGCTGGTCGGCGCCGACAGCCATTCGGTGACCGGGGGTGCGCTGAACGCGTTTGCCACCGGCATCGGCTCGTCGGACCTGGCGGCCACGATGATCTGCGGGCGGATCTGGCTGAAGGTCCCGCGGACGATCAAGGTGGTGCTGACCGGTAAGACTGGGCCTGGCGTCTTTCCGAAGGACATCGCGCTGGCGTTGGCTGGGATTCTGGGTGCCGATGGCGCCGCCTATCACGCCCTCGAGTACGACGGCCCGGCCGTGGCCGACCTGGACGTCGAAGACCGGCTCGTGATCAGCAACATGTCGGTCGAGATGGGCGCCAAGGTCGGCATCTTCGGCGCCGACGTGAAGACGATGGCGTACCTCGATGGTCGCACGGCGGAACCCGTGACGCCTGTCGAGGCTGACGCCGACGCCGAGTACAGCCGCGAGGTCACGCTCGATCTGTCGCGGCTGACGCCGAACGTCGCCCGGCCGCACGCAGTGGACAACGTCGTGGGCATCGGTGAGGCGATCGGCACGCCCATTCAGATGGTCTTCATCGGCACGTGCACCGGCGGGCGCGTCCGCGACTTCCACCAGGCGCTGCAGATCCTTCGTGCGGCAGGCGGCATCGCCCCCGGTGTGCACCTGGTGATCACGCCGGCCTCGAGGGACGTGGAAACCGGGTTGCGGCGCGATGGCAGCCTGGACAGTCTGGCGGCGATGGGCGCGACGATCACACCGCCGGGATGCGGCCCCTGCTGTGGAACCGCTGCGCCAGTTCCCGGCGACGGCGTCAACGTCATCTCAACGGCAAATCGGAATTTCAAGGCCAGGATGGGCAATGCCACGGCGTCCATCTACCTCGCGTCGCCGGCCGCGTGCGCGGCTGCGGCCGGCACCGGTCGGATCACCGACCCGCGCGATGTGGCGGAGGTTCGGCGATGAGGACCGAACTCGCGGGTACGGCCAGGCGCCTTGGGGACGATATCAATACCGACTACATCATCGCGTCCAGCCGGAAGAAGGAAACGCTCGACCCGACCGTTCTGAAACAGTACCTGCTCGAATCGATCGATCCGACCTTCGCGGCGTCCGTGCGCCCCGGCGATCTGCTCGTGGCGGGAAAGAACTTCGGCTGCGGGTCGGCCATGGAGATCGCGGTGACCGTGGTGCTGTCGGCGGGGATCCGAGCGGTGCTGGCGCCCAGCTTCGCGCGAACCTACTATCGCAATGCGATCAACAACGGCTTGATTCCAATCGAATGCGACACGAGCGGGATCGTCGAGGGCACGACACTGCGGGTCGTCCTCGACGAGTCGGGTGTCCGCGTCATCGATGACCATCGAGGGTGTGAGGTCTCGGGGCTCCCGCTGCCACCCATCATGATCGACATCCTCGGTGAGGGCGGGTTGGTGCCGTATTTCCGAAGGCACCACGGCTTCGGACCTCGACCCCTGTTATGAAGCTGCACACGAAGATTCTGATTGGGCTGCTGGCGGGCGCCGCGGCCGGCGTCGTCTCGCGGGCGCCTGGCGCGGGCTGGCTCGCCAACGCCCTCATCGCGATCGAGCCGGTCGGCACCATCTTCGTCAACCTGATCATGATGGTCGTGGTTCCGCTCGTCGTGGGCAGCCTGTTCGTTGCCATGGCGTCGCTCGGCAATGCCCGCAAGCTCGCGACGCTCGGGGGGCGGACCCTGGGCTTCTTCCTGGCGACAACCATGACCGGAGCGGTCATCGGGATGTCGGTGGCGCTCGTTGTCGGGCCTGGCGCCGGACTCGATCCTGCGATTCGGGACGCGCTCGCCGCTCAGTTCGAGTCGAACGCCAGCAGGGCGGCGGCGGCCGCCAACTCGGCTCCCGGGATCGTCCAGCTGCTGCTCTCGATGGTTCCGCAAAATCCGTTCGGCGCCGCTGCCAGGATGGAACTGCTGCCGCTGGTGGTGTGCATCGTGATCTTCGGCGCGGCGGCGACCCAGATCGCCGAGCCACGGCGTCAGGTCCTCGTCGGTTTCTTCCAGGGTCTCAACGATATCTGCATGGTCATCATCGCGTGGGTGATGAAGCTGGCGCCCTACGCGGTGTTTGCGTTGATCGGCACGACCGTCGCGCGGTTCGGCACCGACCTGCTCCGACACCTGGTCGTCTATTGCCTGGTCGTGGCGGTCGGACTCTCGCTCCAGGTGTGCGTCCTCATGCTGCTCCTGAAGGTGCTGGCCCGCGTGAAGGTGATCGATTTCTATCGCGGTGTGGCGAAGGCGCTGCTGGTCGCCTTCTCCACGTCGTCGTCGAGCGCCACGCTGCCGGTGAGCATCGAGGTGGCCGAGAAGAACCTGGGCGTTCCGGACGAGGTTGCCGGCTTCGTGCTGCCGCTGGGCACGACGCTGAACCTGAACGGCGCGGCGGTCTACAAGGGCGCCACCGCGGTGTTCATCGCCCATGTCTACGGCCTCGCCCTCGGCCCGGCCGGCTATCTCACGATCATCGTGTCGGCCACGCTGGCGGCCGTCACCGGTGTGGGTGTGCCGGGCAGCTCGCTGGTGACGACGCTCATCGTGCTGAACGCGATCGGGCTGGGTTCACACGCGGTGTCTGGCATCGCGCTGGTGCTGGGCGTGGACCGGCTGCTGGACATGCTGCGAACGACCGTCAACGTGATGAGCAGCCTGACGTGCGCGGCGTACATCGCGCGTCGAGAGAAGTCCGACTCCCGACTCCGGACTCCTGAATCCGGGCTCTATCGCTGGGAGGAAGTCATCCGGTAAGAGCGCTCGCGGGTTCCTGAAAGGAGTGTTCCATGATCAGCCGACGATTCTGTGGCGTAGGGGTCGCGCTTGGGATGGCGATCGCCCTCGTCCCGCACGGTTTCGCGCAGGACCTTGTGATCACCATTCGCGCGGCCACGCTGCTCGATGGCAGGGGCGGCGTGCGGCACAACATCACGCTCGTCGTCCGGGACGGGAAGATCGAACGGATCGACCCATCCCCCGCATCGGCGCAAACGCCGCCGACCGGCTCGTAGGTGGGCGGCCGGGAAGGTGGCGCGCTCCTCGCGCGCCACCTCGACCGACTGCCTGATCGGCGCCATCCGCGCCTACCGGTCCCCGCAGTAGAGGCCGTTGCAGGGTGGCGCCGCGCCACTGGACGCCTTGATGCTGCCGACCATCGTCGGGTGGATCGTGCAGTAGTAGTTGGCACCGTCGGTGGCCACGGTCAACACCGGGCTCGATCCGCCCGGGGCGATATTCCCGGTGTCGAACGATCCGTCGACCGCCATGAGGTGGTGCGTCAGACCGTCGTTGTTCGTGAAGGCCATCGTCGTCCCCTGGGGGGCGACGGCCGGGTTGGGTGAGAACGACTGGTTCGCCCGATTGCCCACGATGGAGATCGTGGTTGCGGCCCCGCCCCCGCCCCCGGACGGCGTCGGGCTGACCGGCGTCGAGGTCGAATTGGAACCGCCGCAACTCCAAGCGCTCACCGCGAATACCGTCACCGCAATCAGGATTGTCGTCCGCATTGGGTTTCTGCCTCCTGGCGGCGTGTCGCGATGCCGCCGACAGGTCTAGCTGCAACGCCCGGGCCGCGTGAGGTCGGCACCGAAAGGCTTGTTTTGCTGGGAAAACAGAATCACACCTGAGCCGATGGCTCCAGTATCTGGTAAGCGCTCCAGGGAATCGTAAGCCGGCACCGCCGGATGGCGCGGCCGCTTTGGGCCCGGCTGGCCGAGGAGGAGTAGGAGGTGGGGCTGGCGGACCGGTGCCCGTGGTCTCGCCCGGTTCGGTCCACTACGAGGGTGAGCCTGCGGCCTCTCCCGGCGCGACTACAGGTTTACCGCAGTCATGCCGACAGATCAATAGGGCACCAGGCCCGAGCGGGCACCGGTCCACCAACCGCTGACGCCGACAGGAGGCTAACAGCGTGTCATTCCTCCGGAGAAGGAAGTTCGTCATCAACCCTGAGCTCCAGCTCGGCATCCTCCTGACAAGCTTGAGCTATGTTGGATTCCTGACACTGGTGGTCTCGGTGGCTCTGTTCGCGCCGCTGATGCTGCAATTGCGTCAGCCTGACTACGATTCCACCGAGACCTCCGATGCGGCGCTCCGGATTCTCTACCTGCACGAGACCTACTGGCTTCCTGTCCTGCTTACGCTAGTTGCCATCGCACTGCATTCGGTGAGCACGAGCCACAGGATAGCCGGACCGATCTATCGCTTTCGGCGCGTTTTAGAGGCGATGAAAGCAGGAATCCTGCCGAAGCCGGTGAAACTCAGGAAGGGTGATTACCTCGTTGCGGAGAAAGATGCCGTGAACGCCATGCTCGACACCTGGCGCGGGCTGATCGCGCAGGCACAGAGGGACGCGGCCATGCTTCATGAGTCCCTGCCCAGGTATCGCGAACTACCGACCACAGGCCACACCGATGCCGTGGCCGATGCTCTCTGGAGCGACATCGTACGCACAGAACAACAACTCCATGACACCTTCAATCGTTTCAAGTGCGAGGTCTAGCCCGACTGCGAACGCCTCCCATGGTGCGCACGTACACGATGATTCCAGGTGCCTACCGCCCGACGCGATCAGCTGCCACTGAATCCTCATGCGCGGGGTTCACCCTGCTCGAGATTCTGATCGTGACGATGCTCATCGGCACGTTGTCGGCCATCGCGATTCCGTTCTACCGCGAGGCCCTGAACGCGGCCAGGATTGTAAAAGCGAGAGCAGACATCAAGAACATCTCCGCAACCATCGATGTTTACTTCCTTACAACGGGGCAGTATCCGGACTCGCTTGCAGAAGTGGACTCTGACCGGCTGTTGGATCCATGGGGTAGTCCGTATCAATACCTGAAGATCCAGGGAATGAAGGGCAAAGGAGATGTGAGAAAAGACAAGAACCTCGTCCCGATCAACTCCGACTACGACCTCTACAGCATGGGGAAGGACGGCAAGAGCGTCAGTCCGCTGACCGCGAAAGCCAGCCTGGATGACATTGTTCGTGCCAACAACGGCGCATTCATCGGTGTGGCTGCCAACTACTAATCCCGGGGCTCACGTGTGATGAGCGTGTTCGCCCCGGGTGCGCGGGCTGAAGCCCGCGCGCTACCTGCCCGGCAAAGGCGGG
>JANYLG010000129.1 GCA_025363775.1 Acidobacteriota bacterium | reverse complement strand
CGCCGCGGCGGGCACGGCCGCCGTGAAGGCGACCGTGCCCGCCGCGGCGCAGAAGCCTGACGCGTCGGTCGAAGCGGAGCGGCAGCGCGTCGGGAGAGCCACGAGTCTGTGCGAGCGGCTGGAAGCGCTGGCGACAGCCGGACTGGACGAGGGCGAGGCCGCGCTGGCGGAAATCGACCGAAGCTGGCGCGGCCTGGAACAGGTGGACGCGATTCTGATGACCCGATTCGAGGCGGCGCGCGCCCACGCACAGCAGGCGTTGGCGCGGCACCTTGAAGAGGACGCCGAACGGGCGCGCATCCGCGAGGCCAACGCCGGAGCCATGGTCGTGCGGCAGGCGTTGTGCGAACAGACGGACGCGATCGTGGGAGAGGACACGCCGTTGCGGATCGAGGACGCGCGCGCCGCCTGGACGGCGCTCGCCGGTCTGTCCGACGTGGCTGAGGCCGGGCGGTGGACGAGGCGCTTCGACGAGAGCTGCCGGGCGGCGCTGGCCCGTCATCAGTCGCTGGTCCGCCAGCGCACGAATCGCGAGAAGGCCGGGCGGCTGTGCGCGGAGGCGGAACGCCTTGCCGGCGGGAACCCGTTCCCGCAGGCGCGGGCCGACGTGCAGGCGCTGCGCCGTGCCTGGCAGCAGCTCACCGCGGCAGGACTCGAAGACGCCGCGCTCGTGGCGCGGTTCACCGAGGCAGACGCCCGGTTGCGGGATCGCGAAATCGAAGCGCGCGAGCAGCGGGCGCGCGCGCTCCAGGAGAACCGGGAGAAGCTGCAGGCCCTGTGCACGGAGCTCGAGGCGCTGGCGATGTCCGAGGGGCTGACGCTCAAACAAACCGAACGGGCGCTGCGCGATGCCCGGGCCGCGCTCGATGAATCGGCGCCGTTGCCCACCCTGCAGGACCGGGAGGCGGTGAACGACCGCCTGAAGAACATCTTGTCGGCGCTCTTCCCGAAAGTGCAGGAACTGCGCGACATGGACGAGTGGCAGCGATGGGCGAACGCGGGCGTTCAGGAAGAGCTGTGTCAGCGAGTCGAGAAGCTGATGGAGGTTGCGGACCTGGCGTCTGCAGCCAAGCAACTGCGCGAGACACAGGTCCAGTGGAAGCAGGTAGCCATCGCCCCTCGCGACCAATCGCAGGCGCTCTGGGCGCGCTTCAAGGCAGCGTCCGACGAGGTTCGCGCCCGCTGCGACGTGTACTTCACGCAGCAGGCTGAAGTGCAGGCCTCGAATGGCGCCAGGAAAGCCGCACTCTGCGATCAGGCTGAAGCGTTGTCTTCCTCCACCGACTGGATCAAGACCGCCGACGCCATCAAGGCGCTGCAGGCCGAATGGAAGACCGTCGGCGCGGCGCCCCGTGCGCGGGAGAAGGCGCTCTGGGAGCGTTTCCACGCCGCGTGCGACGCGTTCTTCACCCGGCGTCGCGAAGACCTCCAGCATCGGAAGGAAGAGTGGGCGGCGAATCTCGCCCGCAAGGAAGCGATCTGCCAGCAGGCCGAGGCGATCGCCAACACGACTGAGTGGCAGAAGGGGATCGAGGAGATCAAGCGTCTCCAGACCGAGTGGAAGACGATTGGCCCGGTTCGCAAGACCCGCGCCGACGAGATCTGGACGCGGTTCCGCGCGGCGTGCGACACGTTCTTCGAGGCCTACCAGCATCGCGAGCAGTTGGCAGCGTCGTCCGTCATCGCCGAGGCTGAGGCGGTGTGCCAGGAACTCGAGGGGCTGCTGCGGGAGGCCGGTGCCGAGGCGTCCCAGGCGCCCGACGCGCTGGTTGAGAACGTTGCCGAGCTTCGCAAGCGCTGGTCCGAGAAGATCGCTGGCCTGCCTCGCGAACGCGCTCTCCGCATGGGCGAGCGCTTCGTGCACACCCTTGCGCGCCTGACGGAAACCTGGCCCGCCGGCTTCGCCGGAACCGATATCGACCCCGAGGTGAATGCGCGGCGGCTCGAGGAGTTGTGCGTCCAGGTCGAGCGCCTGCTGGCGCCGGAAGCCGAGTCCGGGTTGTCTCCTGAGCCGGCCACGGACGATGAATCGCCGTCCACGCAGCTCGCGCGCCAGTTGCGCGAGGCGCTGGCGACCAATACGATCGCCGGGCGACCGGACGAGACCGCGAAGTGGAAGTCGGTGTCCGAGCAGGTGCGCGCCGCGCAGTCGGCGTGGAAGAAGGCCGGACCCGTGCCGGAGGCCGCTGCGCGAACGCTCAACGCGCGGTTCCAACGCGCCTGCACCCGGGTGGCCGAGAAGATCGACCAGCGCCACCGCGGGCTGGCGACGAAGTAGGGCGACGGTAGCCGACAGCTCACAGCGGACAGCTGGCAGCATGCTCGCTGCCCGCTGACGGCTGCTTGCTGTCAGCTCTCGGTTAACCGCTTCAGCCCCAGATACACCCCCACCGCCACGGCAAGCGACGGCATCGTCCCTCCAATGCTCCGCGCCAGGTAGTAGGCGCCGCCGCCGGCTCCCCATGCCACCAGCCCCGCCACGTCGAACCCTCCATGTCGGCTGAACTCGCCCGAAGACTCGTACAGCGCCTGTACGCCGACCGGGGTCCGAAGCAGATAGAACCGCGCGAACAGGATTCCCCCAACCGGCACCAGAATCCCGCCGAGTACCAGCATGAAGCTTGCGTAGCGATCCAGCCACGCGCCAGAGAACAGGCTCAGCGCGGCGGCAATCAATCCCGTGGACCAGACCGACACCTGGTCGCCGGCTTTCGGCACCAGGCTGCGCAGCGCCAGCGACGACATGTAGAGGTTCACGAAGTTCGTCGTCACCGTGGCGACCGTCATCAGGATGGCGCCCGACAGACCGAGGTTCAGCGCCTGCAGCATCGCCCCTGGATCGCTGCTGGTCGCCGCGCGCGCGGCCATCGCGCCGAGCGGCATCAGCCACAGGCTGGTCAGCGAGAGTCCCAGGAAGACCGCCACGCTCGTGCCCCGCACCGAGGGGGTGTAGCGGGAGTAGTCGGCGAACATCAGGACCCACGACATCTGGTATCCGACGACGATGTCGAGGCCGCCGAGCCACGAGAGGGAGCCGGTGCCGGGCGTCTGGATCACGTCGGACGGAAGAGAGAAGCAGGCGATGGTCAGCACGACGCCGACGACCGCGAGCAGCGGCACGGCCAGCCGGTCCGCGCGTGCGACCAGGCGAGGACCGCCGGCCACAATCAGGGTCGCGACGATGCCGAGGCCCACCGCCCACGCGCGCTCGGATCCTAAGCCTCCGGCAATGCGCGCGCATGCCGACGCGGCAATCACGTTGTTGACCGCAATCCAGGCGAAGTTCGTGGCATAGAGCAGGATCGCGACCAGGGCCGCGCCCCGCCGGCCGAGCGCCGCGCGCGCCGCAATGACCGACGGCACACCGAGGCGCGGACCGACCGTGGAGAGGGCTGCGATGAGCACCGAACCCGAGACCGCGCCGACGGCAATGAGAGCAAGCGCCGACTGGAGGCTGAAAGCCGGCACGAGGCTCGCCCCGGTCTGGAACGTCGTGGCGACGATGTTCGCGCACGCAAAGATGAGGAACAGGTCCACGGCGGGCTGCCTGCGGTCAGCCGGGGCGATCGGACCGATGTCGACGGCGTTCACAGCAGCAGCGCTCCTTCGTGGCGCAACAACCATTCCTTGCGGTCGAGCCCGCCGCCATAGCCTGTGAGCGACCCGCTCGTCCCGACCACGCGGTGGCAGGGCACGATGAGCGAAACAGGGTTGGCGCCAACGGCGGCCCCGACAGCGCGGGCCGCGTCGCGCCGCCCGACGGCGGCCGCGATCGCGCCATAGGTCGTCGTCGTGCCGGCGTCGATCGTCTCGAGGGCCTGCCAGACGGCCCGCTCGAAGAGGGTCCCCAGCAAATCGAGCGCGACGTCCCTCGTCTTGCAGGCGTCCCAGCGGCGCGCGAAATAGTCGTCAAGCCAGGCCCTGGCCGCCTCGAATGGCGGCACGCCGCCATCTTCGACGGCCTCCGCGGGTCTCCACCGTTCGAGGCGCCGCCAGAGACGCGTCGCGCGTTCCGGCCTGTCGAACTCCAGGCCGCACAATCCGGCAGGCGACGCGATAGCCAGCATCGGACCAAGCGGCGTAGAAAGCATGGTCTTCAAGAGCATCGGCGTGATTTTGTCAGACCCAATCGAGACCCGGACCGTTGGCAATCGCGGCACGATTGTACACAATGGCAGGATGTCCCGGACCTTGCTTCTCCTTTTCGCGCATCCCGACGATGAGACATTCCTGACGGGCGGAACCGCCTGCAGGTACTCGAGCGAGGGTGTGCGGGTGGTGCTGGCGACGGCGACGCTCGGCGAATCCGGAAAGCCGGGAATCCCGCCGGTGTGCACGCCGGAGGAACTGCCGGCGGTGCGCGAGCGGGAATTGCGGACCGCCGTGGAGTTGCTGGGGATCGCCCAGGTGCATCTGCTGGGCTACCGCGACCGGGAGCTGGCGTCGGCGCCGCCGGAGCTGATTCGCGAACAGCTGGTTGGCCTGGTGAGGGCCTGCCGCCCGCAGGTGGTGGTGTCGTTCGATCCGAACGGGGGGAACCTCCACCCCGACCACGTGGCGATCAGCCGCTTTGCGATCGACGCCGTCACGGCCGCCGCCGACACACGCTGGTTCCCATCGAGTGGGCGGGCGCACGCGGTCGATCGACTGGTCTGGGTCCCGGGCAAGCGGCCCTGGCTGCTGGCCCGCGACGGCGACCTGAAAACCACTCCCGGAGTGGATTTCGCGGTGGATGTTCGGGCCTGGCAGGACCGCAAGGCGGCGGCGCTCCGGGCGCACGCGACGCAGCATCAGAGCGCAGAGCGCAATTTCTTCGCGCAACCTGATTGCGACCGTTTGCTGGGCGTGGAAGTGTTCCGGCAGGCCTTCGGCCCCCGACTCTCCCGGCGTCCGCTCGACGACCTGTTCGGCGGACTCGGCCCGGCTGGACTCTGATGGCCGGCGTCATTTCCGGGATCACCAGCGAGGCTCCGCGTCAGACCACCTGACCCAGAGAACCCGCCGCTGCGCCCACCGAGGAGCCACGTGAACACGACGTGGGGCGGCCAGGGAGGGCTGATCAGAAACGGGCCGGGAGAAGCCCCGCGCTCCTCCCGGCCCGAACGTCCTCGGCACGAACTGGGTCAGCGCTGCCTGCTGCAGGCTGACAACCGTCCTCCCCCTACTTCTTGGCCGCCCCCAGGTTCACCGGTGTGGCCGACCCGTAGTAGATGCCGTTGAACACCAGTTTGAACGTGCCGTGCGGCTGGCCGCGGAACATCACCTCGGGCCCGAAGAGGAAGACGTGGCCCTTGCCAACGGCCGCCTCGACCACGGCGGTGCCGCCATCCAGGTAGTTCTGGCCCCACGCCCAGCCGCTGCGGAGCGGTGCAGGCGAGTCGAACCATGCCACCGGCTTCACGCCCTTGAGCGCCGCCTCGGGATCGAGACGGAACACCGGGCTGTTGTCGAAGAACACATCCACCCTGTCGCCAAGACCGTACGCGATCGGGTTCGAGTTGTCCACAGCCACCTGCAGCACGGACCCGGGCACGTAGAACTTCTCGTTGCCCAGGCGCCGCTCGGTGCCGTTCGGCTGGCGTTCGGCCAGGTGGTTGGACAGCGGCAGGCCGAAATGGCCCGCAATCGAGGTGCCGCTGCCGATCGCGATGATCGTCCCGCCGTTCTCGACGAACTTCTTCAACTGCGGGATCGTCTTGTCGGCGCTGACGTTTCCGAGGCGTCCACGGAATTCCTCGGGGATGTCCGCCGGGTTCGGCCCGACCTGTCCGGCGCCCCCGCCTCCGCGGCGTCCGCCGAGGTCACCGGCCAGGGCCGGGATGCTGCCGTTCGGGAAGATGATGACGTCGTATTTTGCGTTCAGATCGCCCGCGTCCAGCGTCGGCGCGTAGACGACGTCGAACGTGATGGGGTAGGCCTGTTCGAGGATCCAGCGGATCCAGCCGGAATCCATGGAGCCGCCGTAGCGATCCCACAGCGCGAGACGCACGGGCTTCAGCTTCAACGCGTCGCCGGTCGGCTTGGCGCTGACCGCCTCGATGTTCATCCCCAGATCGGCCGCGATCTTGTCCAGCACCGGCTTGGTGGTCGGCCTGGCGGGCACGAAGATGGCGCCGGCAGGGTAGGTGACCGTCCCGACTGTGAGCGGCGCTTTCAGCCAGAACACCTCTTCCTTGGCCGCCAGCAGGCGATTGGTCGCCACGAACGCGTCGTTCTGCTGGTGATTCAGGATGTAACCGGCCACAGCCTTGGTCGCCGTCACCTTGCCGGCCGCCGGCTTGATGAGGTCGGGAATCCGTTCGAACGGGCCGTCGAACCCGTCGATCATCCGGTCGAACTTCACGCCCATCTGGTAGGCGAGCGTCCAGCCGGTGGCGTCGTACGGGGGCCGCGGCGCCCCGCCCGGATACGGGATATCGTCCGGGTGATCCTGCGGCTCGAACATATCCATCACGTGCGGCCTGAACGCCTGTGCCGTCTTCACGACATACGAGCCGGCCGGATACGACTTGCCGGCCACCTGGAAGGACGCCGTGGCCCGATGAATGACGATGCCCGACTTGATGAGCGCGTTGACGAACCGGGTGGCGGTGAGGAAGTCAGGCTGGTCCGAGGGCAGGACGAACCCGCGCGGATCGCGGTGGGCCGGGTCTCGGAGCAGATCGTAGTACTTGGCCGGCACGCCGCCGCGCAGCCCGCCGCCCAGTTGCATGGTGAAGTCGCCGCCAGCGGGTTCCGCCTGGCCCTGTGGTCCCGTGTCCTTGGCGATCGCCGCCTGGACCGCGGCAATCCTCTTCGGCGTGATGGTCCAGGTGTCCTTGTTGCCGCGCTCGATCGAGTTACGCCCCATCACGTAGCTGCGATAGAGGAACCCTTCGCGGTCCTTGGATGCGATGTCCATGATCGCGCGGTCCGCCGTCAGCAGGTACTCGATGGACTGGCGCTGGTGCCACACCTGCTGCGGCTGGATTGGGAACGGCTGGTTCCCGTCCGGCAACTGGCGGGCCGGGATGAACGGAATGCTGATGGGCGTCGGGTTGCCGATGATCTCGCTCAGCAGCCCGATCTGGTTGTGGAACCCGGTGGTCGTGCGCACGCCGCCGTTGAACCAGGTCGAGTACGACGCGGCCCCGCGCTGCACGGCACCCGGCTTTCCCTCCGTGATGAAGCGCTGGTGGATCGCGGCGCCCACCAGTTCGATGCCCTGCGGCACGAGCGGATCGTAGTTGTAGTTGAACGGGTCGCGGAACGGCGCCATGAACAACACCGTGCCGGCCGGGCCGGTCTGGTGCTGGTTGTACATGATCTGCGGGTTCCACTCGATGAACTGCTGTCGCGAAATCGCCACGGTCTCGGGCTGGTTGTTGGCGTACGAATCGCGGTTGTTGTCGTGGCCGACGTACTTCTGATAGAGGCGCGGGATGTTCATCGACCGCTTCTTCGGATCGGACTCGCGCATGTACCAGTTCGACACGAGTTCCATCCCGTCAGGGTTCACCGGGACCACCAGCAGGATGACGTCGTTGAGGAACCGCATCGTCTCTGCGTCGGTGCGGCTCGCCATCTGGTAGGCGATCTGGAACAGGTGCTGCGCGGGCACGCTCTCGGTCGCGTGCAGGCCGCCGTCGATCCAGACGACCGCCTTGCCGTCGGCGGCGAGCTTGCGTGCCTGCTCGTCGTTCAGCCCCTCGGCGCGCGCCAGTTTCTGCGAGACCTCCTTGTAGCGGGCGAGGTTCTTGTGGTTCTCGGGAGAGGTGAAGATGGCCATGATCATCGGCCGACCTTCCGCCGTCTTGCCGATGTCCACCAGCTTCATGCGGGTGGATTCCTGGGCCAGTTTCTCCCAGTAGCCTTTCAGTTGGGTGTAGTTCGCCAGCACGTAGTCGTCGCCGGCGTCGAACCCCAGGAACTCCTTGGGACTCGTGACTTTTCCCTGCGCCAGCACACTGGCGGCGAGGAGCAGGACGAGCAGTGGCAGCAGCACCGCCAGGCGCCGCATCAGTCTCGCATTCATCGACACACCTCCACGAGGGCGACGTAACGATAGCAGAATCGGCAAGTCGGAGGCCAGAATTCCCCCGAATCCTGAATCCTGTATCATTCCCCGCATGGCCCACACCGTCGCCGTCGACTCCCGCATCCGACTGTCCCTACCGCGCACGAACGTGCTGGCCACGTTTCCGGACGGCCGAATTTTCGAGGCGCCCATTGGCACCCTGATTGCCGACATCGTGCGCGCCCAGGAGGCGCTGGCGCCGACTGCGTTGCCCGTTCAGAGCACGTCCTCGCCGACCGACGGCGCCCCCGTCATGGCCGTGATGGCCAACGGACGCCTCCGCGAGTTGTCGACGCCGCTGACCGAGGACGCCGAGATCGTGCCGGTGACGACGGCGGAAAGCGACGGGGTGCGGATATACCGTCGGTCGCTGTCGTTTCTCCTGATGACGGCCGCCGCGGAGGTGTTTCCCGGCGTTGTTGTGAGCATCGAGCACTCGGCGTCATCCGTCGGCGGCTACTTCTGCGAGGTCCAGGGGCACGACCCGTTCACGCAGGCCGAGCTCCAGCGGATCGAGGCGCGCATGCGGGAGATCGTCGCGGCCGATGCGCCGATCGCCAAGACGCCGATGTCGGTGGCGGAGGCAATGGTGCTGTTCCGCGATCGCGGCGAGGTGGAGCGGGTTCGGCTGATGGCTCACCGGGCGAAGGAGACGATCGTGCTCCACACGCTCCGCGGCCAACAGAACTACTTCCAGGGCTACATGGTCCCGTCCACCGGCTGCCTGAAGTACTTTGCGCTCCACGCGTTGCTGCCGGGCTTTCTGCTGCAGTTCCCCCATCAGGGCCGGCCGACGGCGATTGCGCCGTTCACGCCGTACCCGCGGCTGTTCAGCGTCTTCGAGGAAGTCGGGCATCTGCTCAATCGACTCGGCATCCGGAGCGTGGGGGAGCTGAACGACGCGGTCTCGACGGGGCGCCTGCCCGAGGTGTCGCTGGTTGGCGAGGCGCTGCACGAGGCGCGCATCGCGCAGATCGCCTCGGACATCGCCGCGCAGGGCGATCGGGTCAAGCTGGTGCTGATCGCCGGGCCCTCCTCATCGGGGAAGACCACGTTCTCCAAGCGGCTCGCGGTGCAGTTGCTCGCCAACGGGCGCCGGCCCTTCCCGGTGGGCCTCGACGACTACTTCGTGGACCGCGACAAGACGCCGCGGGACGCGGGCGGGCAGTACGACTACGAGTGCCTTGAAGCCGTGGACGTGGCGCTCTTCAACGAACACCTGCTGAGCCTGATGGCCGGGCGTACCACCGATCTTCCGCACTACGTGTTCAAGACCGGCCGGCGCGAGACCGGGATCACCGTGAGGCTGTCCCGCGACAACATCAACATCGTCGAG
>JANYLG010000111.1 GCA_025363775.1 Acidobacteriota bacterium | reverse complement strand
CGCCGCGGGCGGGGTCGCTCACGCCTCTCCTCCACTGCGACACTGGCAATCGGGCGCTCACCGGGCGGCACACAGCGCCGCCCGCCTGCCGTGGCGGCCATCGTGCCAAGGCCCTGTTGTACACGCAGTTGGAGACCGCGTGTCGGCGGTCAGTCCGACGTGCGAAGGGTGGGAGCGCAGTCACACGGGCGAGACCGGAGGGGGCCAACCGCGCTTTCGGCCAGCGTTCCCCCTTCTCGGCCCCCTCTTCACGAGTAACGCACCGGCCGGCGGTCGCACCAAGGCAGGAATGGGCCCATCCACCCGACGCCCAGCCGTTATCACCCTTTCGCTGCGATTTATGACGGCGCGGAGAGGATGCGAGCGACGAAGCTACGGACCCGCAGGAGCGCCGTCTCGATGTCCCTCTCGGGCAGCTCGAGCTCGCCGGCGAGTCGAGCGAAAGGCTCAGCCCAGTGCGGCGGCATGGCGTCCAGGTTGGGCGGCCACGGATGTGTTCTCCGACTTCGGAAGACCAATTCGCAAGCCTCGCGAACAGCGACGTAGTCGTGGGCGACCAGTGCCTCCATCAAGAGCAAGTCGACCAGGTCGCGAAACCGCTCGTTCTGTTTGCCAGGCCGTGGGGGAAGCGTCAATCCGTGCAGCTTCTGCGCGACGTGGAACCGGAGAGGCAGGCACGGTAGCGCTTCAGGGCCGGTGACGCCGAAGGCCTCCGTGAGAACGATCGCCTTCACCCATTCGACGTCGGACTCGCCTGCCTCGGCACGGGCGATATCAACGCTGATGCTGGTCCATGGCTGGCCTTGATACGTGACGGCGATCTCCACGTTCACCGCCCCGTTGTCCAACACCAGCGCCGGGCCTTTGCGGCGGAATGAGAATCCCTGATACGCCTCGTCACTGAGCGCCTGTTCGAGCGCGTCGGCGAGGTCCGCACTCAGGTCGAGCAGCACGATGTCGATGTCCCTCGTCGCCCGGGCTCGGTCACGCAGACGCAGCTCCAGCGCTACCCCGCCCTTGACCATGAACCTGGGCGTCGCAGCACCGGTGGCACGCTCGAGCACACCCGCGAGGATCATGTAGGCAACCCATGCGCGAACCCGGCCTTCGGCGACGCCGAGTTCCCGAGCGTAGGCCTGCGCGTACCTTGCCAGCACGCCGGCCGACAGCGGAGGCGCGGTGGGTCGCTTCCGTTCTGCCGTCATGTCGCTTCCCGACGCGCGGCGGTCGATCGTCGGCGTTCAGGCTTCGTCTCAAGGAGCTCCCGCTCCAGGCGATCAGCCTCGGCCACGGTCAGAACTCCCGAGCGGCGCCCGTCGGCGATCGCCTGGCCGATAAGGTCGTTTCCTAGATGGCTGTCATGCGCGTCGCGAATGGATCTGGCTGGGGTCGTGACAGGCACGCCTTCAACGCGTTCCACATCACCGGACGCAAGATCCGCGAAGTGGACGGCCATGTCGCGGGGCATCTCGCGGCGGATGCGAACGGTGGTCGGCAGCGTCACGTGTACGCGTGCCGGGCTCACGTCAGAGAGGGCGTGGATGGACAGGGCAGACTCGTGCGAGATCACTCCGACCACATCGGGCCGGCGGACCTGGGGCCAAAGGACGGCCTCCATGTAGTGGCTGAGCCGGGATATCGGGAAGCGGGCGAGGCGGTAGACACCGCGCGAGACGCGTTCGATGTCCCCCTGCTTCGCGAGTTGGACCAGCCGGACTTGGAACAGTCCGGCCGCCCGCGCCTGGGCGGCTGTGAAGTAGCCGGCCTTGTCTTCAGCGATTCTGTAGAGCACCGTATCCCAGTCGCGCTTGTGCATGTCGGCACCCTTTCGATGGCAATAATATAACGTCCGTGTGTATTATTGCCAGCGCCGGCAGAGCGTGACCGGAGAAGCTGCCGCCGTTTCGTGCGTCGCCACGAAGAGAATCAGGGCGGGGCCCGACCCAACCATGATTCTGGAGCCCTCCACCAAGAGCGTTGCGGCTGAACCGTGCCAGCGACGCCTGCCCCGCCAAGTTGCGGTCTATCCGCCAACAGTACCGTAAGGAAGACCCACGAACGCCCCGCCTCAATCGTCCACGCATGCATTACGACGAGTTCGGCTTCGACAGTCCGAATCCCGCGAGCTGCCCCTTCGACTCGAGTCCGTGTGGCGAACGCCACACCACTCCGCAGTGCATCACGCGCACTCCTGCCCCACTACACAGAATCGGCGCCCATGTCCATCCCGACGGTGCCGAGGGCGCGATCTCCCGAGGGGCCGCCGGTCCGAACGTGATCAGCAACATGTGCGCCACACACCGGCGGTCGGACGACCGGTTTTCGAGCGTGAAGTCGATCACATCTCTGTCAGCGAACGTGCTGTGTCTGGGGCTCGGAGGGGGCGCCCACGGCGTCTGATAGCGGCGGTTATGTTGACCTGCAGCAGCGGCAGGCGAGCGGAGACCGCTAATCCGTCCTATAGTCCGACCGGGTCCTTCGCCTTGAAGAACACGCCGCCGATGCCGGTGAGTCGCTTCATTCGGTCTCCTCCTTCCCGCCGTCTCGAATTCCATCAGTTCGACAAGCGCGCCCGATCTGCTCGCCGATTGCGCCCAGGATCGCCCTGACCCGAGGGGGCTCGTGAGGGGCGACGCGAACCAGGCGTTCGAAGCGACCAGGTTCAGCGAACAGCGCGAGAATGCGTCGCACGGTCTCCTCCGGTGGCAGTTCGCTCGTCCTGGCACCACGTCGGAGGAAGTCGAGCAGCGCCGCCTCGCTCGCCCAAAGCCGGGCCCATGCCGCAGGTCGGCGGGTGTAGACGACCGTGTCGCCGCCGACGAGCTTGCGCGGCCGGCGTCGGTGGCCTTGGTGATGAGCGCCAGCGCGTCTTCAGTGGACGCGTAGCCGACGACGTCCACATCGCCGGTCGTCCGATCCTATCCGACGACCCCAACCGCCAGCCCGCCGATGACGAGGTGCCGGATGCCGGCGTGCTCGAGAAAGTCGAAGGCCCGCTGGCAGAACGCCGTGAACGGGTTGGCCGGAGCGTGCATCAGGCCGCCCGATGCACCCGGTCTGGCGGAATGCCCAGCGACCGGGCCAGGCTCATCGGGTGATCGTCGTCCGGGAAGACCGCGATGTCGAGGAGCTCCGACGCGAGCAGCGCCTCGAGGACGACAATCGAATCGTCGAAGCTCATGGCCCGGAGCGCTTCCCAGCGTTCCTGCTCACAGAGCCTGGCGTAAGCGCCGAGGTCGGTGATCACGCGGTGATCGTAGCAGGTGTCGGTCTCTCCGGGGGCCGGCTCGAGGGGCTGGCGCCTGCAAGGAGGTGGGGGTTCGAATCCCGCCCTGCCGAAGAGCGGTCGATCGACCAGTGGACCGCGCTGCGTATCAATGGCCTGCTACCAGCCGGAACGACCCTCCTTCGCACGCCGTGCGTGCAGTTCGGCAAAGAACTTGACCACAGCCGCGTCGTTCATGAAGTCGTAGCGGTAGTTGGGGCCGTAGTCGACCCATAGCTCTTCGCCGGTGGCAATGTCCCTCAGAGCCATGATCTTCACGAACGGGGCTTCACAGATCTTCTCGAACTTCACGTTCCGGAACTCGGCCGGTGCGTAGTTCATCCGCGTGAAGACGTTACCGTCGATGCCGTCGATGGTCGCGATGCCGCCTGCGTGCGGCTTCGCGCAGTCCAGCAGCCCCATCATGTACTGCCACCGGTCCGCGTTCAGCCGGCGCTGGTACTCCTCATCCGTGATGAACTCCCCCGTGTAGGCTCCGAGGTAGGATCCATCCGGGATGGCCACCTTCGTGTAGACGCCGTTTCCCGCATGCGGAATCCCGGACGTCCTGATTTCGAGATTCTTCTCGTAGGGGGACTGGCCGCTGGAAAGCGCGACGGCGGTCGCGACCGCGATCGCCGGAAGGAGGTACCGAAACCTGGCTCGCATCATCTCCGCCTCCAGTCGCCGGCCGGTGCCGCCGGATCCCGGTGTCGCCATGGTTCAAGCGTGGCCGCGACGGACGGACAGACGAAGAGTCTAGCACGTGCGTGATGTCGGCTTCCCGGCGACGCTCGGTGCCCCCCGCGAACAGGATGAAGAGCGTCGGACGGTCCTATGTGACGCAGATACCGTAGCCGGGGCACGGCAGAGCGACCAGTGTCTTCCGGCGACTGGTCTACGGGTAGACCTCGAGGCGCTGAGCGACCTCGTTGAGCGCACCCGAGGAAATGCCTGAACGGATGGTCGCCCCCCGTTCGCGCTAGCCGAGCGCGCGGCGTCCGTTCAAGAAGCCGACGACGAACAGCACCAGGGCGATGACCCCCAAAAGGTGCAAGAGCGGGCCAATCGTGTAGGTGCCCGCCAAACCGAGCAACCACGCGACCAGCACGATGACGGCGAGGGTGTACAGCATGTCCGTTCTCCGGCGCGGTGTGGGCTCCGCGCGTGAAGCGCGATCGGAGAGTGATCCTCTCGCGCGCACGGTCGATCGATTCGCGGCACCTGGCTGCGAACCTTAGCCCACGCTACCGACAACTATAGCCCTCCAGGGCGGCGGTCCGCTGTTCTCTCGAGCACACAGTCCTTTTGCGGCGGAGAAAAGACGCGACCGCCGGCTCGCTCCTCAGCCTCTTCGCCGTCGAAGGCCAGGAGAATCTCGCCTCTGTCCGTTCGCTCCTTCGCTCGTGGCAGGCCATGCGACCGTGTCGAGTGGTGTTCCGAGCGATCACTCGTCAGGAACCAGGTCGAGGGGCCGTCCCAGCCCGATCCGTTGCGTCCGGGCAGCGAGATGGACATACTCTTCGTGCAATCGTCCCCCGCCTGTCATTGGTGTTCTCAACGCTGTTCGCGAGGAGTTGGCCCTTTGAAGAAGACAGTGTCCGTCGTCGTCGCGTCGGTCGCCATCGCCCTGTTCATTCGGGTGGCGCCGTCGGCCCAGTCGAAGCCGTCCGTCTATCTGACGCCGCCGAAAGTCATGGCGGACATCATGGCGGCCGAGCCGCTGCCCGGTGTGGCCGTGTCGCCCACTCGCAAGGTACTGCTCCTGACCCGTCGCAAGAGCATGCCGTCGCTGGCCGAAGTGGCCGAGCCGTTCTACGGCCTCGGCGGCGCGCGCATCAACCCGAAGACCAACGGTCCGCGCATCCTGAGCGCCACGACCAGCCTGGTGCTGAAGGACGTAGCCGCCGGCACGGAAAAGCGGCTGATGCTGCCGCCGGCGATCTCGTACTCGGGCAGCTTCTCGCCGGACGGCAAGTACGTCGCCGTCACGATCACCACGAAGACCGGGATCCAGCTCTACGTGACGGACGTCTCGACCGGCGTCGTGAGGCCCGTGCTCCTTGGCGCCGTCAACGGCCTCGGCGGCGGGTGCCGGTGGCTGGACACCTCGACCGGGTTTCTCTGCAGCCTGATCCCCGTCGGGCGCGGTCCGATGCCGAAGGAAGGCGCGCTGCCCGAGGGCCCGGCGGTCCAGGAAACCAGCGGCACGACCGCCCCGGCGCAGACCTTCGAAGACCTGCTGAAGAACCCGTACGACGAGGCGCTCTACGAGTACTTCTACACCAGCCAGCTGACATGGGTGGATTTGGCTGGCACCAAGACCCCATTCGGCAAGCCCGGCATCTACTCGGGCGTGGAGATCTCCACCGACGGCAAGTACGTCGTCGTCAACCGCACGAAGAAGCCGTTTTCGTACGTCGTCCCGGCGGGCCAATTCCCGCGCGATGTCGAGTTGTGGACGAAGGCCGGCGCGGTGGTGAAGAAGCTGGCGGACGTCCCGATGGGCGACACGTTCCCACGCAACGGCGTCTTTCCGGGCCCGCGTGGATTCCGGTGGCATCAGATCGAGCCGGCAACGCTCTTGTTCATCGAGCCGCTCGATGGCGGCGATCCGAAGGCCAAGGTCCCCTTCCGCGACCGTGTCGTGTCGCTCGCCGCGCCGTTCACGGGTCAGCCGACCGAGGTGGCAAAGACCGAGTGGCGCGCGGGTGGCCTGCAGTTCACCGAGAAGGGCGCCGCGTTCCTCAGCGAGAGCGACCGCGACACGCGCATGCGCCGCACATGGCTCTTCGACAGCGGGCTTGCCGCCGCGCCGAAGAAGCTCTGGGAGCTGCGCCAGCAGGATCGTTACGGCGATCCCGGCTCGCCGGTCGGACGCCCCTCGTCGGGGAAGATCGTGCAGGTGGGCGACAGCATCTATCTGAGCGGCGCTGGCGCGTCGGCGAAGGGTGACCGGCCCTTTGTCGATCGGCTCAACCTGAAGACGCTGCAGTCGTCCCGGCTCTGGCAGTGCGACGACGTCAGCTTCGAGACATTCGTCGGGTTCGTGGACGACAACGGCGCGAAGCTGATCACCCGCCGCGAGACGAAGAAGGAACCGCCAAATTACTACCTGCTCGACACGGCGGCGGCGTCGCGCAAGGCGATCACGACGTTCGCCGACCCACATCCGCAGCTGGCCGGCGTCACGAGTCAGTTCGTCACCTACAAGCGCAAGGATGGCGTGCAGCTGAACGCGACAATCTACCTGCCGCCGGGCTACGTGCCCGGCACCAAGGTCCCGGTATTCCTCTGGGCGTACCCGGCCGAGTTCACGAGTGCGGACGAAGCGGCGCAGATCAGTGGCAACGAAAACCGCTTCCTCACCGTCGGCGGCTCGTCACAACTGCTGCTGCTCACGCAGGGCTACGCGGTGTTCAACGACGCGACGATGCCCATCATCGGAGCTGGCGAGACCGCCAACGACACCTACGTCGAGCAGTTGGTGGCGAGCGCGCAGGCGGCGATCGACAAGGGCGTCGAGATGGGCTTTGCCGATCGTGATCACTGGGGCGTCGGGGGGCACAGCTACGGCGCGTTCATGACGGCGAATCTCCTGGCGAATTCGCGCCTGTTCCGGGCCGGTATCGCGCGAAGCGGCGCGTACAACCGCACGTTGACGCCTTTCGGCTTCCAGAACGAGACGCGCAACTTCTGGGAAGTGCCCGGGATCTACGGCAAGATGTCGCCGTTCTTCCGCGCGAATGAAGTGAAGGACCCAATCCTGCTCATCCACGGTGAGATGGACGATAACTCCGGCACGTTTCCGATTCAGTCGCAGCGTTTCTACGTCGCCCTCAAGGGCTTCGGCGCCACGGTCCGCTACGTCACGCTGCCCTTCGAAGCGCACGGCTATGCGGCGGCGGAATCGAACAAGCACGTGATCACCGAGATGCTCAACTTCCTCGACAAGTACGTGAAGAACGCGGAGACCAGGAAGTAGATCGCCGAAGTGCCTGTCGACCGGCCCGGTACGCCGGGCCGGTCGCGCGCTCCGTGGGCCTTCACGCCAAAGGGCGCATGATGCCGCGTAGAATGAGGGATGCGAGCGTCGCCCGACAGGAACAGACCGATGCGCCAGACACACGATCAGGAAGGCGTCGTCAAGTACGTCGTCAAACACGAATCGGCCAGGATCCGTTCTGAACCTCAGTGGCTCGAGGTCGTCGGCGTGGTCAAGGTTGCCAGCTGTCTCCCTGCTTGGCGAGCGGCCCACTCGGACCCGATGGTCGTCCTGAGACGGAGTTGACCAACGCTCGGGCCCGCCCGCGCCGAGCTTCTGAGGACAGCTGGTGGGCAATCAGCGACACTATCAGGCGAATCCCGCCTCTCCGCTCCTCCCTCTGCTCGAGGGCCGGACCCGAAGGCGACGCCGAATCGCGCGGTCTCTCCGTCAGATCCAGCCGGCGTAGAGTTCAGGCCGTCGGTGTCTGAGGAACAGCTTCCGCGCGTGGGAGCGTTCGACCGTCGGGAGATCGATGTTGGCGTAGAGAATCGCGTCTTCCCCGGCGGGAGCTTTCGCGACCACCATGCCGCTTGGGGCGCAGACGAACGACTCGCCGCCGAACGTCAGGCACTCCTCCTGGCCGACGCGGTTGCACAGCGCCGTGAAGTAGCCGTTCTGGAACGCGGCCACCTGCATCTCCGCCTCGTAGAGGCCGTCCGGCCACTCGCCGACGGCTCCCGCCTGCGGCACCACCACCACCTCGGCCCCGCCGACTGCGAGCGCGCGCATGTATTCCGGGAAGTGACGGTCGTAGCAGATCGCCACGCCGAGCCTTCCAATCGCCGTGTCGTAGACCGGCGCGCCGGTGTCGCCCGGCGTGTAGTACCCCTGTTCGTGGAAGCAGGGGTACTCCGTGATGTGGATCATGCGGGTGCAGCCGAGGAGCGTCCCGTCGGCGTCGATCACCGGCGAGCTGTCGAACGTGCGGTCGCCATCGCGCTCGAACAGGTTGATCACGACGACCGCGCCCAGTTCAGCGGCCTTCGCCTGGAAGGCCTCGGTGATCGGGCCAGGGATCGGTTCGGCAAGATGCGCGAAATCAGGTCCGGCTGGGCGCTGCGGGTAGAACGGCTCGAATGCCAGTTCCGCGAAACAGATGAGCTGTGCGCCGTTGTCGGCCGCCGCAGCAAGCGCGTCGAGGCCGGACGCGACGTTCGCGGCCTTGCTGGCAGTGGCCCGCTGCTGCACGAGTGCGATTCTCATGGTGAGATTCTACCGCAGGGTCGAGAATCCGGCGCCGCGGCCTGTTCAAGTCGGGCCGGCCGGAGGGTCGCGTCGCGACGGAGGCGGGACGATGAGCAGGGCCGGCCGGAGGGTCGGCCCTACCCTTGTCGGTGAGTGGCCGGTTCGCGGGGGCCTGAGGCGACCGCAATGGCGCAGGCGGTCATGAGGACGGCGCCCGCCAACGGAACCAGCATCCCCAGGCGCACACCGAAAGCCTGCGAGATGTGCCCGAGCGCCCATGGAAAAGTAATACTACCGACGTTGCCCACGGTGAACAGGAAGCCGAACACGGTCCCGGCAAACCGGGGATAGCGATCTCCGGCCATCGCCAGCACCGTCGGGAAGACCGCGGAGAACCCGAGAGACGTCATCAAGGCGCCCAACGTCAGCCCCGGCAGCCAGCCTGCGGCCACCAGCAGGACGACGCAACCGCTGACCGACAGCACACCGGAGATCACCACCAGCCGCTCCTTGCCGGTCCAGGCCTGCGCCCGCGAGGACAGCGCGCGCCCCGCAATCGCCATGATCCAATAGCCCACGAGGATCAGCGTCGCCACCCGCGGCGACCAGCCCACCGACCCGACGTAGGTGGATGTCCACCCGCTCAGAGCCGCCTCGTTTCCCGCCTGGAACAGCAGCAGCAGCGCGAACAGGAAGACGCCGCGATCCTTCGCCACGCCAAGCATGCCGGCAAACGAGAACGCCGCCCCTTCGTGCGGCGGGGGGAACGGCAACACCGCGCACAGCACCGTGCTCGCCCCCGCCACCCCCGCGCACAGCACCATCGTCCCCGCGATCGACAGGACGTTGAAGAAGAGCGCAACGACGAGCGGCACGAACAGCGCGCCGATCCCGAAGAACATACCGAGCAGGTTCAGCATCCGGCCCCGGTCGTCGGGGAAGACGTCCGATACCAGGGCGTTGGTCGCCGCGTTGAGCCAGCCGCCGCCGACGCCGAGCAGCAAGGCCGCAAGCGCCGCCGCGCCGAAGCCATGCGCCAGGGCAAACGCGAGCAACGCCACCGTCACCATCGCCGACGCCGACACCAGCACCGGCTTGCAGCCGAAGCGGTCGAGCGTCGGCCCGACGATGGCCGTCGAAACGAGCAGGCCGATGAACAGCACGCTGAACAGGTCGCCCTGCTGGGCGAGGTCGATGCCGAGCCGCTCGCGCATCGCCGGCAGCCCGAACAGCGTGCCGAGCATCGCAATGAGCATCCCGAACACGAACATCGTCATGCAGGCGGTGCCAAAGAGCCGACTTCTATTGAGCCCTGGAGCTTTCCTCGAGCGGTGGTCTTCCGTCACATCACCTCGTCAACTCTTTCATGAACCCAATTCCCTGCCGGGCTGGAGACGGGGGACATTCCCGTCACCGAACGTATCCCCGCGCGCGCCGGCGAATCCTTTCCCACCGTGGTCGGGACTCTGGACGCCAGCCATCTGGCCACCGCTTTTCACGTCCGCGACACCATTGGATTCGACGCATTTCTGACGCACGACACAGAACTGGCTGCCGTCGCCGCCGCTTCGGGCTTTGCGGTCCAAGGAGCCTGAGAGCCAGGGCGGGACGAGCCAGGGCGGCAATCGGCCATGTTATCATCGGGATCTCAGCCATGAACTGTCAGTCCCCCATTCGTCCCTGATGGGCGAGGTCTTCGGCGTCGGGGAAGAACAACCGTTGTTATCGGCCGAAGGCCGCTGATAACCCGGCCGAGCTTCTTTGGTTTCGGGTCGACCGGGTTATGCGATCAGGCGGGGCGAACCGGTGGCAAGGCGGGGGGGGCGCGGTTTCCGCGAAGGCAGCAAGGCGGGGGGGGGGGGCGCGGATTCCGCGAAGGCAGCAAGGCGGGGGACGGGATTCAACGCACGAAAGAGGCTTCAATGGACAGCGACGTGAGACCGGCCCAGGCGAAGGTGACCTACGCGACGATGAGCGCCGACCAGATGAGCGATCTGCATCGCGAACTGGACGTGGCGATCGAGGAGGTCAAGAAAGGGTTCGGCGAGTCCCACCCGATGTTCATCGACGGCCGCGTCGTCGAGGGCGCGGGCAGCCCATTCGAGGACCGCAGCCCGATCGACACCCGGATCCTGATCGGCCGGTTTACGTCGGCGACCCGCGAGCAGACGCAGGACGCCATTGCAGCCGCCCGCGTCGCGTTCCCCGCCTGGAGCCGGTTGCCATGGGAAGAGCGCGTCGTTGTCGTCCGGAAGATCGGCAACCGGATCCGCACGCACCGCGCGGAGTTGTCCGCCCTCGTGGGTTTCGAGACGGGCAAGAGCCGCCTCGAGTGCGTGGGCGAGGTCGAGGAGGCAGCTGACTTCTTCGACTACTACTGCGACCGGATGGAGCAGACCGACGCCTTCCAGAACCTGATGGGCATGCCGGGATCCACCGAGGAGAGCCGCAGCATCCTTCGACCGTACGGCGTGTTCGGGATCATTGCGCCGTTCAACTTCCCGATTGCGCTCGCGGCCGGGCCGACGGCGGCGGCGCTGCTCGCGGGCAACACGATTGTCTGCAAGGCGGCCGAGGACACGGCACTGGCCGGCACCCGCTGGTACGAAGTTCTCGCGGACATGGTGCCGCCCGGCGTGTTCAACCTGGTGAACGGTCCCGGTGTGCCGGTGGGCCAGGAGATGGCCGACAACCCGGGCGTGGACGGCGTCGTCTTCACCGGATCGATGGCCGTGGGGATGAAGCTGCTGCGCGACAACGGGACCCGTCCCATCCCGCGCCCGCTCATCATCGAGATGGGCGGGAAGAACCCGGCGCTGATCATGCGGAGCGCAGACCTCGACAAGGCGTCGGACGGTGTGATGCGGTCGGCCTTCGGCGCGACCGGGCAGAAGTGCTCGGCGTGCTCGCGCGTCTACGTGTCGCGCGAGGTCAGCAACCGGTTCGTCGATCTGCTCGTCGAGAAAACCAGGACGATCAAGGTGGGCAACCCGCTCGAGCGCGACGTGTGGATGGGACCGGTCATCAACGAGCGCGCGCTGAAGAACTACGAGAACGCCATCGATCGGGCCAGGCGCGACGGCGGCCGCATCCTGATCGGCGGGCGGCGAATCACCGAGGAGCCGTTCAACCACGGCTACTTCGTGGAGCCGACCATCATCGACGGCCTGCCGGCCGGCCACCCGCTCTTCGCCGAGGAGTTGTTCGTCCCGATCACCGTCATCGCGGACGTCCAGACGGTGGACCAGGCGATCGATCTGGCGAACAGGACCGAGTACGGCCTGACGGCCGGGATCTTCTCGGAGGACGAGGGCGAGATTGACGAATTCTTCGAGCGGATCCAGGCGGGCGTGACCTACGCGAACCGGCGGGCCGGCGCGACCACCGGCGCGTGGCCGGGGCAGAACTCGTTCGGAGGCTGGAAGGCCAGCGGCTCGACGGGCAAGGGCACCGGCGGTCCCCACTACCTGCAGCAGTTCTTCCGCGAGCAGAGCCGGACACGGGTGCGGTAGCGGCGGGCCGGTCAGAGCGCCTGGCGATCGGCGGGCTTCACGTGGCGGTCGCGCATGAAGAACTTGTTCCCGCCGAGGATCTTGTCGCGCGTCAGGCGCCGCTGGTACAGGTTCAGCGGGAAGTAGCTCAAGAACATGATCGGCGAGGTCCACAGCGCCTGCGACGCGCGGCGCATGATCGACGACCCGCTGTAGAACATCGGCCACGCCGACTTCCACCCCTCGAAGAGCTGCTCTGGCGTCATGTGCTTTGGGCGGAAGACCGGGAAGCCGTCCCGTCCCTCGTGCAGCCACCAGTGCTCGTCCAGCAGGCGCCCTTCCTGCTTCAGCCGCCCGTAGAGCGGCGTCCCCGGGTACGGCGTCAGCACGGCGAACGATGCGATGACCACCTTGGCCCGGATCGCGAACTCCGCCGTCTCCTCGAATACGCCCTGCGTGTCCTCGTCGAACCCGAAGACGAACGCCCCCCACACCCCGATCCCCAGGTCGTGCAGCCGCTTCACCGTCTCGATGTAGTGCTCAGGTTTGTTCTGGCGCTTGCCGCACGCGACCAGTGTCTGGCGGTTCACGCTCTCGAAGCCGATGAAGACCGCCCGGCACCCGGACTCGGCCATCAGCTCGAGCGTCTCCTGGTCCTGCATGCCCTGCAGCGACGCCTGCCCGAACCAGGTGATGTTCAGCCTCTTCAGCTCGCGAAACAGTTCCCGCGACTGGGGCCCGACGCCGATGATGTTGTCGTCGGAGAACATGACCCAGGGACGGCCCAGCGCCTCGATCTCCGCGGCCACGTCCTTCGGATCGCGCAGCCGCGTCTGTCGCCCGAAGAACGGCGTGACCGAGCAGAACTCGCACGAGAACGGGCACCCGCGCGACGCCTGCACGGCCTGGACGGGGATGTACCCGCGCTTGGCGAAGATCGACCGGTCTGGCCTTGGCGGCGTCCGGAACTCCGGCAGCGTCTGGTGCCGGTAGATCGACTGCAGGCGCCCGGCGCGCGCGTCGGCGATGACCTTCTCCCACAGCCCCTCGGCTTCGCCGATGACGACGCAGTCGCAGCGCTCGAGCGCTTCCTCGGGCACCGCGGTCGGATGGATGCCGCCCATCACCACTTTCACGCCGTGCTGCCGGTAGGCGGCTGCCAGCTCGTAGGCCCGCATCGCCGTTCTCGTCGAAACCGTGATGGCCGCCAGGTCGGCCGTGAAGTCGAGGTCCGTGGCCGGATCAAGTCTCTTGAGCGTATCGTCACAAACCGACAACTCGACGTCGTCAGGCGTCAGCGCGGCCAGTGTGGCGAGCGCCAGGTTCTTCAAGTGCGCGGAATCCTCCGCCGCAGGACAGACCAGTTGTACCCGCATCTACTCTCCAAAAGGCACAAACTCGCACGGACTCGTGCCGCCGTGCCGAGTGCGACGCCGAGCCCCCCGCCTGGCTGATGGCAAGAGTGGTGATTCTAGCACTCGCCGCACACGGCGGAAAGGAAAGCGGCCACGGACGAGCGGGCGAGTTGGTCGCGGCCCTTGGTGATACGCTAGAATCGGCATTCCTATGAAGACCAACTGCGCGTGGAGGCTCGTCGCCCGCCCCGAGGGCCCGTTCAAACCGCAAGACTTCCAGTGGACCGAGGATCCGCTGCCGGACCTCGCGGACGGGCAGGTGCTGGTGCGACAGATCTACCTGTCGCTGGATCCCACGAGCCGCGGGTGGGCCAACCCGTCCGCCACCTATCTGCCGCCGATCCCGCTGGGGTCCGTGATGCGAGGTTTCGGGCTGGGCGAGGTGGAGGAATCCCGGTACCCGGGGCTGGCGCCAGGCGACTACGTGCAGGGCATGCTCGGCTGGCAGACCTTCGCAGTCTCCGAGGGCTCGGCGCTCTCCCGCATGGATCGCGACCCGACCATCGCGCTCGATGCGTACCTCGCTGTGCTCGGCCACATCGGCGCCACCGCGTACTTCGGCCTGCTCGAAATCGGCCAGGCGAAGGCCGGCGAGACGCTGGTCGTGTCGGGAGCGGCGGGCGCTGTCGGATCGCTCGTCGGCCAGATTGGCAAGATTGTCGGCTGCCGCGTCGTCGGCACCGCCGGCAGCGACGAGAAGTGCCGCTGGCTGACCGAGGATCTGGGCTTCGACGCGGCCATCAACTACAAGAAGGAACCGGTGCTGTCGCGCATGCGCCGCCTGTGTCCTGCCGGCATCGACGTGCACTTCGAGAACGTCGGCGGCGCGGTGCTGGACGCGGCGCTGGCCTTCATCAACACGCGCGCCCGAATTGTGCTGTGCGGCCTCATCTCGCAGTACAACGCCACCGTTTCGCCCCCCGGGCCCCGCTTCCTCGGCAACGTGATCATCCGACGCGCGCGCCTCGAAGGCTTCGTCGTCATCGACTACCAGGATCGCCTCCACGAGGCGTTCGGTCCGCTGGCGACGTGGATGGCCCAGGGTCGGTTGAAGTATCGGACCGACATCGTGGAGGGCCTGGAACAGGCCCCGGTTGCGGTCAACCGCCTGTTCACCGGCGCCAACATCGGCAAGCTGCTCGTGCGGGTGTCCGACGACCCGGGAGGGCGTCGGTGAGCGCGGACGATGCCGCGTCGCCCCCGCTGTCTGCGGAACGCAAGGCGTTACTTGACCTGCCGCATCGTCCGCCGATGCGCCTGGTCGAAGACGTGGTGGCCATCGTCCCGGGCGAGAGCGCCCGGACGATGCGCGTGACCCGCCCGGGCGATTTCTACTTTCAGGGCCACTTCCCGGACCTGCCAGTCGTGCCGGCGGTCATCCTGGTCGAGATGCTGGCGCAGACCGGGGGCATGGCCGCCTGCTCGGGGAGCATTCCGGCGCCCGCCGGCGGCCTTCGCCTGGCGGCGTTGGGTGGGTTCAAGTTTCCCGCGGCCGCGGGTCCCGGCCAAGTGCTCGAAGCCACGGCCCGCGTGGCCGGCCGGGCGTTCGGGCTGATCAAGGTCGAGGGAGAGGTGACGGCCGACGGTCAGTGCGTGGCCGCGGGCAGCCTGACGCTGGCGCCGGGACCGGTTCGGTCGGCTTCAGGCTGATGACTTCCCAACAGGCCCTGAGCCGGCGCAATCAGTCGTCGCGACGAGGCTGCAGGCACACCCCAGGCTGGCACACCGGGTCCTTCCGGCCGTCCGTCGCGCGCGGGCACAACCACCCGTCGTCGGGCACGCTGAGCGCCGCAGGCCGGTCGGCCGCCGGCAACTCGACGGGCCTGGTCGGGTTGGCGTGGACGACGTGCTTGCCGTGCTCGAGGTGCCACTCGGCCACGGTGGGGTTGTGGCGGCTGGCTTCGACGATCTGCCGCCACCCAATGCCTGTGTTGTAGGCGCAGAACGAGATTTCCCCGAGCGGTGTCGCGTAGGGGATGAGGCACATCTCGGTCCGCCGGAAGTCGTAGTTCCACAGGTCCTGGAACCACATGCCGGCGACGAACAGGATCAGCCAGTCGTCGCCCTTGCGATTGGCGTTGTCCTTCGCCCCCAGCCCGCCGCCCAGCGCTCCACCGCTCTGCTTGTCGAACTTCCTGACCAGATCGCGCAGCCGGAATCCCTCTGGCGCGAACGCCGGCCGGTAGTTGCGCAACAGGGCGAGCGCTGTCTGTACCTTGGTGAGGAAGGGCCCGCTGCCCGCGCGGCTGATCACCGCGGCGTCGGCAAAAAATCGCTCCGCGTTCAACATGCGCGGCAGTGGCGCCCACGCCTTGGTGTGCTTGTTCACCATCAAGGCCGTGGCGATCCCGCAATCGGGATGGCAGGCGCACTTCAGCGTGCCCCATTCGCTGGCCGGCCCTTTGATGAGGTCGGTGAGATCGGCGGCGGCGCCGACCGCGGACAGGGGGAACCAGTCGCGCAGCGGTTCGAGCACGCCCGTCTGCCGGTACACGTCGTCGGCAAGCTGCGACAGGGTGTAGCGCTCGCGGAGGCGGCGCGCCTCGTCGATGTCCTCGTCGCGGCCCGTGAACGAGACGGGCTGGAACGAGACGAAGCTCAGCTTGTCGGCGTTCTCGACGGCGAACTTGACGACCCGGCCCACTTGGTGGTCGTTGACGGTGCGCACGACGGTGACGACGAGGACGACGTCGATGCCGACCTGGTAGAGGTTCTCGATGGCCCTCAGCTTCACCTCGAAGAGGTTCGGCACCTTGCGGTGGGCGTTGGCCTCCTCGCCGACGCCGTCGAACTGCAGGTAGGCGATGCGGAGACCGGCGTCCGCCGCCCGGCGGGCGAAGTCGGCGTCCTGCGCGAAGCGAATCCCGTTGGTGGCGGCCTGGACGCTGAAGTAGCCCTTCTGGCGCGCGTAGGCGATCGCCTCGAGGAAGATGGGCGACAGCGTGGGCTCGCCGCCTGAGAACTGGATCGAGATCTGCCGCTTCGGACGGATGGTGAGCGCGTTGTCGATGAGGACCTTGACCTCGTCGAGCGTCAGTTCGTGGACGTACCCCACCTGGTTGGCGTTCATGAAGCACGGATTGCACATCATGTCGCAACGGTTGGTGAGGTCGATGGTGAGCACGCCGCCGCGGCCGTACCGGATGGACGAAGGTCCGTGGTCGTGCAGCGGGTCGGCCGACGAGTCGAAGTCACGGCCGGGGAACAGCCGCTCCACCCGGCGGGTGAACGCCGGGTTAGTGGAGAGGGTTTCCTCGAAGTAGCCGTGCGTGGGGCAGGTCTTTTCCATGACCACGCGGCCGTCGCGTTCGAGGATGCGGGCGGGAATGCGCCCGGGCTGATCGCGGCGGAGCGTGTCGGGACCGATCTCGCCGGAGGCGAGCCGTCCGCGCAGGGCGCGGACGCAATCCGGACACAGGGACATGGTCTCGCGAGGGAGGCCGAATTCGGGCGTCGATGGTGCGGCACCGGCTTGGGTCGTGGCCGGCGCCCAGCGGGGAAGACTCGCAGACCGAGGGAACAGCGAAATGCCCCACCGCAGCAGGGTCCAGGCGCCGTTCGCCGCACCGGCCAGGGAGCGCTCCCAAACTCTTGAACCTTCCATCCTGTGCATCTCAGACGACCCGTCGCGGACGAAGCGACGTATTATAACGTTGATGGCCCCAATTACCAAAGAATCTGAATCAGGATTTGTCGCCGGCCGTGAAGAAACGTAAGAATCTGGGCAGGCTCACGGCCTCCCGGTCAGCGCTGTTCAGGCGGCCCGCGCGACAGCCTATGGGATGCCAGTGAATTGAATTAGAATCATCGCTCCAGCCTGAGGGGAGCTCGCGGGCCGGAGGGGATGGCATTCCGGCCGCGGCGCTCGACGGGGGCGGGGCGCCGCTCGAGGATACCAGCGGGGAGCCGGCCTTCGTCCGGACGACGATCGGCGCCACGCGTTCCCTTCATTGATCACGCAATCCTACCCGTTTTTTTGGCGGAGACATGACCATCGAGACAACCAGGCAGAGGGCGATCGGCATCGACGACCGCGAGGTGTCGCTGCAGGCATTCATCGACGTGGCGGTGGGCGGGGCCCGCGTGGCGCTCTCCCCCCGGCCCGCGTGGCGGCGGCGCGTGATGCGGGGACGCGACGTGCTCGAGAACGCCCTGCGCGCGGGCGAGACTGTGTACGGCGTTTCGACCGGCGTCGGCAACAACTCGTCGCGCGCCGTCGATACCGCGGCGCAGATCGAATTCGCGTTGTCGGTGATGGAGCAGCACGGCTGCGGCGTCGGCGAGCCCCTGTCGCCGGTCGAGAGCCGCGCCGTCGTTCTCGCGCGTCTCATCAGTCTCTCGAAGGGCTTCTCGGCGATCCGCTTCGGCCTGCTCGAATCGCTGTGCGCGCTGCTCAACCACGACATCGTCCCGGTGATCCCGCGGTGGGGATCGGTGGGCGCCTCCGGCGACCTGACACCGCTCTCCTATCTGGCCGCCGTCCTGGCGGGCCAGCGCAAGGCGTACTACCGCGGGCGCCGCATGGCGGCCGCCAAGGCCCTGGCCGCGGCGCGCCTCGAGCCGTTCTCCTTCGGCCCGAAGGAGCCGCTGGCCATCATGAACGGCACCTCCGTCATGACGGCCGTCGGCATTCTGGCCGTGCACCGCTTCGAACGCGCGATCGATCTGATCGAGCAGGCGTCCGCGCTGGCGACCGAAGTGCTCATGGGCCGTTCGCAGGCCTTCGCACCGCTCGTGCACGAGGCGAAGCCGCATCCCGGCCAGATCGAAAGCGCGCGCCGCATCCGCCTCGCGCTGCGTGGCAGCCGGCTGGTGGACCCGCCGCCGACCAACGGCCGGCCGGTCCAGGACCGCTACTCGATTCGCTGCGCCCCGCAGGTGCTGGGCAGTGCCCGTGACGCCATCACCTGGGCGAAGCAGGTCCTGCAGATCGAGCTGAACAGCGTCAACGACAACCCGCTCGTGGACCCGGCCAGCGGCCGGATCCTCTTCGGCGGCAATTTCTTCGGCGGGCACCCGGCGCTCGTGATGGACACCGTGAAGATCGCCGCCGCGTCGATGGCCGACTTCGTCGATCGCCAGTTCGCGCTGCTCGTGGACGAGGCCCACAACATGGGACTGCCCGAGACGCTCGTGCCGTACGGCGGCTGCGGGGTGAAGGGCCTGCAAATAACGTGCACTGCCCTGACCGAGCTGGCCGTGCATGGCTCGTTCCCGGACAGCGCCCTCTCGCGGTCCACCGAGTGCGCCAACCAGGACAAGGTGAGCATGGGCCTGCAGGCGGCGCTGCACGCCAGCGAGAACGTCGGCCTGCTGACGCGCGCGCTGGCCACCGAGCTGATCGCGTTGTCGAACGCCGCGCGGCTGCGCGACGAGTCACGCCTCTCGGCGGCCGCACGTCGCCTGCTGGCGAAGGTGCGAACCTTTTCTCCGGTGCTGACCGTGCGCGACCGGCCGCTCGATGCGGACATCGTGCGGGTCACGGCGTGGCTGGAGACGTCCGAGGCGACACGATGACGTTGGATCGAGGGGGGTTCCAGGGGGCCGAGCGCCTGGCGCCCACCTTCGACGGCGACCCGGCGCACGTGTTCCTCCGCGAGAACGGCGACACGTGGACCGTGGGCCGCCTGCTCGCCTACGCCGCCGACATCGCGCGGGCCATCCCAGCCGACGCCGGGCCACTGATCGCCGTGCGCAGCCACAGCGCCGCGTTCGTCGTGGCGTCGCTGCTCGGATCGTGGAGCAGCCGCCGGTCGCCTCTGCTGGTCGATCCTGCCCTCACCGCGGAGCCGGCCGGCCTCCGCACGCCCGGCGAACTCGTCCCGGTGCTGGCGCCCGCGCACGTGGCCGACCCGTGGAGCGACGTGTCGGTGGTCGAATCCGGCGGCGCCCCGCTCGCGGCCGTCTTCCCGCGCGCCGGCGATCCGGAGGTGGCGTTCTTCACCTCGGGATCCTCCGGCGAACCCAAATCCGTCCGCAAGAAGGCCTACCAGTTCGGCGAACAGCACCGCGTCGAAGCGCCGTGGCTCGGACTCACCGGGCCGCTGACGGCCCTGTGCTTCGTGCCCGCCTTCCACATTTTGGGGTACATCTACGGCTTCGACATGCCGGCCGCAGACGGTGGCGCCACGGTGTTCTACCGCGGCGGCGCGCCCCAGCACTGGGTGGATCAGATCCGGGCGCGGGCGCCGCAACTCGTCGTCGCGGTGCCGTCGCACTACCGGCTGATGGCGCAGGTGCTCGACTCGCCGCTGCCGCCGGCCACCTACGTCTGTTCCGGCGCCCCGCTCGACCCGGTCATCGGCGACGAGTTCGAGCGTCTCGCCGGATCGCCGGTACTGCAGGTGTACGGCTCGACCGAGACCGGGGGCATCGCAACGCGGGTCGGACCTGGACCCTGGCGCCCGTTCCCGGCATTGACGTGGCAGCGGCGCAAGAGCGACGGCCGCCTGCTGGTGAAGTCGGCGTGGCAGGACCCTCCGCAGGACTGGTACGTCACCGGCGATGCCATCGCCGTCGAGGGCGAGACGTTCCGTCTGCTAGGCCGGGCGGATTCCGTCGTGAAGGTGGGAGGGCGCCGCTTCTCCTCCGGCGAGGTGGTGCAGGCGGCGCTGGCGGAGCCCGCCATCGAGCAGGCCCACGCAGTGGTCTACAGCCGGTTCGGCGAGCTGGCCGTCGCGCTGTTCGTCGTGACGCACGAGGACGCGAGCCTGACCGCGGCGGACGTCCGCCGCCTGCTGGCGGGCCGGCTGGCGCCCTTCAAGATCCCGCGCACGATCCAGGTGCTCACCGCCTTGCCGACGCGTGGGATCGGCAAGGTCGACGAGGAAGCGCTGCGCGCCTTGGTGTCGCCCGATGCCGTCCGCCGTCCTCGCTGAGCCTTCGGACCCGGGCGTCAGGACGCGTGTGCGGCGCCCCAGTACGGGTAGAACTGGTACCAAAGGTGAGGGTACTGCCTGACGAGGCCCTCGAGCGCGGTGGCGAAGGTCTGCATCGCCGCTTGCACGTTCGCGTCGCGGTCGCCGGTGCGCGAGACGTGGATCGGGTCCAGTGCGAGGCCCGCGTACCGGCCGTCCGGCTGGCGCAGGATGAACGACGGGACCAGCGGTGCCCCGGTGAGGTACCCCATCAGCGCGGGGGCGCGGGGGAAGCCCGTGGGGCGCCCGAAGAACTGCACGTCCACGCGGTCGCGTCCGAGCGGCCTGTCGGAGACCATTGCCACCGCCCGGTTCTCAGAGAGGAGCCGCCGGATGCGCAGCGCCGTCTCCATCTCCTGCCCTACCTCGACGGTCTCGATCCCGAGCGTCGCCCGCATCCGCATGCGTCGCTCGTTCACGCGGGGATCGGACTCCGGCAGCACCAGGACGGCCAGCGGGTAGTCGTAAATTGTGCGGAGGATCACGGCGCCCAGCTCGATGTTGCCGAAGTGGCCGCTCACCAGCAGCAGGCCGTTGCCGCCGCTGCGATCGACGCGATCGAAGGTGTTGGGCGGCGCCAACCATGTCGCCAGCTCGCGCCGGTCGGTCGAGAGGCTGCGGATGAAGTCGATCGTCTCCCTGGCGTAGCTGCGGTAGGTGCGCAGGGCGAGCGCACGCAACCCGCGTTCGTCGAGATGGGGTACGATGACGCGCAGGTTGCCGACGAGCGCTGCGGTCGCGTCCGTCATCAGGTGGAAGGCGAGCCACGTGCCCACGTGGCCGATCCCGTAGCTCATCGCCTTCGGGATGTGCGACACCCCCCAGTGGGTCAGGCCGAAGATCGTGCCCGTGCTCAGGCCGTGCAGTTGCCAACGCACCTGGTGGGGCTGACGTGCCACGGGCATGCGAGTTTGTGACTCCTGAGAGCGGGTCAGGTCTGAGGGCGGATCGGCTGGAAGCCGGGCTGCGAGTCGGCGATCTCGGTGCCGATGAACGCCAAAGAGGATGCGGCTGCCGGTGAACGCCCGCTCGCCGATCGGTAAATCATAACATGTCCGCTCCGCCGCTTCGACCAGCCGCGGAACGTCGTTTTGGATCGTGCCGCAGGACGATCGCCCCGGCCTCCGCTGCGCGTTGGGTCGTCTCGGTCCCCGGACCCGTCGTCCACCACGACGACGTCGGCCGCGCAGGGCCGCACGCCGTTGACGACCGTGGCCACGGTCTCCCCTTCGTTGAACGCGGCGACCGGGGCGCAGCTGGTCACGAGCGTCGGATCTCCTGGAGAAGGGCGGGCAGCGTCAGCAGCGCGGCAACCAGGCAGGCGGCGATCGTGGTGACGGCGGTGACGCCGAACGAGCGCAGCGGCCCGTAGCTGGAGTTGATGAGCGAGCCGAAGCCGATCAGCGTCGTGCCGCACGCCAGCAGCACGCCGGCCCCGGTGACCGTCAGCACCGCCCGCATCGGGCGCGTGCCCTCGATGCTGTGCCGATAGATGACATAGATGGCGTAGTCGGTGGCGATGCCGATGAAGGTCATCGCGGCGAACAGCGAGAACAGGTCCAGCTCGACGCCGAACAGCGCGAGCAGCCCCGCGCTCCAGACGAAGCCGACAACGGTCGGCAGGAACGCCAGCAGGGTGTCGCCCACGTTGCGGAAGACCACGTAGACGAGCAGCGCGACGATCAGCACACCGAGCGCCATGCCCCGCGCGAACTGGGGCATGAAGCGCGCGGCCAGCTCGCGGTTCACGAAGGGCAGGCCGGTGAGATGGAACGAGGGCGCCGTCGCCGCCCCCAGCGCGGCCAGCCGATCCAGGTCGCCCGGCGTCTTCGGGTAGAGATAGACGGCCACGAGATAGCCCTGGGGCCCGGAGATCACGTAGCGCGACAGGAGCGTGCCCAGGCCATGCTCCACCAGCCCTTGGTACGTGAGGCGCGTTGACGGGTCGAGCATGCGCGGCAGCCGCTGGAGGAAGGGCTGGAAGATGCCCGGACGGAAACCGGCGGCGCCCGCCTCGCGTTCCAGATCGGCGGACACGCGGGCGGTATCGAAGCGGGCCTGCGCCAGTTGCTCGCTGCGCCGTGCCTGTTCGGACGCCGGCGGCAGCACGGTGTCCGGCGACGCGACGACGAGCGACGGCAACTCCCGTTCGACGGCCGCGGCCAGCCGATGTGCCGAATCGAGCAGGTCATCGAGCTGCGGTCCTTCGCCGAGCGCGATCACCACCTCGCGTGGCAGCGCGAAGCGGTCGGCGACCTCCTGCTCGAGATCGGTCCCCTGCGTGTGCACCTGCAGTTTCTCGAGGCTCGTGTTCAGGCGCAGACGCGTGGCGGCCACGCCCAGCACCAGCGTGAGGACGACCGACACGGCGAGAATCGCGCGTCCCCGGCGCTCGACGAACCGCCCGAGCCACGCGGTCTGGAGCGGCCGCACCTGCCGCGCGGGAGTGAAGCCGACCATGGCCGGCAGCAGCACCAGCAACAACACGCAGCACGCGAGGATGCCGAGGCCGACGATCAGGCCAAGGTCGTGCAGGCTCGGGAAGTCCACCACCATCAGCGCGAAGAACGTGCCGGCGGTCGTCGTGTAGGCCAGTATCACGCTGCCGGCGGTGCCCGCGCTGCGGCCGAGCGCGTCTTGCGCCTCGAAGCCGTTCGCCCGCTCCCCGAGGTAGCGCAGGTAGAGCAGCACGACGCCGTCCACGCCGAGGCCGAAGAGCATTCCGGCCGACCCGCTCGCCACCGGCGACAGCGGCCCGGCCAGGCCGTTGACGCCCAGCGTGAAGAGGGCGGCCAGCACCAGCGGGACGGCCCCGTAGAGCACGACCCAGAGCGAGCGGAACGCGATGAAAACCAGGAGCAGGAGGCCCGCCAGCGAACTGAGTGAGTTGACGATCAGCTCGCGCCTGATGACGCGCTCGGCTTCGAGGGCCAGGCGGTAACCGCCTGCCACCTGAACGGTCACCGGTGTTTGCGGCCCCGCCTCCAGGTCGGCCTCCGCCGGCGCCGACCGCGCCGCCGCTTCCACCTGGGCCAACCGCTCGAACAGGCGCTTGCAGAAGGCGGTGTCGAAGGGCGGCCGGACCGGCTTGGCTATCACGAGCCGGCTGCGCCCGTCTCGCGACACATACCCTTTCTGCGTCGGGTCGAAGTCCACCAGAGCGCGGCCGCGGCCGAGCCGGTCGCGCAGCAGCGACAGCAGCCCCAGCGGGTCCTGCTGCACGTAGGCCTTCACCTCGGGCGACGAGACGGTGAGCAGGCTGCGCGAGCGCGCCAACTCGGCGCCCATGTTGGCCGGATCGAAGCGTGAGAGGGCCGCCGGCACCTGATCCGACCCGAGCAGCAGGAGTTCCCGGTCGAGCAGGTAGTTCCAGTCCTTGACCTCGTCGAACAGTTCCGCATCCACCGACACGATTTCGGGCGCCTTGCGCAACTGCTCCACGTAGCGGTCGACGAACTCCTCGACGTCGGAGGTGCGCTTGCCCGGCGGCACCTCGAACACGACGTAGATGGAGTCGAAGGTGCCGAAGTGCCGGAGGTAGGTATCGAAGCTGCTGACGGCCGGGCCCTTGCGGGGCAGTAACCGTACGATGTTCCCGTCGAACGAGACCCGGGAGACGAGGAGCAGCGAAACGGCGAGCAGGCCGAGAGCGGCGAGCAGGACGAGCCGCCGTCGAACGAACGCGAGACGCAGCAAAGATTCGAGCATCGCGTGAGCACTCGGGGATTCGGGCCAGGCAGGTGTTACGACTGCGGCCAGGCAAGATGTTCCAGGACGGCCGGCGGCGCCCTGCGCAGTGGGGAACGGCAGCCAGTCTAACAACACCGGGGACGGAGCCGCAACCACGCGCGGAGGGCGCGGCGGTGGCCCGCCAGCGCTGGTTCGGGCCGCCCCGCGCGCTTGATCGGCGTCGCGCAACGATGCTACCCTGCTCTCTCCCATGGACGTACTGCTGCTGCGCCCGGCGCCCCGCAACGAACGCTTCGGCCTGGGACCGTTCTTCCGGACCGAGCCGCTGGGGCTGGAGTACGTCGCCGCGGCGCTCGAAGCGCGCGGCCACCGGGCGAAGGTCGTGGACCTACGCTTCGGCGAATCGGTGGAACGGGCGCTGGCGCGCTACCGGCCCGGGATGGTCGGCGTCGCCTGCCTGCACTCGCTCGAGATCGACGACAGCCTCGACGTCGCGCGCCAGGTGCGGCGGGCTTCGCCGGACGTCTTTCTCATGCTGGGCGGCCACTCGGCGGCGGCGTTCCCCGGCCCGCTGAAGAGCCCCGACGTCAACGCCATCGCCGTCGGCGACGGCGAGCGCGTGGCCGCCGACGTCGCCGAGGCGCTCGCGCGCGGCCGCTCGCTGCGGGAGGTCCCGGGACTCCTGGTCAACACCGGGGGCGACGGGTTCGTCGCGACACCCGAGGCGGAACCGGTGGGCCTCGACGAGGTGCCGCTGCCCGCCCGGCACGCGGTCGTCTCCAGCTTCCGTCACTACGCCTGCCTGCAGTACCGGCCGACCTGGCTCGTCGAAACGGCCCGTGGCTGCCCGTTCCGCTGCTCGTTCTGCTCGGTGTGGCCGCTCTACCAGCGCTCCTACCGCATGCGATCGATCGACGCGGTCTGTCGCGATTTTGCCTCGGTCGGGCCTCACGTGTTCGTCGCCGACGACCTGTTCTGGCACCGGATGGATCGGAGCCGGGAACTGGCCGGCGAGCTGCGCCGCCGCGCGGTGCGCAAGGAATGGGTGCTGGTGCAGTGCCGCACCGACCTGGTGGCGAGCCAGCCGCAGTTGCTGGAAGCCTGGCGCCCGTTCGCCAAGAAGATCGACATTTTCTTCGGGCTCGAAGCGGCCACCGACGGCAACCTGGACGGCCTGACGAAGGACACGACGGTGGCGAGTACCGTCGAGGCGATCAAGGTGGCACGCGAGTACGGCTACGGCGTGACCGGCAACTTCGTGATCGACCCCGAGTGGGACGAGGAGGATTTCGAGCGGCTCTGGGCCTTCGTGGACGAGCACCGGCTGCACCGCGCGGGGTACACGATTCTCACGCCGCTGCCGGGGACCCCGTACTACGAGACGGTGCGCGATCGGATCCGCGCGACCCAGTGGGCGCAGTTCGACATGAGCCACCTGCTCTGGGAGCCGAAGGTCGGCGCGCAACGCTTCTTCGAGCTCTACTGCAAGACATGGCGGCGGTCGGTCCTGAACCTGCGCGGCAGCAAGCGCTGGTGGCAGTGGATCGGCGAAGTGAAGCCGCAGCACGCCCTGTTCCTCATGCGGGCGCTCTCGCGCACCCAGCGCATGATGGACCCTCAGTACTACCTGTCCGAACACCGCCTTGGGCCCGCCGGCGCCCCGTGGACCAGCGAGACGCCGGTCCCACACACCATCGCGGCCAGCTGACCGGCGAGACGCCGGTCCCTGCGCATGCTCGTCCGGCGGGCGTAACTGGCGCCGCCCCCGCAGTGTCCGACTCCCGCAGTCGTCCGGAGATGACGCCGATGACAGGGAGCCTCGGGATCACGCTCTCTGGAAGCTGCGGGCCCCGACGGCGCGAAGAGCGCATCGGCGAGTCAGCGTGTGATGGGCGGGGCGGGCGGAACGGGCGGGGCGAACGCGTGCGGAGGGATCGGCACGTTCAGCTCGACGTGCTCCAGTTTGAAGACGGTGGTATCGCCGCCGGCGAACGTGATGGTCATCTGCGAGAGCATGTCGATGTCGCGCGACACCCAGAGCTGCAGCCGCTCCAGCCCCTGCTTGATCTGCTTGCGCTTGGGGAGCAGGTCGATCTGGTAGCAGCAGGGCGCCGCCGGATCGAGAAAGGCGCGGATCGTAAACGCCCGCCGCAGCTGGCCGGGATCCGCGTTGGTGAAGTACTTGTTCACGGTCTTCATGATCTCGGAGACATCGAACTGCTCGGCGTCCTTCTGGCCGGCGCGCGTGATGAACAGATGCTTGCCGTCCATGAGGATCGTCTTGCGCTCGGGCGACCCGTATGTGGCCGCCATCCGCGCCGGCTTCTCGCCGACGAGCGTGCCCTCGGCCACCATCGGCTTCACGAGCAGCGACGAGGTCGTCGTCTCGACGAACCGGGCGCGGACTGTCTGCCGCTTCGCCTCGGCGGCCGCGATGCGCGCGTGCAGCTCGTCGAACAGGTCGGGCGCCGCCGGCGCCGGGCCCGCGACGAATCCGAGCAACACGAGCAGCGAACCCGCCACGCGAGCGACACGGGCGCCCGGTCGATACCGGAAAGTGATGCGCAGAAGCGGGCTGTGGGTCATGGCTGAACAGCAACTCATCAGCCATGACCTCCGGGCGGGCATGGCACAGCCACGGGCGCCCGTCGGGGCGGGGCTGACTTGAACAGCTCGAATGGTAGATGATACCGTAACGCCGCTATGCGCGACAACGTCGTGGTCACGGGAGCAGGCTGCGTATCGAGCCTTGGAATCGGGGCGGAGACCTTCGTCGATCGGCTGCTGGCCGGTGACACGGGGATTCGGCCGATCACCACGTTCAGCACCGACCGGTGCCGCTCGCACACCGCCGCGCTGCTCCGCGACTTCGACCCCGGCCGCTTCCTCGACCCGATGAAACTGCGGCGCGTGGACGAGGGCGGCCGCCTCGCGCTGGCCGCCTGCCGCCTGGCCATCGACGACGCGTGTCTGCCCACGCACACCGACGAGGTGGGCGTGGTGCTGGGGACGGCCACCAGCGGGCTGCACAGCACGGTGGCGCACCTGCACAAGCTCGCCGCCGAAGGTCCCACCGCCGTGTCGGCGATGGGCTTCAGCAACACGATCGGCAACGCCGCGGCCAGCCTGTGCTCCATCGAGTTCGGCCTGCGCGGGCCCAACGTGACGTTCGGCCAGAAGCAGGCGTCCGCGCTGGCGGCCATCGCGTTCGCGACCTCCGGCCTGCGGCAGGGACGCGCGTCGGCGTTCGTGTGTGGTGGTGTGGACGACATCGAGGAGCGGTTCTTCCGCGTGCACGATCGGCTGCGGGTGCTGTCGCCGACCGACGGCGGCCAGGAAGCGAGCCGCCCCTTCGACCTCCGCCGCAACGGCATCGTCCTCGGCACCGGCGGCCACCTGGTCGTCCTGGAGACCGCTGCCTCCGCCGCGCGACGCGGCGTGGCCGCGTACGGCGAGGTGCTCGGCGTCGGGTGCGGCGGATCGGCGTGTGGGCTCACCGCGTGGCCCACGGATCCGTCCGGCATCGTGCGAGTGATGCGGGCCGCGCTGGCCGACGCGGGCGTGACCCCGTCCGACATCAACGTCGCGTTCGCTGCGGCCAACTCCACGCCGGCGCTCGACCGGGTCGAAGCGCTGGCGCTCGCCGAGGTGTTCGGGCCTGGCGGCGTTCCAGTGGTGTCGCTGAAGGGTGCGCTCGGTGAGTTCGGGGCGTCGGGCGGTGCCGCGCTGACGGCCGCCCTGGTCGGTCTCGGCCGGGGCACGTTGCCGCCGACGCTCGGCTGCGAGGAACCGGACCCGGCCTGCCCGGTGGACGTGAGCCGGAGCGCGCGACGCTCGGGCGGCCACCTCGCCCTCATCAACGGCACCGCCGACGGCGGCGCGCAGTTCTGCCTCGTCGTGCGGGCCGCCTCCGTTCCTCGGGTTGAGCGCAGGGCCTGATCTGCGCTAGTATGCGAAAGGTCAGGCTTGCCTTCGCCCTCCCCGCACCACACCCGCAGGAATTGAGGGGAAGCCACGTGTGTTCTGCTGTTTGGCGCCGGCTATTCCGATGGATCAACTACTCGCAACCCAGGTGAAACAGGCGATCGTCAGTTGCCTCCGCTTGCCCATGGCCCCGCAGGACATCGCCGATGACATCCCCCTGTTCGGCGAGGGCCTCGGGCTGGACTCGATCGACGTTCTCGAACTGGTTCTCGGACTGGAGCGATCGTTCGGCGTGACGATCACCGACGAACAATTGGGCCGGCGCGTCCTGCGCAGCGTGACGACGATCGTCGAACTCATCGAGCAGACGAAGGGACAAGCCCCTGCCGCGTCGTACTGAGGCCTCGTGACCGGACCGGTTCGTAACTTCCTGACGGTCGACATCGAAGAGTGGTTCCATGTGTGCGGCGTCGGCGGCGTTCTCGCCCCTGACCGCTGGCCCACCCTCCCGAGCCGCGTCGAATTCACCACGGATCTCACGCTCGACCTGCTGACCAGGCACGGCGTCACGGCCACCTTCTTCGTGCTCGGCTGGATCGCCGATCGCCATCCCCGCCTCGTCGAACGGATTCTGCAGGCCGGCCATGAAGTGGCGTCGCACGGCTGGGCACACCGGCGGGTCTTCGAGCTGGACGAAGAGTCGTTCGCCGAAGAGCTCACCCGCACCAACGCGACGCTCGAAGAGGCCGGCGCCCCGCGCCCGATTGGCTTTCGCGCGCCGGAATGGTCGATCAACGATCGGGCCCCGTGGGCCCTCGCGGTGCTGGCGCGCGCCGGTTTCCGTTATGATTCGAGCATGTCTCCGCTGCGCCTCGTGGGCAACCCGCGCTACCTGCAGGTGCCCCATCGCCACGAGACCGCGTATGGGACGCTGGTCGAGGTGCCCCCGCTGGTGGGCCGCCGGCTCGGCCAGCAGTTTCCGCTCGGGGGCGGCTGGGGCCTGCGGATGAGCCGGCCCGCGACGGTCATCAGGGAGATCGAGGCCCGCAACCGGCGTGGCGAACCGGTCACGCTCTTCATGCATCCGTGGGAGATCGATCCGCAGCCGCCGCGCGTGACGCTGCCCTGGCCGCTGAGATTCAGCCATTACTTCAGGCTCTCGGGATTTGCCGAGCGTCTCGATGACATCCTGGCCCACGTGGCCTTCGGGCCGATCGGCGATTGGGTTCTGAAGGGTTGTGGCGTATGAAGCGGCTTTCTGCGTTCGTGATCGTGGCGTGGCTCGCATCGACCGCATCGGCGCCGGGAGCGTCGCAGACGATCAAGGGCGTGGGCATCGACGAGACGCTGGACAAGGGCGCCGTACTCGCCCCGGCGCTCGACCGCGCGCGCGTGGGCGCGGCGGGCCTGCCGGTGTTCGTGCGCCTGCTCGTGCGGCGCACCGGACTCGGCGCGGCCGCACCACCCGCGGTGCCGGATTTCAGCCGCCTCGACGCGCGCCTGGATCTCTACGCCCGCAAGCACATCCGGGTGGTGGTGACGCTGGTCGATCCGCCCACTGACGCCACGGCCATCGACGCGTGGCGCCCGGCGCTGCGCGCGCTCGTCGAGCACGGCCGCGGCAAGGTCCTCGCCTACCAGGTCGGCGATCGCATCGACGGCGCCGCGCGGCCGGCGGCAACCGACTACGCCTACCTGCTGAAGTTCGTGGCCGTACAGGTGCGCTCCATCGACGCGGAGGCCCTCGTGATGGAGGGCGGCGTGGCCGCCACCGACGACGCGGCTGCCTGGCAGGCGCAGGTGTACCGCGAAGACGTGTCGGCCTACGTGGACGCGCTTGCCGTCTTCGCCTCGCCCGCCGACGATCGGGCCGTGACCAACGCCCTCGACGCGCTCGAGCGGCTCGCCGGGAAAGAGGATCCCTCGGCCGTCCTCGGCGTCACCGGCATGGTCTTGCCCGCCGACGCCCGGCGCGCGACGGAACACGTGATCGGCTGGTACCTCGCCCGCCTCGGGGGCCGCGCCACGTTCGCCACCTGTGTCGCCGGCGTGGACGTCGTGGCGGCCGTGTTGCGATCCCTCGTCCCGCTCGAGGACATCCTGGGAGGCGAGGTGGTCACGCTCGACGAGCACGCCTCCTCGCTGACGCTCACGATAGGCGGCCAGGACGTCACCGCCACGCTGCCGCATCGCCTCCTCTACAACAACACGACGTTTGCGACCTACCTGGCGTACTGGGCGCCCGACCGCGCCGGGCAGCGGATCGAGGTGACGCTCCACCTCGCCTCGGCGGGCACACCGGTGGTGCGCGACGCCGTGTCGGCGACGACGCTCGAGCCGGCGGACGCCGTGCGCGATGAGGCCGCGAAGACCTCCACCGTCCGCGTGGGTCTGTCCGCCCGGCCGGCGCTCGTCGATTTCAACTTCGGCGCCGAGGAAGTCTACGCGCTGCGATCGGAGGCTGCGGAGAAGGCGTTGCCCACCGTGGACGAGATCATCTTCCGCCACCAGCAGGTGGAGACGGCCCAGGCCGCCCTGGTCCGCAACTACATGGCCAACGCCCGCGTCGAGATCCACTTCCAGCCGACCGCGCTCGATTCCTACGACGTGATCATGGAGAACCGGTTCTTCTATGACCCCGACACGACCGAGTGGGAGGAACGGACGTTCTCGCTGAACGGCACCCGCTGGGGACGCAACCGCCCGCCGTTCCCGCTGCTCCAGCCGGAGAAGGTGCTGTCGCTGCCGCTGGCGCTGCGCTTGAACCGCGACTACGTCTACCGCCTCGATGGCCTCGATCGCATCGGCGATCGGTCGTGCTACGTCGTCCGCTTCGACCCGATCGACCAGGCGCGCGCCCTCTATCGCGGCAAGGTCTGGATCGACACCGAGCGATACGTGCGGCTCAAGGTGCAGACGGTCCAGACGGCGCTGACCGCGCCGGTGGTCTCCAACGAGGAAGTGCAGACGTTCGACGCCGTGGGCCGCGTGGGCGATCGTCCCGTGTACCTGTTCTCGAAGCTGACGAGCCAGCAGATCGTGGCGATCGCCGGCCGCAACCTGCTCGTGACGCGGAAGGTGGACTTCTCGGACTTCCGCATCAATGACGCGGCCTTCGCCGACGAGCGGCAGCAGGCGCGCCACAGCGAGAACATCATGTACCGCGACACCGACAAGGGCCTGCGCCACCTGGTGAAGCGCGGCAACGAGCGCGTCGTCAGCGACCAGATGACCACCAGCGCCAAGGCGTTGGCGCTGGGCGCCACCTTCGATCCGTCGTACGACTACCCGGTGCCGCTCGTCGGCATCGACTACGTCAACTTCAACTTCCTGAACCGCGGGCTGCAGCTCGGCTTCATCTACTCGGGCGTGCTCGGCGCCGGCAACCTGCAGAAGACGAGCATCGGCGGCACGAAGTTCGACGCCAGCGTGGACTTCTACGGCATCGCGTTGAACAGCAACGACCAGGTGTACGACGAGCACGGTGAGCGCAAGGACCTGCGGCTGCAGGGCCGGAAGGTCTCCACGGGTCTGAACCTCGGCTACCAGCTCTCGGACTTCCAGAAGCTGACGGTCAGCTCGCACATCGAGTTCAATGACTTCTCCGCGGTTTCCGGGGACACGGCTGCCAACTTCATCGTCCCCGTCAGCACGGCCACCACCAACGGCGGCTTCAATTACGAGTACCGCCGCAGCGGGTACTCCGTGGTGGGAGCCTGGGCGTATTTCCGTCGCGCGAGCTGGCAGCCGTGGGGCACCGGCGCGGCCTACGACCCGTCGGCGCGCACCTATACCAAGTACAACCTCGGGGTGAGCAAGGACTTCCACTTCAAGCAGATCAACACGATCCGCGTGAATGGCGGATACTATGGCGGCGAGCGGCAGGACCGCTTCTCGATGTACCGGTGCGGGCTGTTGGACGAGACGCGCATGCGCGGCGTGCCGTCGGCTGGTGTGCGCTTCGCCGAACTGGGCATGTTCCGGGCGTCCTACGCGTTCAACCTGCTGAACCTGTACCGGCTTTCGCTGTACGCGGACCACGCGTGGGGACGGACGCCGGGGCAGGACGCCTGGGTGCCGACGACGGGGGTCGGCATCGAAGCGAATTTCCCGGGGCCGAAGACCACGATGATGAAACTGGGGATCGGCAAGGGGTTCCTGCCGGGCATGTACCGGGGCTCGGGCTCGCTGGTCGTCGAGTTCATGCTGTTCAAGCCGATATGAGCGGCGCCCCTGGATCGCGCGTCCTGCGCGCCGATTTGCACGTGCACTCGATTCACTCGGGGTTCACGCGGACCCTGCGGATGTTCCGCAGCCGCGACTGCTACTCGAATCCCGAGACGGTCTACAAGACGGCGCGTGCGCGCGGCATGGACCTGGTGACGATCACGGATCACGACAGCCTCGACGGCTGCCTGGACCTGCTCGATCGGCATCCGGATGCCCCGGACATCCTGACGGGGGAAGAGATCGAGTGCCGCGTGCCGGACAGCGACCTGCGCGTGCACCTCGGGGTGTTCGGCCTCACCGAACGCCACCACCGCGAGGTGCAACCGCTGCGTGAGAACGTGTTCGAATCGGCGGCGTACCTGCGGTCGCAGGGCCTGGCGCTGGTGCTGCACCACCCGTTTCATTTCTGGCGGGGCGAGATGGCGGTCGGCACCTACCTGGCGCGATTACTCCCGCTCGTGCATGCCGTGGAAACGCGGAACGCGACGATGCAGGCCTCGCACAGCGCGTTGTCCGAGCAGGCCGTGCGGGCATGGACAGGCGGCCCCCTGGGCCAGACCGGCGGCAGCGATGCCCACGTCGCGCGGCACGTCGCCGCGGCCTTCACCGAGGCGCCGGGGACGACGCGCGAGGAGTTCCTCGAGAGCCTGAAGCGTGGTGCCACCCGGCCGGGGGGCGTGCATGGCACGACCGCGCGGCTGGCGTACGAGATCTACGGCGTGGTGTTCAACTACTGGGGCGCGCTGCTCGGCCTGCAGCCCTGCGGTCTGACGGCCGGCCAGCGGGCCGCCGCCATCGGCTGCTCGCTGCTGTCGCTGCCGTTCCAGTTCATCCCGATGCTCGTCACGCTGGCGCAGAAGCGGGGCGAGCGGCTGCGAGTGGCGCGTTGCCGGCAGGAACTGGAGGCGGCGTGGGCGGACGCCGGCGGGCAACTCGACGCGGCGAAAGGGTGATATGACCGACCGACGCGTGGCGGTTACGGGAATCGGCCTGGTGTGCTCGCTGGGTCTCGACCGCGAGTCGGTCTGGCAGGCCTTGTGCGAGGGGCGCTGCGGCATTGCCGACCTGACGCTGTTCGAGGGCGACCTCTACCGGAGCCGCATGGTGGCCCAGGTGCCGTACGACGAGGCGACCCGCTTCTCCGTGCGCGAACGGCGCCGCTACGCGCGGGCCGACCAGTTCGCCATTCTCGCCGCATCCGAGGCGCTGGCCGACTCGGGGCTGCTGGAGAGCGGCATCGCACGATCGTCGGTGGCCGTCCTGATGGGAGTGGGCGCCAACGACCTGCTGCGCAACGAGATGTACTACGCGGACGCCTTCGTCCGGGCGGGCGGGCGGCCGCATCCGTCGGGGATCCTCAACTACCTGAACGCCGGTTCGGCCGACGGCGTCGCCCACCGGTTCGGCCTGACGGGGCTGCGCGCCGCCATGAACTCGGCCTGCTCGTCCAGCACCATGACGATCGGCTACGGCGCGGATCTCATCCGGAGCGGCCAGGTGGAGGCGGCGGTGTGCGGCGGCAGCGACGCGCTGTGCCGGACGGCGTTGAGCGGCTTCAACGCGCTGCGCGTCGTCGATCCGGAGCCGTGCCGGCCGTTCGACGTGAGCCGCAGCGGCATGAACATCGGCGAGGCGGGGGCGGTTCTTGTGCTCGAGCCCCTGGAGCGCGCGCGGGCCCGAGGCGCGCACGTGTACGTGGAACTGGCGGGGTACGCCGCCTACTGTGAGGCGTTCCACGTCACCGCGCCGGAGCCGGATGGCGTCGCGGTGGCCGCGCTGCTCGGTGCGGCGCTCGCCGCGTCCGGCGTCGCGCTGGAAGAGGTGGATCACATCAACGCGCACGGCACCGGTACGGTGCCCAACGACCGGGCCGAGGCGCGCGGTATCCGCCGCACGTTCGGCGACCGCGGCGGGCGGATCCCGGTCACCTCGATCAAGTCAATGGTGGGCCACTGCCTGGGCGCGGCCGGCGCGGTCGAGGCCGCCGCGCTCGCGCTCACCATCGAACGCGGCGTCATCCCGCCGACGATTCACCACGCGCAGACCGATCCCGAGTGCGAGGTGGACGTCGTAGCCAACCAGGCGCGGGTGCAACCCGTTCGGTGCGGCATCTCGACGTCGCTGGCCTTCGGCGGCAACGACGCGGCGATCGTGATGCGGCACGCCGACTGACTGCGTGCAGTCGCGCGGGCCTTCAGGCCCACGAGGCTGATGCGGTCTTCACCTGGCGACATCGTGGTGATGCACAACCGCCCTGCTCGAGGCACGAAAGCCATGCTGTCGATCCTGCCTGAGGTCATCGACCGCTTGCGGGACCGAGGCTGCGAGTTCACGACGCCGTGACCGCCGCAACCTCGACCGCCGCGCGCTCGTCGTCACCGCCCTTGAGCGTCTGCGCCCTCATCCCGGCGTACAACGAGGCCGAGTCGATCGCGGACGTCGTGGCTGGCGTGCGCCCGCACGTGACGCGCGTCCTGGTCGTTGACGACGGCTCGGACGACGGGACCGCGGAGGCGTCCGAGCGGGCGGGGGCGGAGTGCCTGCGGCTTTGCAGCAACCAGGGGAAGGGACGGGCCATCCGGGCCGGCCTGGCCCGTGTGCTGGACGCCGGCTACACGCATGTGCTGTTGATGGACGGTGACGGGCAGCACCGGCCCGACGACGTGCCCGCGCTCATCGCGTGCGCGATCGCGACCGGTGCCGACCTGGTGATCGGCGCGCGGCCGTTCGATCGGGCGCGCATGCCGGCGTCAAGGCACTTCTCCAACACCGTGGGAAGCCGCATCGCGTCCTGGCTTGTCGGCTCCCGGATCGAGGACAGCCAGAGCGGCTTCCGGCTCGTGCGCGTGAGCCGGTTGCGCCGCCTCCGCCTGAGCGCCCGCCGGTACGAGATTGAGATGGAACTGCTCATCAAGCTTTGCCTGGACGGCGGCACCATCGCCCACGCCCCCGTGGCGATGGTCTATGCTCGAGGTTTGGCTCAATCCAAGATGAATCCCGTCCGTGACACGGTTCGCATATGCCTGTGGTCGCTTGCATACCGCTTCCTCGGCCGGTAAGATCACGCGCCTCGAGATCAACGGTCGAAGCGGCGTGCGCAGCGTCTTCGACATCCGAATCGACAAGGTTGAAGGAGCCCCGCTCGTGACGCTCCCGGTGGAAGACCTGTTGCCCCAGCGCGCACCGCTTTTCCGGGTGGACCAGATCCTGGAGATCGAGACCAGGTTGCTGACCGAGGCGTTTGGGATGGCCGCCGTGTCGGCGGTCGTCCGGGTCGGGGCGACGGTGGTCGCGAGCGGGCAGATCTCCCTGGTGTCGCGGTGAACACGATGGTACAGGCGGGCGGCCACACGAGCATCGGTGGCTGGGTGCGGGAACTCCTGGCCGAGCGGCTGGCACCGGGCAAGGCCGCGGCTGCCGTGTTCGTGGGCGTCGCGATCGGGACCATCCCAATCTACGGCGCGCAGTCGATCGCCGCCGTCGCGCTGGCCACGTTGTTTCGCCTGAACCGGCCGCTGACGCTGGCCGCGACGTTGGTCGGTAACCCGTTCTTCCAGCCGTTCCTGGTGTTCGGCTCCCTCGTGCTCGGCCACCGCGCGTTGGATGGGATCTGGGTGCAGGTCAGTCCGTCCTCGATCATGGCGAGCGGCTGGCAGTCGCACCTGTTGCCGTTCTTCGTCGGGAGCCTCGTGCTGGCCGTTCTGCTGGCCGTGCCGGCCGCCGCCGTCACCTACCTCGGGTTTGTCTGGCAGCGCGGGCGACGAGCGGCGACGCGGGACGGCGGCGCCGGCGACCCGGCGTCGAATATCCCGCCACCGCCGAATGACCGCTCGGCCGCCCGGCGGTTCCGGAGCGAGGTGGACAGGCGATATGCCGGGGCACGCTCACGCGACCGCGGCTACGTCCGGGCGAAGGTCCGCCTCGATCGGCTCTTCCCTGTCCTGCTCGAGCAGGACCTTGGGACCGGACCCGTCGTGGATCTCGGGTGCGGGTACGGCCTGGCGTTGATGGTGGCAGCCCTCGATGATCCCAGCCGGCCGCTGCACGGTTGCGACCTCAATGCGCACCGCATCGCGGCCGCGCAGCAGGCGTTCGACGGATTCGATGCGCGGCTGTCTGTCGCGGACATCTCCACGTTCGAGATCCCGTCGGCCGGGCTCATCCTGATCGTCGATGTTCTCCCCTATTTCGACCGGGCGGGCCAGGCCGCCCTCCTGGCGCGCTGCTGCACCGCGCTCCAACCGGGCGGACGCCTGATCTTCAGGGTGCCTGAATCCCAGTCTGGCGTCACGAAGCTGCTCACCGTGTGGCTGGACCGCGCGTTGTTCAAGGCCGAACGGACGCTCGTTTGCCCCACTCACCTCGCGGCCTCCGACTACCGGGAGTGGCTGGCGGACCTTGGTGTCACCACGGTCGAGATACACACCCGCAACCGGCTGCCGCTGTCGCACGTCCTCTTCCTGGCCGAGAAGCCCGGCACCCACGCCGATGCTTGACCGCTGCTGGCGCGCAAGGCTGTCGGCGACGAGCGCACGGACGGGTGATGCGGTACAATCCCATTCTTACTGGATAGCCATCGGCTCCCGGGCCTCCCGTGAGAGGCCGGGGCAGAGGTTTCTCGGTGGGCATCAATATCGGGATGGACATCGGTGCGGTCGCCCTGAAGCTGGCAGCCCAGGGCACGGCGGACGACCGCCCGGTGCTCGAGGGGTTGTGCCTCGCCCAGTGCGGGTTCCGAATGGTGACCGAGCCCGGGCCCCCGCTCGTCGTCTCCGACTACGTCCGGACCGCCGGCAGCCCGCTCGACGCCTGCTACGACCTGCTGCACGCGTTCTACGAGTCGGTGCCGGAGGATCGCATCGAGGGTCTTCGCGTGACCGGGTCGGGAAGCCGCACGATTGCCCGCCTCCTCGGCATCTTCTTCGAGAACGGCTTCAAGGCGACCGCTCGCGCCGTGGCCAGGTTCCATCCGGGCACGAGGACCGTGTTCGAGATTGGCGGCGAGACGTCGCGCTACATGAGTCTCGACCCCTCGGACGGGTCGGGGTTGATCATCGACTACGACCGCGGGGGCGACTGCGCCGCCGGGACGGGCTCGTTCCTCGACCAGCAGGCGGTGCGACTCGGGTACTCGGTAGAGGAGATGAGCGCGGCGGTGGCCTCGGCGATCACCGCGGCGCGCATCGCCGGCCGTTGCTCGGTCTTCGCCAAGTCGGACATGATTCACGCGCAGCAGAAGGGCTGTTCGCCGGCGGAGATCCTGCGGGGGCTCTGCCGCGCCGTGGCGCAGAACTTCAAGAGCAGCGTGGTGAAGGGGCGCACGGTGGCGGCCCCCGTGGTGTTCGTGGGAGGGGTCGCGGCCAACGCCGGCGTCGCGGACGCGTTGCGGGAGGCGTTCGATCTGGACGAGTCGGCGTTACACGTTCCGCCGCTCTACGCCTGGTTCGGCGCGATCGGCGCGGCGATGCTCGAGGCCGAGGAGGCGCACAAGCGCTCGTTCGGCGAGATCCATCGGTTGCGCCAGCACGCGGGCGATCGGATCCTCGTCGACACGACGCCGTTGCGCCTCGACCGCGTCGTGCTGCTGCGCGACCGTGTGCCGTCGTACCAGCCGCCTTCCCACGGCCCCGTCCAGGGCTTCCTCGGTATCGATGTCGGGTCGGTGTCGACCAATCTGGTGGTCGTGGACGATGCGGGCCACGTCGTCTTCGACAGCTACCTGCGCACCGCTGGCCGACCCGTGGAAGCCGTTCAACAGGGGCTGTCCGAGCTACAGGCCGCGTGGGGGCAGAGGCTCGACGTGCTCGGGGTCGGCACGACCGGATCGGGGCGGGAACTGGTGGCGGAGTTCGTCGGCGCCGACGCGGTGAACGACGAGATCACGGCGCACAAGACTGGCGCCGTGCACGTCAGCCTCGCGCAGGGCGGGCCGCTCGTGAACACGATCTTCGAGATCGGCGGCCAGGACTCCAAGTTCATCTCGCTCGAAGGCGGTGTCGTCGTCGACTTCACGATGAATGAGGCCTGCGCGGCCGGGACGGGGTCCTTTCTCGAGGAGCAGGCCGAGAAGCTGGGCATCAGCATCAAGGACGAATTTGCCCGGCTGGCGCTCTCCTCGACCTCCCCCACCCGCCTGGGCGAGCGGTGCACGGTGTTCATGGAGCGCGACGTCACCACCTGGCTTCACAAGGGGGAGCCTGTTCCCGACCTGGTTGCAGGGCTGGCGTACTCGATCGCCTTCAACTACCTCAACCGCATCGTGCGCGGGCGTCACATCGGGGACGTCATCTACTTCCAGGGGGGCACGGCGTACAACGACGCAGTCGCCGCGGCGTTTGCCGGGATCCTCGGCAAGACGATCACCGTCCCGCCGTACAACGGGGTCATGGGCGCCATCGGTGTGGCGCTGATTGCCAGGGACCGGTACCGGGCCGGCGGCGGGGCGACCCGCTTCAGGGGCTACGATCTGAGCCGGCTGGAACAGCAGACCCGCGACTTCGTCTGCCGCGCGTGCGCCAACGAGTGCAGCATCCGGGAGTTCACGATTGAAGGACAGAAGAGCTTCTGGGGCGACAAGTGCTCGGACCGCTATCGTAAGCCCTTCCGCGCGGCCCGTCGTCCCGTGGTGGAGGACCTGTTCGAGTGCCGTGACCGGCTGCTCGAGGAGATCACCGGAGAGCCGATCGACGCTCCACGGGGACCGGTGCCCGGGAAGATCAGCGTCGGTCTTCCCCGGGCGATGTCGACGATCGAGCGCTACCCGTTCTGGCACGCCTACCTGACCGGGATCGGCGTCCACCCGGTGTTGTCGCGCCCGACCGATCGGCGGATCGCGGGCGAGGGGATCGAGTTGGCGCCGGCGCAGCCTTGCTACCCGGTGCAGGTGGCCCACGGCCACGTACAGGCGCTGTTCGACCTTGGCGTCGACTACGTGCTCGTGCCAAACATGCTCGACAACGAGTCGAACGAGGACTCGGCGTGCGTCTCCCACTCCTGTCCGTGGACGCAGACGCTGCCGTACGTGCTGCGATCGGCGCCGCGGCTCGAGGGCGTGGGAAGCCGGATCCTGGCGCCCAGCCTGCACTTTCAGATGGGCCCCGAGCACATCCGGAAGGCGCTCGGATCCCTGTCGGCGCGCCTGGGCGCGAAGCGCCGGGTCAGCGACCGCGCCGTGGACGCCGCCTTCGCGGCGCAGCGCCGGTTCCAGGAGCGGCAGCTCGAGGCCGGCAGGCGCGCCCTCGCGATCCTCGACGAGACGCAGGAGCCCGGTCTCGTCCTGCTGGGCCGCGCCTACAACCTCTACGACCGCACCGTCAACTGCGACATCCCGCGAAAGCTCAGGGCCTACTATGGCGCCAACGTACTGCCGCTCGACTTTCTCGTCACCGGCCGGGAACTGGTGGACGGTCCGCGCGACAACATGTACTGGACCTCTGGCCGTCGGATGCTCGAAGCCGCCCGGCTGGTCGCCAGCCGTTCGAACCTGCACATCGTCTACATCACGAACTTCAAGTGCGGGCCCGACTCGTACATCAAGCACTTCACGCGGCAGGCGGCGGAGGCGCCACTGCTCGTGCTGCAGTTCGACGGACACGGCAACGACGCCGGCTACCTCACCCGCTGCGAGGCGTTCCTCGACAGCAAGGGCATTCTGAGATGCTACCCGGATCAGGCCGCGACAACGGCACAAACGGACGCGGCGATCACCCGCTAGCCGGCAAGATCGTCTACATCCCGCCGATGGCCTATGGCAGCGCCAGGGCCTTCGCGGCCGGGTTCCGCGCTCTCGGTGTAGACGCCAGGCTCACGCCGGCGTCCGGCTCGCGCACGACCGAGCTTGGCGCGCGGCACACCTCGGGCGACGAGTGCTTCCCGGCGAAGGTCACGGTCGGCGACTTCATGCGTGTGCTCGAGACGGAGGGCCACGACCCCGCCGCCACCGTCTTCTTCATGCCGACGGCGGACGGGCCTTGCCGGTTCGGCCAGTACGCCCCCTACCTGCGCGGCCTGCTCGATCAGAACGGCTACCCGTCAACCGTCGTCTTGTCTCCGTCGAGCCGGAACGCCTACGCGGGCCTTGGCAGCCTGGCGCGGCCGTTCGTCCGGACGTCGTGGCGCATGCTCGTCGTCGCCGACATCCTGCAGAAGCTGCTGCTGCAGCATCGGCCATACGAGGCCGTGCCGGGTGCCACCGACAAGGTCTTCGACGAGTGCCTCGACGATGTGTGCGGTGCGGTGGAAAGGGCTCCGATCCGGCCTTCGACGCAACTGCGGGCGCTGCGCGACGCCCTCATCCGGTGCCGGGCGCGGTTTGCCGGCCTTCGGATGCGCCCCGACGATACGCGCCCCCTGATCGCTGTGGTCGGGGAGATCTTCTGCCGGCTCAATACCTTCTCGAACCAGGACGCCATCCGTCGGATCGAACAGGCCGGGGCCGAAGTGTGGCTGGCAGGAATCACGGAGTGGGTCTGGTACACGATCGCGGAGCAGTATCGCAAGTTGCGGCTCCGGCGCCGCATGCTGTCGGCGGAGGCCGCGGGCGCCTGGGTGCGCGAGCGGTTCCAGCACCACGACGAGCACGTCCTGTTCGAGCCCTTCAAGGCCTGCTTCGCGGGCTACGAGGAGCCCGGGACCGCGGACGTGGTGCGCGCAGCCCACCCCTACCTTCCGGTGGACGGCGCACTCGGTGAGATGGTGCTGAGCGTCGGGCGTGCGATTCAGCTGGCCGCGGCGGGAGTGGACGGGGTGATCGACCTCAGCCCGTTCACGTGCATGAACGGCATCGTCTGCGAGGCGGTCTACCCGAGGGTGTCCCGCGATCTGGGCGGGCTTCCCATCCGGACGATGTACTTCGACGGGACGCCTCACGATCTCGAGTCGGATCTTGGTGTCTACCTCGACCTCGTCCGGAGCTACCAGCGACGCAAGCCCGTCGCGCGGCCGCCGGCCGCACCGCTCGCATCACGCCACCTGCGATAGCCACGGGAATCGGCGTGTCGATCACCGAGACGACATCGATGCGGTCGGTGTGGAGACGGCGAGCCAGTCGGTCTCCCACGCGTCCGCAGACCGCGTCCCCGGGAACGTCTGGCGTCAGGAGCAACGCCACATCGACATCGCTCTGCGGCCCAGCCGTTCCGCGGGCCACCGAGCCGAACAGGTAGGCTGCGACCACATCGGACTCGTCGGCCACGGCCTCGGCAAGCGCTGCACATGCCGCATGGCGGTCGAATCCGCGAAGGGCCGGGGCGATCATCGAGTTCAGTCTAGCGCGAATCGTCCAGGGAGCCACGGGCAATCCTCACGGAGATTGCCCGAGCGCTGCGCCATTGTGGCGAGGAACCGCAGGCGGTCGCGCAGTTCCTCGACCGCATCGTCGAGCTTCTGATAACAGGGCGAGGCCAGACTCCGTTGATGCGGCCTATCGTCGCTCGTGCGTTGCCATGACCCGCGAACGTCAGAGAGAGAGAACCTGACGGACGCCGTCCTCGACTTGGGTCAGCAGACGGGCGGAGAGGAGTCCCACTTGTTCCGCAAGGCGGCCTCGGTCGATGACAGTGAGCTGCGACACGTTGGCCACCGACGCCC
>JANYLG010000083.1 GCA_025363775.1 Acidobacteriota bacterium | reverse complement strand
CGGGATGGGATCGCGATCCATGGGGCCAGGCCCCGGGCGGGCCCAGATGCTCGGTCCTGGCGGGCTGCGCGAACGACTCGCGCGGGATCTCGGCCTGACCGCTGCGCAGAAGGAGCAAGTAGGGGCGATTCTCAGCAGGCGCCGCGCCAGGCTCGAGGAGGTCCGCGCCGAGATGCAGGGCCGGATGCAGAAAGAGCAGTCGGACCTGAGGGCCGAGATCAGGCAGGTGCTGGATGAAGAGCAGCAGAAGCGCTTCGACGAGGTGATGGCCAACGCGCCAGGGCTTGGTGGGGGCGGGTCGGGACAGCGAGGCATGCGCCGCGGACCGCCACTGGGACAGCGTGGCGGGCGGCAGTAGCGGGGTGCGGACAGGTCCGCCCCAATGCAAGACGCCCAACGGAACAGGCAGAACAATTCGAACGAAGGAGAGACAACGATGCGACGCTATTTCACGCACACAGTTCTGGCGGCAGTGATGGTTATCGGGCTCGCAGCCATCGTCGGCGCGCAGTTCCCGGCCGGGGGCCGCGGGATGCAGGGGCAGGGGATCAGGCCGGGTATGGGGCAGGGCCGCGGGATGGGGCACGGCCGCGGGATGATGGGAGGCCCTGAAATGGGACACGGTCGCGGCGGGCTGATGGCGGCGCTGAAGCTGACCCCCGAGCAGCGGAAGGAAATCCAGTCGATCATGCAGAAGCAGCGCGAGACGAACCAGGAGACCAGGCAGAACGTGCGCGAGCAGGAGAAACGGCTTCACGAGATGATCTACGGCGGTGCCGGCGGCGAGAGCGCCGCGGGGATTCTGGCGACGGAGAACTCCGCGGTGAATCTGGCGACGGAGATCGACGCCCTCAAGGCGAAGACGCGCATCCACATGCAGATGGCCCTGGCCGCGGTCCTGACCCCGGAACAGCGGACGATCGTCCTCGAGAGCGGCATGGAGTTTCCACGTGCGCAGATGGGACGCGGCGGGCCGGGAGGGATGCGCGGCGGACGGGGCGGGCAGCCGCCCGTGAAGAAGTAACACGCAGCGGGCACCGGACAGCGAACAGCGGGCAGAGACACCGTAGGGGCGATCGGCCGGTCGCCCGCGGGACCCTCTGCCTGCTGCCTACCTTCTTTTCATCGAGATCGAAATGCCTTCGCCCGACGGCGTGACGATGGCCGTGAGGAGGTTCGGGTTCCTCTGGATCGCGTCGAGGAAGTCGGGCATGTCCTTCCCCTTGTTGACGACGTTGTGCGCGAGGAAAACGCCGCCCGTGTCCAGGCGGGGAAGCAGCATATCCAGAAACCGCTTGTAGTCCTTCTTCCACGCATCCAGGAACACGAAGTCGAACGTCCCGGCCAGCTTGGGGATCTCGCGGAACCCGTCGCCGTGCACGACCTGTACGATGTCCGACAGGCCCGCCAGCCGGACGTTCTCGGCCGCCTCGCGCGCGCGTGACGGATCGTATTCGACCGTGATCAACCGGCCGCCCGTTTCGCGCAAGCCGAGGCCAATCCAGATCGCGCTGTAGCCGCTTGCCGATCCGATCTCCAGCGCGCGCTTGGCGCGGCTCGTCGCGGCCAACACTCGCAGGAAGCGGCCGTCTTCCTCGGACACGGCGAGCCGGCCGGTATCCACCTGCTTGATCTGGCGCAGCAGTGCCTGGAGTTCGGGGGTGACCTCCGCCCTGGCGGCCGGGGCCTGCGCGGAGACCGACGGGGCCGGAAACACCCAGAGCGTGAGCGAGAGGAGGGCCGACAGGGCGGCCAGCCATGGAAGACGAGTGCAGAAGGAACGTCTCATGATCAATTCGTTCGAGTCGCTGACAACCACTGGGCCACCTGCGCGCCGGTCGCGCGCGCGTCGGCCACGCAATCTGGAACACCCACGCCGCGGAAACCCGACCCGGTCACGAACAGGCCCGGCAGCGCGGCCAACCGCCGATCGATAGCCGCGATGATCTCGAGGTGTCCCACGTTGTGCTGCGCGTTCGCGCGGTCCCACCGATGAAGCTTTGAGAAGATCGGCTCGCCGCGGATGCCGAGGAGTCGGCCCAACTCGCGCTGCGCGGCAAAGACCAGCTCCCCGTCCGTGCGACTCATCACCTCGGGATCGCGCGCGCCCCCGACGAATGCCCGCAGCAGCACGCGGCCCTCGGGCGCACGTGACCGCCACTTCGATGATATCCACGATCCGGCCATAATCGTCGTCTTCTCCACGCGCGGGACGACAAATCCAGAGCCGCGGAGCGGGTGCGCCACGTCCTCGCGGCGGTAACCGAAGGCGATCGTCGCGCTCGAGGCATAGAGGATTTGCGCGCAGAGCGAGGCGAGATCCGGGTCGAGCCTGTCCACCAGGGGGGCGGCGGCGAAGGCGGGCGTGCAGACGACCACCGACCATGCGTTGAGTCGTTCTCCCGAGTCGAGGGCGACGCGGTACTCGGTGTCCCGGTCCACTGCGGCGACGCCCGCGTTCAGCGAGATCGAATCCGCCGGCAGCGCGCGGACCAGCGCGTCCACGATTTCCTCGAGCCCCCCGGGCAGGGACATGAAGGCGCCGTTGCTCGATTTCGGCTGCCGGATCTGGCGAAAGGCGCGGAGCACGCTGCCGTGCTTCCGCTCGGCTTCGAGGAACCGCGGAAACAGGGCGCGCATCGAGAGGCGGTTGACGTCGCCCGCATGGATCCCCGCCAGCAGCGGTTCCGCGAGATACGTCACCGCTTCGGCGCCGAAGCGGCGGCCGATGAACGACGCGATCGACTCGTCGCCCGCCCCGTCCGTCCTCGGCCTGATGAACAGTTCCGCCGCCATCCGGGCCTTGCCGGCCATCGAGAACAGCCGCGTGGTCGCGAGCGCGCTGACGTTGCGCGGGATGCCCAGCACTGAGCTTTCGGGCAGCGGGTGCAACGTCTTCCCCCGGAGGATGAACGCCGCCCGGGGCTCCGACGTTGGAAACAGGCGATCGCCGAGGCCGAGTTCCCTGCACAGGGTGATCGCGGCCGGTTTCTGGATCAACAAGGCGTCGGGGCCTGCGTCGAAGGTGAAGTCCTGGGTCTGCTCGGTGAGGATCACGCCGCCGGGACGGCTGGCCCGCTCGAGCAGCCGGAAGCGCACGCCGCGCTGGTGCAGCTCATAGGCGGTGGCCAGCCCGGCGATGCCGCCGCCGACGATGATCACGTCAATGGAATCGGACATTTCAGAACCAGACTACCCTTCGACTCGTGTTGCTCGCTCAGGGCAGGCCCCTTCGACTCGCGTGGCTCGCTCAGGGCAGGCTGACAACTGAGCTCCTGTCCCTGGCCACTACACGTTTCGCGAGCTCCGCCAGCAGGGCGATGAACGTGGGCGACGTGTTCAGCGACGCGGGCCGGCGCAGTTCCACGCCGCACTCTGCCGCGAGTTCCCTGGCCTGCACGTCGATGTCGAACAGGATCTCCGTGTGGTCGCAGACGAAGCCAATCGGCGCGACCATCAGACGTCGTACTCCCGCTGCGGCACGTGTGCGAATCATGTCACCGAGGTCGGGGCCGATCCATGGCTCCGGTGTGCGGCCTGCGCTCTGGAAGGCCAGGTCGAACGTCGCGATCCCGGCACGGTGCGCGACGCCACGCGCCGTGGCGCGCACCTGCTCGAGGTACGGGTCGCCCTGGGCGATCACCCGCTCGGGCAGGGCGTGCGCGGTGAACACGACGGCTTCACCAGCCGACGGCATGCCGGCCTCTCGAATCTTCTCGGCGAACGCTTGCAGCAGCAGGGGGTGATCGTAATACGAGGTCACGCATTCGAACCCAATGCCGGGGGGCATGGCCGACATGGCCTCCTCGACGTATTTCTTGACGCTCAACGTCGAGAACTGCGGCGCCAGCGGAATCCCGACGACATCCGTCACGTCGGAGCCGGCAAGGGCGCCAAGCACATCGCCGATGAGCGGGTGCCAGTTGCGCATCCCGACCATCACCTTCACGCCGCCGCCGAGGGAGTCGCGCAGGGCGTTCCGCTGCCGGAGGGTGATGTCGGTCAGGGGCGAGCGCCCACCGATGGCGCCGTAGTTGCGCCGCATTTCGCCGATCAGTTCGTCGGACGGCGGACGCCCGCCGCGCACCCGCGTCAGGTACTCGGGCATCTCGTCCATCGACGAAGGCGTGCCATGCGCCATCAGGAGCACTGCTGTGGACATTCGCGAGCCCTCACGGGTGGTCGTTGCCACTGACTATCTGATGGCAATCTGCACTTCGTGCACGTGATTCGCCAGCGCTTCAACCTGCTCCACCGGGGTGCCTGGCAGGATGCCGTGGCCCAGGTTGAAAATGTGGCCCGGCCGTCCACCGGCGCGCCGCAGCACATCGTCGGCTCCGGCCATCAGTCGGTCTGTGGGCGCCAGCAGTAGCGCCGGGTCCAGGTTGCCCTGGATGGCCCGGTCGTCGCCGATGAGCCGCCAGGCATCGTCCAGCGGAATCCGCCAGTCGGTCCCGATGACGTCCCCGCCGGCGTCGGCGATGGCCGGAAGCAGCGTGGCGGTTCCGGTGCCGAAGTGAAGAGTGGGGACGCCGGTGGGTGCAAGCCCTTCGAAGATCCGCCGGCTATGGGGCAGCACGAACTCGTGGTAGTCGGCCGGGCTCAGCGCGCCCACCCACGAGTCGAACAGTTGCACGGCGTCGGCGCCAGCCTCCACCTGGGCGGCCAGGTAGTCCGCCGCCACGTCCGCGAACAGCGCGCAGAGTCGGTGCCACGCCTTCGGGTTGCCGTACATCAGCGCCTTGGTGTGCGCGTAGTGGTTCGAATGTCCGCCTTCGATCGCGTATGACGCGAGCGTAAACGGCGCGCCGGCAAACCCGATCAAGGGCACCAGCCCCGACAGTTCCGCCTTGACGAGCCGGATCGCCTCGAGGACCGGTGCCAGACGCTCCCGGGGCTCGAACCTGGTCAGGGCATCGATGTCCGCCTCGGAGCGGATGGGCCGCTCGACTTGTGGACCCTCGCCCTTGATGAAATCGAAGGGGAGTCCGAGGGGCTGCAGCGGCAAGAGCAAGTCCGAGAAGATGATGGCGGCATCCACCGGGAGACGCCTGACCGGCTGCAGGGTGACTTCGACGGCAAGGTCGGGGGTCAGGCAGAGTTCGAGCATCGAATAGCGCTCGCGCAGCGATCGGTACTCGCTCATGTACCGGCCGGCCTGCCGCATGAACCACACTGGAGTAGCGTCAACAGGTTGACGCCGACACGCTCGCAGGAATCTATCGTTCATAGAGGCGAACTCGAAGCAGTCTGGAAAGGGTCTAGTATGGCATATTCGACCCGGGCGGTGGGCGAACTGGCCTGAATTGCGCTGGAACTGCTTGACATCGATGCTATAATCTCGCGTTCGGTCAATCAGCCCCTGTGTGCTAGTGTCTTCGAGGGAGGCCGTGTGAGTCCCATCCTTGTCCGGCCGGTTCGGGAGCAACTCGAGCACGACCGGGTGATCCGCCTGTTGCAGCAGCGCTGGCGGCGCAAGTACCTGGTTGGCATCAACCAGGGGAGCGAGACGACCACGTCGGTCGTCCACGGGGAAACGACGTATTATCCGGACGTCGTGCTGTCACCGACCGGGAAGCCGAACAAGCCCGAGATTGTGGTCGAGGTGGAGACGGGCGAGTCGGTCAACCACCTCGAGGCACTGGCACAGTGGGCGCGCCTGGCACAGCTCAAGGCGGCGTTTCACCTCTACGTCCCGTCCGGCGCCGTTGGCCCCGCCCGTCGGTTGTGCACTGCGCACAATATCCCGGTGGCCGAGATCTGGAGCTATCATCTGGTCGGCGACGAGATGCGCTTCACCATGGTTTACAAGGCGCCTGCGCCGACCCGGGCCGCTCGACGGCCGGCGGCCGAGACTCCTGCCGCCCGGACGGCAGCCCGTCCAGTGGCCAGCCGAGCGGCCGCGGCAAACGGTTCGGCTCGGAAGGCAGCGCCCGCCCGGCGGCCGGCCGCCGCCAAGGCCGTCTCTCCGAAGCCTGCCGCAGCCAAGCACGTTGCGGCTAAGCAGGTTGCAGCCAAGCACGTTGCGGCCAAGCCCGTTGCAGCCAAGCACGTGCCGCCCAGGAAGGCCGCGGCCAAGCCCGCCCGGGCGCCGAAACGCCGGTAGGGGCGGCGCACCAGATGCCCACGGGTGACGAAACGCCGGTAGGGGCGGCCAGCGAAGCTCCGCCCAGGACATCTTCCAGGGCTGAGATCGTGACGAGCGATACAAGGTGACGACTCAGGCAGTCAGAATTCAGAATTCAGGAATCAGAATAAGAGGTCTTCGCGGGCCATTCTGAATTCTGAATTCTGGCTCTTGAATTCTGCCCGCCTTGGTAGTCACCCGCTTTTGTGAGATGGGTGCTGCGCGCATTCGGGCCACCGGCCGCGCCTGTTCCGCCTTTTTTCGGTTCTCGTCCGTCTTACCTCTTGAATCTGCCTGTCGCAACCTGTACCGGGCCGCGCCTGCCGGCGCTGCCCCGGCTGACGCTATACTGAGAGCATGATCATGAAACGGAAGCGGCTTGCCTTCGCGGTTCTCGGCGCCGTGCTCCTGTCCGTCCTCGTGGCGGCGGAGTCCTCGTCACCGTCCGGCCAGGCGCAGGCTCCGCCGGCCGCACCCCAGGTCGTCCCACCCTCACAGCCGACGTTCCGGACGGGGATATCCCTGGTGACCACCGACGTCATTGCCCGCGATAACAACGGGCAGTTCGTCGCTGATCTCAAGCCGGGCGAGTTCGACGTGTACGAGGACGACGTGAAGCAGGATATCGTTCAGCTCCTGCTGTTTCACGGGGGGCGGCAGTTCAGCCCGCTCGCCGCTCCGATCCAGACGGCGCGCGAGGGCATCATCCTCCCGCCGCCGCGGCCGACCAACGATGCCGCGGGCCGCATCTTCATCTTCTTCGTGGACGACCTGCACCTGGATTTCCGCAACACCGGGCGTCTCCGCGACCTCTTCAAGAAGATCCGGCAGCAGCTCGTGCACGAAGGGGACATGTTCGGCATCGTCTCGACGGGGCCGTCGTCGATCGCCATCGACATGACCTACAACCTGAAGCGGCTCGACGAGGCGATGACCAAGATCTCGGGCTCGGGCCTGAGGCCGGCGGACATCCTGGAAGGCGGCGAAGGCGCTGAAGGGCCGAGCGAAGTGCGATATCGGGCGCACGTGGCCTTCTCGACCGCCTTCGATCTCCTGGGTCAGCTCGAGCAGATACACAACCGGCGGAAGTCGCTCATCTATATCAGCAACGGGTACGACTTCAATCCCTTTCCAGGGGCTCGTTCCAAGGCGGAGCAGGAGCGGATGGGCACCGGGGCTTCGGGCGCGACGTCGGGCGCGAGCGGTCAGCAGTACCAGAACGCACAGGATGATCCGACCGAATTGTTCGGCCGGCAGGGGCAGCAGTTTGCGTATGCCGACCTCGCGCGCGAATTGGCCGAGCTGACACGGACGGCGAACCGGGCGAACGTCAGTTTCTACACGATCGACCCGCGGGGCCTGGTGGGGATGCCCGATCTCGACGAGACGGTGAACGCCACCGAGTGGCAGGATTACGTGCGCACGTCGCAGGACAGCCTGCGCGTGCTGGCCGACGAGACCGGCGGGTACGCGGTGGTGAACTCCAACGATTTCGACAAGGCGCTGAAGCGCATCGACGCGGAAACGAGCGACTACTATGTCCTGGGCTACTACTCGAACAACCCGGACCCGCTCCGTCGCAATCGCCGCATTGAGGTGAAGGTGACGCGCAAGGACGTGAACGTGTGGGCGCGGAAGGGCTACTCGCTGAAGAGCACGAAGGTGAAGGCGAAGTAGGGATGAGGGACCAGGGACCCGGGATGAGGGACGAGGAACCAGGAACCAGGGACACCCGTAGGGGCGACCGGCCGGTCGCCTGTGGGCCACGGTGGGGGGCGAGGATCGAGGATCGAGGATCGAGGATCGAGGATCGAGGATCGAGGATCGAGGATCGAGGATCGAGGTGTAGCGCGGGCCTTCAGGCCCGCGAAAAGAAAAAGGGCCAGGGGAGCGTCCCCTGGCCCTTTTTCTTTCTTACCCTGAATCCCTAACCCCTGGTCTCTCCCTAGAAGGTGAACCTGAATCCGATCTGGCCGACGCGCTGCTCGGGCTGACCGGAGTCGCCGGCATACGAGTTCGGCCGCATGAAGTCGGGGTTCGCCGAGTGGTTGGCCACCGTGCCCACGAAGTACTTGCCCGCCGTCGCGACTCCGGAGTTGAAGCCCGGGTTGATCGCGTTGAACAGGTTGAACACTTCGCCGATGACCTCGAAGTGCATGTTTCTCGGCAGCTTGAACGCCTTGCTCACGCGCAGGTTCATCTGCGACTGTGAGGCGCCGCGCCCGCAGTTGATGCTCGTGCAGGGTCCGAGCTCCTTCCACGACGGGACGCCGTTGGCGTCAGTCCCCGTGAATTGGTAGGCCGTCGTGTAGATGTCGTTGTTCTGGCCGTCGGCGTTCACATCGTAGCCGGCGGAGATGTGGATCGGCAGCGCCGAGCGATACCTGAAAATCGGGGCCACGTTGATCCCGAACGGCGCTTCGAACACCGCGCTGATCGTGACCTTGTGGCGCGCGTCGGTGCGCTGAGCCGGTCCGTACTGGACATCGGCAAACAGATTGGTCGAGTCCTGCACCAGGTTGGTGGTCAGCTCATCGATCCCCAGTCCGCCAAGCCCGACGGCTCTCGACAAGGCGTACCAGGCGTTGAACGACACGTGGCCGGACATGCGCCGGCGAATCCCCATCTGGAGGCCGTCGAACTTGCTCTCGCCGAGGCTCATGTTCATCGTGGGGTTGGCGGGGCTGAAGCCGAGGCTCTGGAATCGTCTGTTTCCGCCGTTGATGCGGGTATTGAGCCCAAAACGCACACCAAGGTCGTGGCCCCTGGTCATGATGTAGTCGACGTCCACGACCGTCGAGGCGCTCAGTTGGTGCGACCAGCCGCCCGAGAACTGCAGGGTGTACGGCTGCTTGACGCGCGGCACCGCGACGTTCGAGCTGTAGAAGCCGAGCGCTGGATTGATTTCGTTCTGGCTGGCGACGCCGCTGATCGGATCGCCCACCTTGAACAACGTGCCATTCGCGTTGACGATGCCGCTCGACTTGCCGCTGATGGCGAAGATCACACCCGAACCGCCCTGGGCGCTGAGGCCTGGGAACAGGATGTTCGCGTTGGTGTAGCCGAAGTCGTAGTAGATGCCCCACCCGGCACGCACCAAGTCCTTCCCGTTGCCGTTCACGTCCCAGGCGACGCCGATGCGCGGCTGGATGTTGTTGTAGTCCTCGCGCGAGCTCGGCCCCCACTGGTCGAAGCCCTGCACGCCGTTGAAGGTTCCAGCTTGCGACGCCGCCTGGAGGATCCGGAAATTCGGCACGCTGGTCTGATCGATCGCAAACCCGGTGACCAGGTCGTAGCGGAGGCCGGCGTTCACCGTGAAGTTGCTGCTCACCTTCCAGTCATCCTGGAAGTAGAGACCGATCTGCCTCATCGGCAGGTTCGCCGCCGATCCGTCCTTGCTTCGGCTGATCCCGCTGATCGGGCCGTTCACATCGTTGGTGAGATGCGTATACGAGTAGTCGAGCGCTCCGGAGTTGAATGTCACGTACAACTTCGGCTCGTAGATCATGTTCATGCCGACTTTGAAGTCGTGGCCCAGACCGCCCATGCCCGCGATGTGCCAGGAGAAGTCGTCGCGGAACTGCCACTTGTGCTGGATCGTCGTCTGCGGGGTATTGGCGTTCAGCCCGATCCCGACGCCGTTCGGAAAGCCCTGCCCCGGATTGGACGTCCGGCCGAGGATGGTGTTTGCGAAGTCGGCGTACTGGAAGATGAACTCGTTCAGCTTCGTCCCGCCCAGAACCC
>JANYLG010000079.1 GCA_025363775.1 Acidobacteriota bacterium | reverse complement strand
CGCGAAAGCTACGGATCGCTGGTCGCATTCCTCTTCGGGTGGACGTTGTTCTTCGTGATCGACTCGGGGGCGATCGCCACGCTCTCCGTGGCGTTCTCCGCGCGCTACCTGCCGTACTTCGTCCTGCTGTCGCCGCTGGCGTCGATGATGGTCGCGGTGGCGCTGATCGCGGTCCTGGTGGGGGTGAACATCCTCGGCGTGCGCTACGGCGCGGCGCTGCAGAACCTGCTGATGTTCATCAAGTTCGGCGCCATTGTCGCGGTGTCGCTCGTCGTGTTCGCCTTCGCGAACGGACACACCGCGAACTTCGTGCAGCCGGCCCCCGCGGCGTGGTCTGGCGGACTGGTCGGGAACTTCGGCGCCGCCCTCGTGCTGTCGCTGTGGGCGTACAAGGGGTGGGAGGCCGTGACGTTCAGCAGCGGCGAGATCAGGAACCCTCAGCGGAACATGCCGCTCGGGTTGTTGGCCGGCACCGCGGTGGTGGTCGTCCTCTACCTCTCGACCAATCTCGCGTACCTCTACGTGTTCCCGGCTGGGCAGATCGCGAAGTCGAGCCGAATCGCGGCAGACGTGATGAACGTCGCGATCGGGCCGATCGGCGCCTCCCTGATTGCCGGCGTGATCCTGTGCTCGATTACCGGCGCCGCCAACGGCAACGTGCTGACCGCGCCTCGCGTGTTCTTCGCCATGGCGCGCGACGGGTTGTTCTTCAGAAAGTTCGCGGACCTGCACCCGAAGCTGCTGACGCCGCACGTCTCGATTCTCGCCACCGGCGCGTGGGCGGCCATCCTCAGCGTCACCGGGACGTTCGAGCAGTTGGCCACCTACGTGATTTTCGGGCAGTGGATCTTCTTCGGTCTCACCGTTGGCTCGGTAATCGTGCTGCGCCGGACGCGCCCCGATCTGCCGCGCCCCTATCGGACGTGGGGCTACCCGGTGACGCCGGTGGTGTTCATTCTCGCGGCGCTGTACATTTCGGTCAGCACGCTGGTGACGCAGCCGCTGAACGCGCTGGCGGGCCTCGCGATCATTCTGGCCGGCGTGCCTGCCTACGCGTACTGGCAGCGACATCGCGCATCGCCTCTCGCCTGATGTCACTTTGGGAAATCCTCGTCATCGCGGTGGGCCTGTCGATGGATGCCGTCGCCGTGTCGCTGGCGGCGAGCGCCAACAACCGGGTGCAGGGCACACGGGCGATGTTCCGGCTCTCGTTCCACTTGGGCCTGTTTCAGTTCCTCATGCCGATCGTCGGCTGGTTGCTGGGCGTGAGCGTCGCGGGGTATATCGGGGCGATCGATCACTGGGTGGCGTTCGGGTTGCTCGCCCTCGTGGGCAGCCGCATGGTCTGGGCCGCCGTCAGCGGTGCGGAGGACGAGCTGGCGCGGGACCCGAGCCGGGGCACCACGTTGGTCCTGCTGTCGGTGGCGACCAGCATCGACGCGCTGGCGATCGGTCTGACGCTGGCCATGCTCGGCGCCCGCATCTGGTACGCCAGCCTGGTGATCGGCGTCGTGACGGGATGCCTGTCGCTCCTGGCGATCCTGCTGGGCAAGCGGGTTGGGCGAGCGGTCGGGAGGCGAATGGAGACTGTCGGTGGCGTGGCGCTCATCGCCATCGGCGTGCGAATCCTGGTTGAACACCTGTAGATCTCTTCCGAGGCGGGGATCGCGGTTTCGAGGTTCTGATGTCGGCGTGACGCGGCCGTGCGGCAGCGATCCGGCAGCCTGACAACGCCAAGAGTCGGGAGCAGTCATGTATCGCGGAGAGCGATTCAACAGCATCAGCCACCTGGTCGGCGCGATCCTGGCGCTCGTCGGCGTCGTGGTGCTGGTCGTGGACGCCAGACTTCACAGCGACGCGCGGAAGGTTGTCAGCGTCAGCATCTACGGTGCCTCGCTGCTGACCCTCTACACGTGCTCTACGCTCTACCACAGCCTGAGGGGCCGCGCGAAGCGGGTGTTCAAGCACCTCGATCACACCGCCATCTACCTGCTCATCGCGGGCAGTTATACGCCGCTCACGCTTGTCGCCCTCCGCGGACGCCTCGGGTGGTCGCTGTTTGCCGCGGTCTGGACTCTCGCCGTCGTCGGGGCCCTGCAGGAGTTCCGCCGCGTCAAGGGTGAGCGGGTGCTCTCGGTGGTCATCTACGTGGCGATGGGGTGGATGGCGGTCGTCGCTTTCCGGCCGCTGGCCGAGGTGATCGGGCCAGGCGGGCTGGCGTGGCTGATTGCCGGCGGCCTGTGCTACACGGTCGGCATCGGCTTCTACGCATTCGACCACCGACTGCCGGTGCTCCACGGTGTGTGGCATCTGTTCGTGCTCGGCGGCAGCATCGCCCACTATATCGTCGTCCTGGCGTATGTCAGAAACTGACTCATGTCATCCGGTGTTTCCTCTCTGGACCGATCATGCAACTGACCCGTGCGGCGGACTATGGCGTCCGAGTGATGATGCACCTCGCGAGCGCGGACACCAACGCTCGCTCCAGTCTGAGCGAACTGGCCGATGCTGCGGAGGTCTCGCCGGCCTTCCTCTCAAAAGTCCTCCAGCGTCTCGTCCGGTCCGGCCTCGTCGCCTCGTGGCGCGGCAAGAAAGGTGGCTTCGAGCTGCTCGAACGGGGACGTTGCGCTTCTTTGTTGGATATCCTTCAGGCGCTCGACGGTGTTCCCGAGTTGAACATCTGTCTGCTGTCGGGTGGGTGTCACCGCAGCCCGTGGTGCGCAGCGCACCCGGTCTGGCAGGAGGCGCAGGCGCGGATGCGCGACACCCTGTGTGCCGCCACGCTCGAGCAGTTGGTTCTCGACACCCGTGCGCGGCAGGCGTCGCTGCCCGTCGGGGCGACCGGCAGGTTACCCACACGAGGTACGAACGGGTAGGCCCGACAACGACCGGCCGTCGCGCCGGAACGTCCTGTCCTTCGTGGTTGACTCCGTGGACGGGCAACGCATCAGCGTTGCCAGGCGTGACGATCAGATGCCGCACTTCGCGTACGGGCCTGGCATCAGGATGACGATCTCCCCCACCTGGATGAACGACCCTAGCGGGGCCGTGGGGCCGTCGTGGGCGGCGTGTGCCGCCAGGTACTGATCCCGCGGCATCATAATGGGCCGCTGCAGCCCGGGCGTCTCCAGCATCGCCATCAGGCGTTCGTCTGCGAGTTCTTCGTGTCGGTCCCACCCCAGCTGGCGGTAATAGAAGAAGTACGGGTGTTGGTAGGTGTGGCCGGGAAGGTACACGTACACATTCAGGGCCGGTCGCCCGGCCTTCCGTTCGGCATGCTGCACCTCCTGGACGCAGTTTCGGGATGTCAGCAGCGGGTGATGCTCGAACGTCACCCGGTTGAGCGTCGTACGATACCAGGCGATCGGCAGCATGGCCATCAGCACCAGGGGAACGGCGATGCGCGCCGTCGATCGGCCGTGCCCGGCGAGCAGGCCGAGGACCATGGCGATGAGGGCTGGCCGCCACACCGACGGGTGGCGCACGATGAGCAGGCCCGCGAGCCCAAGACGACCTGGGTAGACGAGCGCGATCGCGGCGAGGCCCAGGTAGCCGACCGCCGCCACGAGAAGCACGAAACGCAGCACGCGAATCGCGTCCCGGCCGCGCGAGTCCACCGCTGTGCTCATCGTGGTCACCAGCGCACGGCCGCCCGCAATGAGACGATCGACTCGGAACTTCTGAACGATCCGGGAGATCCATGCCGGCGGACGCCCGGCCGCCACGTCGTCGATGACGTTGGCCACCGACGCCATGAAGTACGCTCCCGCCAGGGCCACCGGCGGCAGGAACGGATACGTGTAGTGCCGCAACTTGCTGGTGCCGAGCGACATCAGCACGAACGGCAGCCAGAACCAGTAGAGAGTCAGTGTGCCCTCGGGCCATCGCTCGCGGAGCACGCGTTTGTGGACCAGGACCGCGCCGGCGATGACGACCCAGGCCGTGCCCGCGGCCGTCATCCGGTCGAAGAGATCGACGAAGTAGTGGTACCAGGGCTTGACGTGATTCGGATCCAGCCAGGCGTTGAACCGCTTGTACACGTGTTCGCCCAGCATGACCGCCCACAGGCCGCGCCCAGGCTGCAGCATCTGGTAGATGAACCACGGCGCCACCAGGACGGCCACCACGCCGAGGACCCCGAACCAGGTGCGCCATTCGCGCCGCGCCTTGTCCCGTGCGGACGTGAGTTCGAGGGTTGCCGCGCCGAGGACCATCGGCAGGAAGAGCGCGGCCACGAACTTCGTCATGAAACCGAGGGAGAAGTAGAGGCCGACGGCAAGCGCGTGCCGCCACGCGCCGCGAGCGTCGTCCGTCTCCGCCCACCGCGCGAAGTGGTAGACGGCGCCCGCGTAGGCCAGCACGAGCGGCGCCTCCATGTTGTTCCCGCGGAGACCGTGCGCGAAGATCAGCGAGTCGAACGAGTACAGGATCAGCAGCGCCACGACACCGCAGAACCACCCCGCCATCCGCCGCCCGATCGCGAACACATAGAGAAAGGCCAGGCTGCCGAAGACCGCGTCCCAGAACCGGAGGCCGAAGTCGTTGTCAGGCAGGAGGCCCAGGCGGATGGGCAGCGCCACGATCCAGAACTTCAGCGGCGGTTTCTCGAGAAACACCGCGTCGGTCGTGGGCGCGATCCTGGGGTTCAGCCAGTCGCCGGTCTCGAGGATGCTCTGGACGGCATAGCTGTAAATCGCCTCGTCGTTTTCCTGGTCGGTCCGGCCGAGCCCCGCAAACAGCGGCGCACAGAACACGACGGCAACCACGGCGAGGCAAAGAAGCCGCACCCACACACGCATCGCGATCATCCTTCGAGGGCCGCCTGCTTACGGGACCAGCAGAGGGTCAGATCCGCCCCGCGCGCCGGTCACGCCAGATGGCCACCAGTTCGAACATCGAGCGAACGAAGTCCGAGGCCTCGAGCTTCGACCCGGGGACATCGTACCAGGCCGGCAGCGTCAGTTCGTAGATCCGCGACCGGCGCGGCGTCCCACCATCATCCACCGGGAGGCTGAGGTAGCGCGCGAGGATTTCCACGTCGAAGATCCACGGGCTGCGGAACGGCGCAGCAAAGACGCGGCGCATCGCCTCGTTCGCGCGAAACACCTTCGCACCGCACTGCGTGTCGTACACGGGGAGGCTGAGCGCCAGCGAGGCGGCCGTGGCGAACACGCGCCCCAGGTAGTGTCGCGTGGCCCTGCGGCGGATGTCCCGGCCCATCAGCATCACCCGCGAGCCGAGCACCAGGTCGATGTCGGTGTACTTCGCCGCCACGTTCAGGAAGTCGTCGATTGCCGCGAGTGGCGTGGAGAGATCCGCATCCCAGAACCCGACCAGCGCCGGCCTGCGGCCCATGGCCTCCAGGATTCCCCGTCGGACGGCTTCCGCCTTGCCCTGGTTCGTCTCGAGGCGCAGTGCCGAGATACTTCCGGGCGCGGCCGTCGCCAGGCGAGCGTGGATCGCTGAGGTGCCGTCGACACTCCCGTCGTCCACGAACAGGATTTTGACCGAGGGATGCTGTCGGACGAAATCGAGGAACGCCGACTCCTGCAGGCGGCGGGCCTCGTTGTAGCACGGGACGATCAGGACGAGGTCGGGTGCGGTCATCGGCGTTCCGGCTCGAGTCAGCGTGCTCTGCACCCCGCAAACGGTCCTGGCAGCAGGAGGACCACGTTGAACACGTCCACCTTGGGGACCGATCCGACCCACCGGTTGGTCCGCGCCAGGAACGCCAGATAGTCGCGCTTCGGCATCAACACGGCCCGCTGGGCGCCCTGGATGTCGAGCGTCTCGATCAGGCCTTCGTCGTACGACTCCTCGTGGAGGTCCCATCCGGCGTTCCGAAAATAGTAGTAGAACGGGTGCTGGTAGGCGCCGGTCGGGAGCCACACGAAGAGCGAGGTCTGCGGCCGGCCGGCGCGCCGCTCGAACGCTCGCACGTTCTGCATGCAGTTTCGCGCCCTCCGCAACGGGTGGTCTTCGATCAGCAATCTGGGGATGGTGCCACGGTAGGCTTCGGCCGGGCCAGTCGCGATGAGGACCACGGCGACGGCAACCCTCGCGGCCCACGCCCACGCCCGCCCCGCGTTGCATCGCGCGATCACGTCGGCCATCCGATGGTCCAGCCACGCGAACAGGTATCCGGCCGCCAGCGCCAGCGGCGGGATGAACGGGTAGCTGTAGTGCAGGAGTTTGCTCGAGCCGAGCGCGATGAGCGAGATCGGCAGCGCGAACCAGAACACGACCAGGGCACCTTCCAGCCACTCCTCGCGCAGCGTGCGCCAGAGGACGATCAGGCCACCCGCGACCACGAGCAAGAACGTGTGCGACCGGCTCAACTCGCGGTACAGCTCCACGAAGTAGAAGCTCCACGGTCGCAGGTGCGACGGATCCAGGCCCACGCTGAAGCGCTTGAAGACGTGGTCCAGGAGGATGATGTTCCAGAACGCCGCTCCCATTCGGACCGACTGATAGATGAACCACGGGGCGGCAAGTGCGAGCCCGACCGCCGCTACCGCCGCCCACGTTCGCCATTCACGGGTGAGCCGCCCGCGAGTGGCGGCGTTGGTCACGCTCACGGTGGCGATCACCAGGAACAGGAACGCGATCGCTACGAACTTCGTCATGAAGCCGAGCCATCCGAACAACGCCACGGCCAGCGCGTGCCTGGCGCGTTCGCGCTCTCCCGTCGCCCGTGACCAGCGCAGGAAATGGTACATCCCTCCGCAGTAGGCCAGGACGACGGCCGCGTCCATGTTGTTCGTGCGCAGCCCGTGCTGGAACAGGAGCGGCTGAAACGTGAACAGCACGAGGGCCGCAGTGAACCCGCACCACGGTCCTGCCATCAGCCGTCCGAGGCCAAAGACGTAGAGGAAGATGAACACGCCGAAGGCCGCGTCCCACACCCGAAGCCCGGCCTCGGTGTCGGGGACCAGACCCAGTCGCATGGGTGCCGCGACCAGCCAGAACTTGAGTGGCGGCTTCTCGACGAAGGCGTCGTCCAGCAAAGGCGTCAACGCGTGGGGCGTCATCCAGTCGCCGGTTTCGAGGAGGCTCTCGGCGACGAGGCTGTGGACCGCTTCGTCGTTTTCCAGGTCCAGGCGACCCAGCCCCAGGAACAGCGGGAGCCCGAACGCGATGACGACGAGCACGATCCAGCCGCCGGTCGGTACCCGGATTCCCTTCACCGTTCTCACCCTCCTCCGATGGTGCCGTCCGACCTGTGGCGCAGGCCATCTGTCGGTGTGGCGCGGGCCATCTGTCGGTGTGGCGCGGGCCATCTGTCGGTGTGTCGCGGGCCATCTGTCGGTGTGGCGCGGGCCATCTGTCGGTGTGTCGCGGGCCATCTGTCGGTGTGTCGCGGG
>JANYLG010000047.1 GCA_025363775.1 Acidobacteriota bacterium | reverse complement strand
CGCCCCGACTCTTCTGCGTCCGCCCCGACTCTTCTGCGTCCGCCCCGACTCTTCTGCGTCCGCCCCGACTCTTCTGCGTCCGCCCCGACTCTTCTGCGTCAGTTCCCGACCCTTCTGCGTCAGTTCCCGACCCTTCTGCGTCCGTTCCGACTCTTCTGCGTCAGTTCCCGACCCTTCGTCGTCAGCTGCCCGCTATGGCGCTGGCGGCTACTTCCTGGTGATCTCGAACGGGATCGCCGGCAGCGTGGCCAGCGGCAGGCGCCGGCGGGCGGCCGCCGGCTGATTCTGTTGCGGCGCGCGCTCGCCCGACACGGTGACGATCAGGTTGCCCCGGAGCCCTGGCTTGGCCTTGGCGGGATCGCCCTGCAGGACGAACTCCGCTCCGCCCTGCGTCACCGACAGGTCCCGCAGTGAGACTCCGTCGGGCGGGTCGCTCAATTCGAACTCGATCTTTTCGAACGCGCGCGGAAGGGGGAAGGCGACCCGCACCCTGGTCGTGCCATCCACCGGGATCTTCACCGGCTGCGGCGCGAGCACCCGCACCATCGCCCTGGTGGCTCCCCGGGCGATGACCGAGACGCGGAGGCCATCGGTGGGCACCAGGTGGCGATACGCGAACGCCTGCATCATGTCGTTGGCCGCGATCGCGCGGTGAGTCACCGTGCGCCCCTGGACCGCCGCGCGGCCTTCGAGGCTCACGCTCACCGACTCCTTCATCGCGACGGGCGGGACGGTCAGGGTGACGCGCACCTGGGCCTGGCCCGCCGGGATCACGCCTCCGCTCAGCGTGAACCCGTCGGAGGCGTCCTTCAGGGCGAGGGTGATGTCGCCATCAAACCCGTCCCGTCGGAGCGCGTACACGGTGACGGGCACGCTGGTCCCTGCGCCCGCGTTGATCTCGGCTGGCGCCACCCGCAGCTCGAAATCGGGGCGCGGCGGACCGATGCGCAGCCGATACCCGAACTCGGGCCCGCCCTGTCGCTGGGTGTCCCCGATCCGCACCAGGTACGTGCCGTCGGCGGGCAGTGTCGTCGCCAGGTACGAGTCCGCGTGGTGCGTCAGCAGCCCCTCGCCCTTGTCCTCGTGGTCGTCGTTGAACGCCACCCGTCGTCCGAGGGCGTCCATCAGCTCGAGCGACGAATCGAGCGGCGACCCGAGTCGACGCGCCCGCACTTCGGCCACGACCTGGTCTCCCGCCCGGCCCTGGAAGCTGTAGATGTCCACGTCTCCCGGTTCCTGGATCCGCCCGTTCACGATGACCGGCAGCGTCACGCGCTGCGCATGCTTCGGCACGCTGTTCGGCTCGCGCTCGGCCAGCTCGGGCAGCGTGTCCACGGCGAACGGCACACGGTTGGACGTCAGGTTGCCGCCGCCGGCAGTGAGGGAGTAGAGGCCGGGCTCTGCCCGCGTTGTATCCATCGTCACCCGGTTTGCCTGCAGGTTCCATCCGTTGATCGAGACGACGGTCTTCGCGCCAGCCGGCCCGCCGAGCGGGAAGATGCTGGTGATGTACGGCAGCTCTCCGACGGCGATGCGGTAGACGAAGTCCTCGCGGCCTCGGTAGAGCGCGTCCTTGATTTCGAGCACGTATTCGCCATCGGCGGGCACGCGCACGCGCAGGACGGGATCGGGCTGGAAGCGGAAGCCGTCCTCGTAGGCGACCTCGCGGCCGCTTGCGTCGAGGAGCGTCAGCGTGGCCTGGAACCAGCCGGGCACGGCATCGGCCAGGTAGGGCATCAGGTCGCGGGCGCTTACGATGCACACGAGATCCTGGCCCTTTCGCGCGGTGAAGCGATAGCGATCGACATCACCCGGCATATACTGCGGCGCCTGTCGCAGGGGGAACTGCGCACGGTCCACGTCGCCGGGGACGATGCGGCCGTTGATGGTGGCGGGCAGCGTGATCGGGAGTTCCGAGTCGCTCTTGGCGTTCTTCTCCTCTTTCTCCTGGAACTCCGGCAGCTGGCCGACCGAGAACACGAGCGGGTTCGACAGGCCGAGCGCGGTTTCGAGACGAAACTGGCGGGGGCCCGGCTGGGCGTCGGCGTCGATCGTGACGGTGATCGTGACGATCTCGGCAAGCCCCTGGTTGGCGTTTCGCCGGAGCGATTCGCCCACCCGCATCCGGATGTCGGCGATCTCTTTTCGCGCGGCCGGCGTCGTCGCGGCCTTCTGCATCTCGGCCGCCTTCTCCCGGAGGTCGGTGATCTCCGGCTGCGTCAGCGGCTTGTCGTGTCCGACCACCTCCACGCGAATCCCGCGGCCAGACACGAGGGCGTTGGTGACGCCGTCGAGATACCGTCCGCCGATTTTCACCTGGACTGTCGTGCCCTGCTGGCCTCCCGCCGGGTAGACGTAGCCCACGTGTGGCGCGTTCTGCTGCGCCGCAGCCAGCGACGCGCTCGCGACCAGGACGACAACGCTTGTCACCAGGGAACATCGCATTCGGTTCATCGCACGCTGCTTCACGTTCACATGATCTCCGCGAGGCGTTCGCCCCGGCCCTGGCGCTCGTCGCCCGAGGGCGTCAGGCGAACGTCCAGCCCTTCCGGGTTCGGCAGCTTCGTGTCTGGGTCGAGGCCGAGCAGTTCGTACATGCTCCCGATCAGATCCGCGGGATAGACCGGCCGGTCTTTGACCTCTTCGCCCTTCCCATCCGACGCGCCCACCACGTGCCCGCCCTTGAACCCGCCGCCCGCCACGAGCGCGGAGAACACCGGACCCCAGTGGCCGCGGCCGCCGTTCCACGGTGGCTCCCAGAGGACCTTCGGCGTCCGGCCGAACTCGCCGCAGCACCAGACGATGGTACTGTCGAGCAGGCCGCGATCGGACAGGTCCTGCAGCAGGCCGGCCAGCCCCTTGTCGAGCTGCGGCAGGCGCTGGCGCATCGCCTGGAAGTGCTGCTTGTGCGTGTCCCATCCCTTGAAGTTGATCGTGATGTAGGGCACGCCTCGCTCGACGAGCCTTCGCGCCGCCAGGCACGACTGCCCGAACGTGTTGCGGCCGTATCGTTCGCGGACCTCGTCCTTCTCCTGCGAAAGGTCGAAGACCTTCCCGGACTCGCCGAGAATCAGCTCGTACGCCTGGTCCTCGCCCTGCGCGAACGCCTCGAGCGTCGCTTGTCCCTTCAGGGCGGTGCCGAGCGTGTCCAGTTGATGGAGGAGGGCGCGGCGATCGCGCTGACGCTGGTCCGAGATGCCGGGCGTGATGACGCCCTGCACGACGAACGGGTTCTGCTGCGGGTCGCCGGCGGTGGCGAACGGCGCGTAGCGCGGCCCGAGAAAACCGGACTCCGAGAATCGCCCCTGCACCTCCGTGAGCACCACGTACGGCGGGATGAGGCCGGTGTAGCCGGCGCCATAGCCCTCGAGCAGCGAGACCACCGCCCCCATTCCCGGGTACACGAGGCGACCGCCGGGCTTGCGGCCGGTTTGCACGGAGTAGGCGGCCGTTTCGTGCGCGTTGATGCCGTGCGTCATGCTGCGGATCAACGAGTACTTGTCCGCCTGCTTCGCCAGCAGCGGCAGCAGCTCGCCGATGACGATGCCATCGGCGTTGGTCGGGATTGGCTTGTCGAGCGGGCCGCAGTAGTTGTAGCCGGCGGCGGGCTTCGGGTCGAAGGTGTCGAGGTGCGAGGGGCCGCCCCAGAGCCAGACCTGGATGATCGACTTGGCGCGAGCCTTGGGGGCTGGCGCCGCGGCCCATGCCCGGCCGGCCCCCGCTCGCGGGGCCAGCAGCAAGCCGGCGGCGCCGAGCATCCCGCTGCGAATCAGGTGACGCCTGGTGATCGACATGTGTTCCTCTCGGTGCGTGGCCGGTGAAGGGGCCGGGCCTACGACAGATTCCAGGGAGCCTTCAGAAACGTGCGTCAACCGTAAGCATCTCAGCCCTGGAAGATGTCTAGTGGCGGAAGCGGAACTCGGCGCTGTTGATCAGCGCCCACGCCAGGTCCTGGCCGGCCTGGCGCCGATTGCCGCCAGCCGACTGCGCGTAGGACGCGGCCGTCTTCAACTCGTCCTCGTTGGGGAAGCGCGACAGGATGGCCAGGTAGAGCCCTGTCACCACGTCGCGGATATCGCCTCTCGCCTGGATCAGCGCCTGGATCTTCGGCCCCTGCTGGAGCTTGCGCTGAATGTCGCTGGAATTCAGCAGGTACAGCCGCTGGAAGGCCGACGGCCGGCTGTTGCGCTCCGAGAGCAGGCCGGTGTCGCGCGGCGGCCGGCCGAACGTCTCGAGAAACGCGCTCCGGATGCTGCCATCGGCCAGCGCGATCGACCGCTGGTCGGGCGGAATGTAGGTAAAAGGCTCCGGGATGGCGCTCGAGTACTGCTCGGTGGTCCCGGTGATCTGGCAGACCGCGTCCACCAGCACTTCGGCGTCGAGCGGGCGGACCAGCGCATAGGCGAAGTTCGCTTCCGCCTCCGCGCTGCTCGTGGCCGGGATTGACGACAACTGGTAGGTGCCCGAGTTGAGGATCAGGCGGTAGACGTGCTTCAGGTCGAACCGCGCCGCCCGGAACTCACGTTCGAGATAGGCCAGCAGGTCCGGGTTGGCCGGCGGGTTGTCCGGCCGGATGTCGTCGGCCTCGTGCACGATGCCCCGGCCCATCAGCCAGAACCACACCCGGTTGACGGCCGCGCGCGCGAACCAGGCGTTCCTGGGCGACACGAGCCACGCGGCAAACGCTTCACGGGGATCGTCGGCAGGCGAGAGGCGGATGCTGGTACTGTCGGGCAGGATGGCGACGCGTGAGCCCGCGACCGTCGGCGCCGGCGACGCGGCCTTGTCCGGGTCGAAGAAGACGATCTCTTCCTTCCATTCGCCCGTGGCCTTGTAGCCAATCTGCGAGAAGAACGCGGCCATCGCGGCCTGACGGTCGGCCGGCCACGCCTCGGCGCGTGTCCCCATGAAGATGAGCGCCACGTTGGTCGCGATCGACGTCGGCTCACGGCTCTGCACCGTGCGGTAGAAGTTGACCTGCGGCACGCGGAAGTTGCTCCCGCTCGCCGTCAGCAACTCGCGCGCGAACCGATCGAACGGCACGTTGTTCCGGAGGCTCGTCCTGATCCAGTGGTGGTAGGCCTGCACGGCGTTCGGCCACAGGTTGATCGGGAACTCCGATTTCACCCGCAGCACGTCGCCCCATTTCATCGCCCAGTAGTCGGCGAATTCCTCGCGCTCCAGCAGGCGATCGACGAGCGCGCTTCGCTTGGTTGGCGATGGATCCTCGATGAAGGCGCGAGCCTCGTCCGCGGTTGGAAGGGTGCCGATCACGTCGAGGAACACCCGGCGGACGAACACCGCGTCCGAGCTCGGGCGAGCCGGCTGGAGGCCCAGGCGCTTCAGCCGCGCGAAGACGAGTTCGTCGAGCCTGGTTCGCGCCGCCGGGGCGGAGGCCGTCTCGAACGGGCTTCGGGCGGGCTGCTGGCCCGCGGTGCCTGGACCAGTGGAGAGGAGGACGACGAGGGCGATGAAGAAGGCTCTCATGGCTTCGGCGGATCCACTCAGACCGGCGCGGCGGCCGTCTCACTGTTCAGGGTCAGTCGCGTAGCGCGGCCCACCGCGGCGGCGACGGCCGCGACCTGCTCGAGCATCAGGGCAAACGCCTCGGGCGTCAGCGAGTTCGCGCCGTCGCTCAACGCTTGTGCCGGGTCGCAGTGCACCTCGATCAGCAGGCCGTCGGCGCCTGCGGCGACCGCCGCGCACGCCATGCGCGGGACCATCCAGGCGTGGCCCGTACCGTGGCTCGGATCAACGATGACGGGCAGATGCGTCTGCCGCTGGAGCATCGGCACCGCGTTGAGGTCGAGCGTATTGCGCGTCGAAGGCTCGAACGTGCGGATGCCTCGCTCGCACAGGATGACCTGCTCGTTCCCGACGGCCATGATGTACTCGGCCGCCTGCAGGTACTCGGCCAGCGTGGCGCTCATGCCGCGCTTGAGGAGCACCGGCATCCCGCACCGGCCCACTTCCTCGAGCAGCGTGAAGTTCTGCATGTTGCGCGATCCGACCTGCAGGATGTCGGCGCACGCGGCGACCGCCGGCAACTGCCTGACGTCCATGACCTCCGTCACCACCCTCAGCCCGGTCTCGGTGCGGGCGAGCGCCAGGAGACGAAGCCCTTCCTGCTCGAGGCCCCGGAAGCTGTAGGGCGACGAGCGGGGCTTGAAGGCGCCGCCACGCAGCACCGTGGCGCCGGCCGCCTTCACCGCCCGGGCGACCGAGAGCAGTTGCGCTTCGCTCTCCACGGCGCACGGGCCAGCCATGATCACGATCTCGTGCCCGCCGATGCGGACGCCGCGTATATCCACGACGGTGCCTGCCGGTTTCGCGCTCCGCGCGACCAGCCGCAACTGCGTGCCGGCGAAGGTGTCGCCTGCTGACATGGCTCAGTCCTTCGACTCTCAATCACGGCTACGATCGGGTTTCGGCGATCGTGGCCAGTTGTACTCGCTCAGCACTGAGTCCTGAGGGCACACATACGTCGCCGTATTTGTGCAGCGAAGGACTCAGTCCTGTTTCCGCGCGAAGACCGCGATCGCTTCGATCTCGATCAGCAGGTCTTCCCGGCACAAGCGCGCCTGGATGCCGGTGCTGGCCGGCAGCGGGTCGATCCCCAGCCAGCCAAAGAAGGTCGTGCGGACCTGGTTGAAGTCCTTGTAGTCGCGCTCGATGTCGCGGAGGTAGCACGTCGTCCGGACGATGTCCTGCCATGTCGCGCCTTCCGACGCCAGCAGTGCAGTGATGTTGCGGTAGGTGCGCCAGAGCTGTGCGCGGAAGTCACCCTCGTGAACCGTCAGGCCCGCCTCGTCCACGCTGGCGGTCCCGGAGATCAGCAGCATCGTCTTGTCTCCGAGGTCGAACCGGATGCCGCGAGCAAATGAGGACGGCCGCGGGTAGTCGTAGGCCTCGTTGAGGACCTCGCCGGCCTTTATGGCTCGCCTCTCGATCGGCGCGGCGGAGGGGCCGGTGCCCGGGAACAGGGCCGGCGGCCCGATTGAGCCGTCGGCAGACAAAAGGCCGAGCGCGGTCATCTCGTCGCGTTCGTTCGTGGACTTCGGTTGAATGATGGCTGCGGGAACGACGGTGGCCATACCAGCTGGAGCGGACATCGAATTCCCTTCTGCGCGCCCGGCGCGAGGTTTCAGGTTCGCTGTCTTAGACCAGCCCTGGAGGCGGAACGTTGCAAGGGACGAAAAGATGTCCGGTACGCCAGTGCGTCGGCGTGTGTGTCGCGTGCGTTACAATTCCTGGATGGCCTCTGAGACCGTTCGATCCTCCCGGGGCCGGCGTGGCGTCTGGCGCTCGCGGTCCGCGGTCGTGGCGTGCCTTGTCCTGGCGGGTGCGGCCGTTGCGTTCGCCGCGCCGATCGACGGGCGCGTGACCCATGCGATGCGGGTCACCATCGACCCTGCGACGCACACGCTCGTGGTCACCGACACAATGCAGGTGGCGGCGCGTCCCGCCGACGGCGTCGTGGACTTCGTGCTGAGCGGCGCGTTGCGCGTGACGCGCAGCGCGCCGCTGGTTCGCGAGATCCCGATCGCCGGCGCCGCCACGTTCTTCGGAATCAACGGCACGGGCGAGGGCACGGGCCGACAGGTCGGTGTCAAGCGCTACCGCGCGACGCTCCCGCCCGGCCAGGCCACGCTGATGGTGTCGTACGAAGGCGTGGTGGATTTCGGCCTGTCCGACAAGAAGGAAGAGTACACGCGCGGTTTCCGCGAGACCGCGGGCATCCTCGGGCCCGAGGGGGTGTACCTCGCCGGCAGCAGCTTCTGGTATCCCGCGTTCAACCGCGACCTGATCGACTTCACCCTCGACGTGCAGCTGCCGAAGGGCTGGCACGTCGTCTCCCAGGGGAATGGCACCTCGCGCGACGAGCGGGGCCGCGCGCGCTGGGACTCGGGCGGAGAGATGGACGAGATCTACCTGGTTGGCGGCCCGCTGCAGGTCTCGCGCGACACGGCCGGCTCGGTCGAGACGCTCGTCTACCTGCACGATCGCGACGAGGCCCTCGCCGGGAAGTACCTGGCGGCCACGTCGCAGTACCTCGAGATGTACCGTCAGCTGATCGGGCCCTATCCCTATCGCAAGTTCGCGCTGGTCGAGAACTTCTGGGAGACGGGCTACGGCATGCCGACGTTCACGCTGCTCGGCCGCGAGATCCTCCGCTTTCCGTTCATCATCAACTCGTCCTACCCCCACGAGATCCTGCACAACTGGTGGGGAAACTCGGTGTTCGTGGATTACGAGTCGGGGAATTGGTGCGAAGGGCTGACCGCGTACCTGGCCGATCACCTGATCCAGGAGCAACGCGGTGCGGGTGACGAGTACCGCAGATCGACGCTGCAGAAGTACCGCGACTACGTGAAGGAGGGACGGGACTTCCCGCTGACCGCGTTCCGCTCGCGCGAGAGCGCCTCCACCGAGGCCGTGGGGTACGGCAAGGCACTGATGGCGTTTCACATGTTGCGGCTCTCGGTCGGCGACGACACGTTCCGCAAGGCGATCGCGCGGTTCTACCGCGACTTCAAGGGAAAGCGCGCCTCGTTCACCGACTTCCAGAAGACGATCGAGGCAGTTAGTGGACGCGACTTCAGCCGGTTCTTCAGGGACTGGATTGGCCGGCCGGGCGCACCGGTGCTGGCCGTCAGCGTGACCGCCGTCCGCCGCGACCCGGCAGATGGCGTCGCGGGCCGTGTCATCGTCGAAGGCGTGGTCCGGCAGACGCAGGGAGCGGAGCCGTTTTCGATCGACGTGCCAGTGGTCGTGCAGACGTCGAAGGGGGTGGTCCGGCAGGTGGTGCGCCTGGAATCGGCGGAACAACGTTTCTCGATCGCCACGCCGGACGCGCCGCTGATGGTGCACGTCGATCCGCGGTTCGACGTGTTCCGAAAGCTCGACGCCCGCGAGACCCCGCCTTCGATCGGCCAGATCTTCGGCGAGCCGCGCGTGCTCGCCGTGCTGCCGTCCGCCGCCTCGAGCGCGGAACTCCAGGCCTGGCGAGCCCTGTTCAAGGGATGGCAGAGCGACAGCCACCAGGTCGAGATCAAGCTTGACACGGAGGTCGCCGAGCTTCCGCGCGACCGCGCCGTCTGGATCGCCGGCCGCGCGAACCGCTGGGCCGCGCGCGTGTTCTCGTCGGGGGGCGGCTTGACGCTGGGCGAGTCGGCGATCGAGGTGGATGGCGAGAAGATGCCGCTCGCCGGCCACACGCTCGTGCTGACCTCGCGGCACCCGCAGAACGTCGAAAAGGCGATCGGCTACCTGGCCGTCGATCCGGTGGCCGCGTTCCCGGGCCTCGGGCGCAAGCTGCCGCACTATGGCAAGTACTCGTACCTCGGGTTCGAGGGTGACGAGCCGGTCAACGTCCTGAAGGGGCAGTGGCAGGAATCGGACTCGCCGCTGCGCGTGGATCTGCGAGGTCGCGGCCAGGCTCCTCTGTCGCCCCTGCCGCCTGACGCCCGCAAGGCGCTCGCGGAGCTGCCGCCCGTCTTCTCGCAGAAGACGACGGCGTCGCGGCGCATGTACTTGTCGGGGAGTTCGATCGCCACCTCGAACTCGCTCTCGGTGCTCGTGCCCGTCGGGTTCGTCCTGAGCGACCGCCCGGCAATCGTCATCGTCTTCACGGCGTCGAGCTTCTTGTCGCCGCCCAGCGCCTCCCGCGCGCCCGCAAGGATCGCGTTCACGTCTCCGCCCTGCGCGAACACGAGCGCGTGCGCCGCCACCAAGCCGGCGCACGCGAGCAGCCGAATCCTGTTGGCCATACGGGTCGTCCTCCGCATGCTGTCCTCCGTTCACCCCATCGGTTCACTCGACTCTGTCGGCTTGGCCGCATCGGCGCGTGTCCCCTGTCGCCCCACCACCGCCGGCACACGAGAGGCGGACGTGGACCGGGCTGATGCGGCAGCCGGGGGCCTTTGCCGCCGGCTTGGCGCAAGAGTACGGCAGACGTGAGGTTCTCATTGGTGATATTCAGTTTGCGCGGGGGAGAAGTTCCACGAAATATCCCGCTGTCCTGCCCGTGAACTGGAGGCAAGCTCCCGCTCATTCCGGTTTACACGTTCGTATGATCGGTCAGGTTCGACGTCGTGAAGTAGTCGCCGAGGGCGGGACGATCGCAAGGCGGTGCGGGCGCGGCCGGTCAACCGGCCGCGCCCAAGACAGATTCCAGGGGATCCACAGAAACGTGCTTCAACCGTGACGATCTCAGCCCTGGAAAGAGGTCTAGACGTTTGCTTTCTTGTGGCATTCCGGGCACTTCATCGGCGCCTTCTTGCCAGCAGCATTCTGCTTGATGTGGCAGTCGATGCACGTGCCACTCTTCGCCATCGCCGCGTGGAACGCGGCCTGGGTCGCGGTCTTCATCGGCGCCGTGGCCACCTTGGTGTGGCAGGTCTGGCAAGGCTCGTGGGCAACCTTCGACGCATGCTCAGGCTTCGAGGCATGATGGCAGGCCTCGCACTTCACGCCTTCCATCTTGCTGTGCTTCGCGTGGTCGAACTTCACGCCACCAAGCGGCGCGCCCTTCAGCACCACGATTCCAGGCGCCTTCTCCTGGGCGGACGCGATGCCGGACATAAAGGCGCTCACGGCAAACACGGACAGAACCACGAGGAATTTCTTCATGTGTGCTCCTTGGTTTGAATTATCGGACGAGAACGTTGCAGCCCGGATTGTAGCGCAGTGTTGAGAATTGTCCAGAGGTCATCTCGAGAGTGAGACAAACTGTCTCATGCTGACCGAAGAGAATTTCTGGAATTCAACGGTGGAGCCCGCCTCCCGTCCCGATGTGGCGCTGCCGTCCCGTGTGGACGTGGCCATCGTCGGTGGCGGCTTTGCGGGGCTGTCCGCGGCGCGCGTGCTCGCGAGGTCGGGCGCCAGCGTGGCGGTCCTGGAGCAGGAAACAGTGGGAGGGGGCGCGTCGAGCCGGAACGCGGGAATGGTTCTCACGGGGATGAAGCTGGGTCCAGAGGCGCTCGTGAAGAAGTACGGCGAAGCGCGCGCACGGCGGATGTTCGCCTTCTCGCTGTCAGCCATTGACACGGTCGAGCGCCTCGTCAACGAGGAGCGGATCGCGTGCGGGTTTGCGCGCTCCGGCCACCTGGAGGCGGCCTGGAAGCCGGCCCACTTCGCCGGCTACGCGGCCGCGGCCGAGCTCATGGAGAAGACATTCGGCCACCGCCTGCAGGTGATTCCGAAAGCCGACCTCCACGCCGAGATCGGCTCCGACCTCTACCACGGCGGGATGGTGGACGGGGTGTCGGCCAGCGTCAACCCCGAGCAGTTCGTGCTGGGGCTGGCGGACGCGGCGCGGCGTGCCGGCGCCCTCATCCACGAGCAGACGAGGGTCCGAAGCAACGGGTGTCGGTGTGGCGTGGGGCTTCAGCCCCGCGAAGGGTCGGAACTGACGACGAAGGGTCGGTGCTGACGCAGATCGGCGCCGAGCAACGGGTGTCGGTGTGGCGTGGGGCTTCAGCCCCGCGAAGAGTCGGTGCTACCAGCTACCGGTTCAACACCGGCGCGGCCGACCACCTGTTCTGCCTGGTCTGCGGCATCAAGAGCTTCTACCGCCCGCGCTCCAACCCCGACGGTTGGTCGGTCAACGCCCGCTGCCTGGACGACGCCGACGTGCTGGACATCCGCATCGAG